>CAZFNQ010000008.1:0-5876 GCA_964520375.1 uncultured Candidatus Saccharibacteria bacterium
AGAAGTGGGATAATAATTACATGATGCCAAATAGCCCTGACTTTCAGGAATTCTCAAATCACTTAACCGACAATGCCCGGCAAAGTCTGCGCCACGCAGAGTCAATTGCCCGCGGTTTTGGCAGTCCGTATGTTGGCACTGAGCATCTACTACTAGGTCTATTAGCTCAAGAATCTTCGATGGGCTCCAAAATTTTGGAAGGTGCCGGTATTACACTTGATCGAGCTCGCCTGGCGCTAAATCTTACCCCAAAAACCCTAGTTATAAATATGGGCGCTAAGGGACTGAGCGAAACCGCTAAGCTGACACTAAAAATGGCCTACGAAGTAGCTCGTGACTTTAACCAGGACTACTGCGGCACAGAGCACATTCTATACGCCATTTTAAATCAAAAGAATGCTCGGGCTACTATCTTAGTGAGAGATATGAATATAGATATAGATCGCTTACTGGGTGAACTAGAGCAATTCCTAAACCGTCAACAATACGAAGACAGCGAAGGCACCAGTACCCGCCGACGCGGCAAACAACGCCGCAAGACCGCCATTGATTTTTACGGCACGGATTTAACCCTGCAGGCCCGAGAAGGTAAGCTGGATCCGGTTGTCGGTCGTGAGGCTCAAATCCGCCGTGTTATTACAATTCTAAACCGACGTACCAAAAACAATCCGGTGTTAATTGGTGAACCAGGTGTCGGTAAAACTGCTATTGTCGAAGGTCTGGCACAGAGAATTGCCGTCGAGGACGTACCCGACGGACTAGTGGACAAGCGGATTGTAATGCTGGACCTAGCCGGTATGGTAGCTGGTACAAAATACCGAGGCGAATTTGAAGAACGTCTTAAAAAGGTTATGTCTGAACTGGAGAACGATAAAAAAACCATTGTCTTTATTGACGAACTGCACTTAATTGTTGGTGCAGGTGCAGCTGAGGGAGCTATGGACGCTGGTAATATCTTAAAGCCGGCTCTTTCTCGCGGTAAAATCCAAGTTGTTGGCGCTACAACGACGGCTGAATATACTAAACATATAGAAAAAGATGCGGCCTTAGAACGCCGCTTTCAACCGATCCAAGTGCCGGAGGCGACAGTACCAGAGACACTAGCTATATTAAAGGGACTTCGCAAGCACTACGAATCATTCCACAATGTTAGCGTTAACGATGAAGTCTTGGAGGATATTGTTGGCTTGGCCAAACGTTATGTAAATGATCGGTTTATGCCCGATAAAGCAATTGATTTATTAGACGAGACGTCAGCCTACCTGCGTGTAGACAAGGGTAAAACTCCACCTGAAGTCCGAAAACTACAAAAGGAGCTAAAACTAGTCAATACCCGCAAAGAGGACGCCGGCGAGGCTGAAGATTATGAAAAAGCTGCCCGCTATAAGACTCGGGCCAGTCAAATTAATGAAGAGCTTAAAAAACTGCATGCCAGCGGTAAAGCTGTTAACAAGTTAACCATGTCAAGCGATGATGTCGCCGAGGTAGTAGCTCGCATGACCGGCGTGCCGGTTAAAAAGGTCATCCGTTCCGAAGCTAAATATCTGCTAAACCTAGAAAAATCTCTTAGCCGCTACGTTATCGGTCAGGATGAAGCTGTCAAGGCTGTCGCCCAAGCTGTCCGTCGTAACCGAATGGGGCTGAGCAGCGGTACGCGTCCAATCGGCTCATTTATATTTCTAGGACCGACCGGCGTTGGTAAAACCGAGCTAGCCAGGGTTCTGGCCCGTGAATTCTTTGGAAGCGCCGAAACCTTGGTAAAAATTGACATGAGTGAGTTCGGCGAACACCACACGGTAGCCCGTTTAGTCGGCGCCCCGGCCGGTTATGTTGGTTACGATGACGGCGGCCAATTGACGGATAAAATCCGGCGCCAGCCCTACAGCCTGGTACTATTTGACGAAATTGAAAAAGCTCACCCGGAAGTATTCAACATGTTGCTCCAAATTCTGGAGGACGGTGTATTAACTGACGCTAAGGGACGCAAAATAGATTTCACCAATACCATAGTTATTATGACTAGCAACATTGGTGCCCAGAAACTGCAAAAAGAAGCCAGCTTAGGCTTCCACGCCGCTAGTCAAGGTGATTTAAAAGATCTTGATGGTTTGCACGCTATGAACAAAAGTAAAGTCATGGATGATTTAAAGAAAACCATGCGTCCGGAACTATTGAACCGTATAGATAAGACCATTGTCTTTAGAGCACTGACTAAAAAAGACGTGTTTAAAATTTTAGACCTGCAAATTGAAGAGTTGCGTCAACGACTGGTTAAACATGGTATCGGTCTGGAATTAACACCAGCCGCCAAACAACATCTTATAGACGAAGGTTATGACGCCCATAACGGTGTTCGGCCACTGAGACGATTGTTACAAGACACGATTGAGGATCACATTGCCCTCGATATGTTGGACAGCCGCTATCTTAAAGGTGATATCGTACAGGTGGGGGTGCGCGATAAAGCCCTAAACTACTCCACCGCCCAAGAAGCCTAAGAAAACGGTTTTGTTATACTGACAATATGAGCACTACTCGCAAGGTTAGTGGTTATGTATTCAGCCTAGGATTGTTACTGGCCTTATTTTTTGGCTGGACTCAGCGCCAAAATCTATATGATTGGTATCGGCTTAGAGGCTACAGCCCACCGATTACTGTTATAAAGCTAGCTGACGCCACGTCCATGACATCGTACACCCGTCATCTGTTTTACGTTAACCGTCCTGTCGTAGAAGGCAAAGCCAGCTTTAACCAGGACTGCCCAGATAATGGTGGTGAGCAAACCATTATCCTGGGTTGTTACCATGACCACGAAACCGGCATATTTTTATATAACGTTAGCGATCCTAAGCTTAGCGGCGTCGTCCAGGTTACAGCCGCTCATGAAGCCCTGCATGCTATTTATGAGCGTCTTGATGACCATGACCGTGCTTATGTCGACAGCTTGCTACTGGATTATTACCAGCATGAATTGCATGACAGGCGCCTAATTAACACTATTGCCGCCTACAAGAAATCCGAACCTGACGCCGTCCTTAATGAAATGCACTCTGTCTTTGGCTCCGAAGTCGCTAATCTACCGCCAAAACTTGAGGCCTACTACACTAAATACTTCTCAAACCGGCGCCGAGTGGTAGCCTATTCGCAGAAATACCAACAAGCTTTTACTTCTCGTCAAGCTAAGGCCGCGGCCCTTTTAGCTCAAATTAAAAGCCTAGAAGCTCAACTTAAAATCCTGCAAACGCAAATAGATCTTACAGCCAGCCAATTAAGGTCAAAAAGACAAGCTCTGGAATCTCAGCGCTCTACAGATGATGCCAATAGTTATAACGCCCACGTCGATGCCTATAACGCCCAGGTCCAGCAATACAAAGAATTAATTAGCAGCTACAATCAGCTGGTTGGTCAGCACAACCAGCTAGTCAGCCAATACCAAGCCGTAACTTTGGAAGAAAACCAGCTTATAAAAGCCTTAGATAGCCGCTCCGCCACCGTAAACAGCCAATAATGATACACTATTTGGGCTATGGCTAGAAAAAATGCGGTGAGGTTTGTCTGCAGCAATTGCGGCGCTATGTCGGCGACTTGGTCGGGCCGCTGCTTTCAGTGTGGAGAGTGGAACACACTTGAAGAGCAACTAGAAATATCATCAACAACCGCTTCAAGCGGCGGTCATGCGCTTGAAGCCAAGAGCGTCTTAAAACTTGCTAAAACCGACAACTTAAAGCGATTAGTAACGGGGGTTAGCGAAGTTGACATCGTGCTGGGCGGTGGTTTTGTCGCCGGCAGCGTGACCTTAATAGCCGGCCAACCCGGCATTGGCAAAAGCACATTATTACTTCAATTAGCTGATGCCGTAGCCAAATCACAGCCAGTCCTTTATATCAGTGGCGAGGAATCGGCCCACCAGATTGGCCTGCGGGCCCAGCGGCTGGGAGCCGGACAAGCAAAACTTAAATTAGCAACAGCCAACAATGCCGATGATATTGCCGCTACTATTGCCTCTAGTCAATTCAAGTTAGTAATAATTGACTCTATTCAAACTGTAACAGTTAATGCCATTGCATCTGCTGCCGGCACAGTCAGCCAGATTACTAACAGCACCAGGCTTCTTAGCGCGGCCGCCAAGCAAACCAATACCGCCTTGGTCCTTGTCGGGCATGTAACAAAAGAGGGCTCAATCGCTGGACCTAAAGTCTTGGAACATGTTGTCGACGTAGTCCTACAGCTGGAGGGTGACCGCTACGGCGGCTTCAAGGTGCTGAGGGGTGAGAAGAACCGCTACGGCTCAACCAATGAGGCTGGTATCTTTGAAATGGCCGACACTGGTCTGCGAGTTGTTGCTAATCCCTCGGCTGCCCTGTTAGCCGAGCGACAAATAAGTGACGGTTCAGTCGTCCTGGCGACTATGGAAGGTTCCAGACCGCTATTAGTAGAAGTCCAGGCCCTGGTTAACCGGACTAGCTATGGCTATCCCAAGCGAGCTGCCAGCGGCATTGACTTAAACCGGGTGAACCTGTTAATTGCTATGTTGGAGAAGCGTACAAAACTTAACCTGGCCGACCAGGACATTTACATCAACATAGTCGGAGGTATTCGGATTAATGAACCAGCTGCAGATTTAGCCGTTTGCATGGCCATTGCCAGCGCGGCTCGGGGAATGCAGCTCAAGAAAAATGCTGTCGTCTTTGGCGAAGTCGGCCTCTCCGGCGAAGTTCGCCACGTGCCGTTTATTGACAAGCGGACAGCTGAAGCCAAAAAACTGGGCTTTGCGGGTGCGATTGGGCCGGTTATAAGAACCGGGCCCAAACCGGCCCAATTATTTGGTGTCCGCGATGTCCGCAGCGCCCTCAACCAATTTCTAGAAAAAGATTAAACTTTAAGCCCTAATTTGTAACATCTCCACTGTCTGTGTCACCGTTATTGTCGGTAATAGTTATCGTACTCGTCAAAGGAAAATTAGAAAGATGGACTAGGCAAGGGCTGCTCGGACAAGATCTAGTTGCGCTAGTTGTACTATCTTCAAGCGTAAATGGTGTAGCTCCACCGCTCCATTTGACTAATACGTCAGAAGTGCCGCTTCTTTTGGCCGATATGAATGTTAACGGGCTTGACGCCCCCGTAAAATTTACACTTATGGCCCCGCTTGTGGTGTCATATAAAACACTGTCAATAACTTGCACAGACACTGAGTGAGTTCCAGAAACACTATATGAAAAAGATACGCTTGATGCGGCCTTTTTAGCTTGAACAGCGTGACCATCTATTATTAGCCTTACTGTTCCCGAGCCGCTTATACTGGCGTATTTCGAATCATAAAGCGGATGTGTACCGGCGCTAACGCTAGCCTTGATCGTACACGGGCTATTGCACGAATCTCCGTCAGTCGGGCTGTCTATTGAAACATGTGGTCTCTCATCATCACAGTGGTGGACATCGTCCGTTTGGCTGGTGTTGGCATTACTGCCACCTCTATCCACGAATATATCAATCGAAAATATATTGGCATTGGAATTACTGGCAGATTTCCTAGCCAGTGACGGTGTGCAATCTGTGGCTAACTTATTAGATATAAGATCAATCGGTTTACTGGCCTTAGCTTGTTTGGAGTTGGGCGTGTACCAGGAAGGGTACAAATCATTGGCTGGGCTGGGTTCAACCGAACCGTAACCGACATGACTGCGGACGACAAAGGCTGGCATAGTTTTAACACCAGGCGGTTTTTGCCAGTTAACCGGTGATTTGTGCAGCATATCGTGCGCCGCTTCCATCCAGTTGCGAGTAATAGGCATAGTTAGGTTTTCCATCGGGCCGCTTAAGGCTTGATTACGGGTATGATAGCCAACCCAAGAGACAGCTGCATATTGAGTTGACCA
>CAZFNQ010000008.1:5976-23736 GCA_964520375.1 uncultured Candidatus Saccharibacteria bacterium
TTTAAGTTATGTTCCTGGTCACTGACGTTGTACATCATATCAGTAGCTATTTTAATCACTTTGTCAGTACCAACAATTAAGTTGGCCTTAACGGCCGGTATATTACGTGAACCACCAAGCGCGTAGCGAAGAGTTTCTGGTCCAGGGGAGCGTTTATCGAAATCCGTTAAACAATCACTGCCATGAGTACAAGGATAACCAGGCAGAGGTCCGACTTTGTCATAAAGCACCGAACCGGCGCCAGCATTGTTGCTTGTCTCGATTAACGAAGAATAGTCGTATGGTTTAAAACTAGACCCCGGCGGGATAAAGGCGTCGTGAGCATAGTTAATTTTGCCATGGTCCTTGTTGGTAAAATCAGTTCCTCCGACCAAAGATACAATTTGACCTGACTTAACATCCTCAGCCACAAAAGCGGCTTCATCGGCGCCGTGAGCCTGAATATTATACATGTTGTTTCGAATAGCAGTCTCAGCAAGATCCTGTAATTTAAGATCGAGTGAGGTGATAACTTTCCAGCCAGCACGTGTAGCTGTGGTAGCCCCATACTTAAAATCAAGTTCGCTCTTGGCGGCCAAGACAAAGTAAGGGGCTTTAATGCCGGCATACTTGGGCTGTTGCCTATGGATTTTTTTAAGCACATTGACTTTTTTGGCGGCGGTGGCTTGAGCTTGGGTAATCATGCCCTGATTTACCATCAAGTCTAATATGTACTGCTGCCGGCCAAGCAGTTCTTTTTTATCGAAATAGGGACCATAGGGCGAGTAAACGGACGGCGATTTAGGGATTGCCGCCATAAAGGCTGCCTCATCAAGCGTTAAATCCTTAGCTGACTTTTGAAAATAATCACGCGAGGCGGCTTCGACGCCATACTCAATATTGCCGTAAGGCGCGGTATTCAAATATCCGGTTAGAATGTCGTCTTTGGAGTAACTACGTTCCAGTTCAACGGCCAGTATTACTTCTTTAACCTTGCGTGATAGGGTTCGGTTACCAGTCCAGCTTTCAGATAATTTAACTAGCTGCTGGGTAATGGTCGAACCGCCTTGAGTACCGCCATGGCCAATTGTGTCATTAATGCCGGCCCTGAGGATACCCCTTACGTCAAAACCGCCGTGCTTGTAGAAGTCTTTATCCTCAACTGCCACTGTGGCCTTGCGAACATAGGGTGCCATCTCGCTAGTTTTAATAGGCACGCGTTTAACGGCATCATAATCCTCCCAAAGCAGTGTTTTACCGCTTCGATCGTAATAACGAATGCTACCACCGATGTTATTACCGGAAGCCGTAAGGTTGGGAAGATCTTTCCGAAAATAAGCGAAAACCGCCAACAAAAGTACAAAGCCAGCAACAAAACCAAGACCAACAATTTTAAGAGCCATGATACCACCGTCGCGGCTGAACCAGTAGTGGTACATGCGTCTGGGTTCAAAGTGATAAAAGAAGCGTTTGAAACGGGATTTAGGTAGTCCAGCCTGGCGTTCAGCTCGCCTGGTTTGGGTAGCATCACGCCTAGCTACCCAGCGTTCAGTTAAATTGCGGTGAATCTTAAAAGAATTGCCGCTTTTGGTGACATACTGATTGCTGGCATGCTTACGGCGCCCACCGGGGCTCTTTCTAGACTGACTCATTTGGATATAAACTCCTCATGGGATACTGGCTATTATAGCAAATTAATCAATCAAACAATGGCCAAAAAAAGCCAAGCATTATGGCCGCTGACCCGCGGTTAAGCTATAATCAAGTTAATATGGCTGATCCAACGCTATCAGAAGAACTCAAGTGGCGGGGGTTTATTAACCAAACCACAATCAATGACCTGTCGGTTTTAGATAAGCATAAACGGACTTTTTACATTGGCTTTGACGCCTCGGCCGATTCCCAAACAGTTGGCAATTTGGCAGCCGTTATGTTTGCCAAGTGTTTTATTCGGCACGGCTACAAAGCCATTATATTGGCTGGTGGCGCCACTAGTCTTATCGGCGACCCGGGCGGTAAAGATGAAGAGAGAAGCCTGCAAGACGAAGCCACGATTGAGCATAATATTCGCCGGGCTGAGGAGCAACTAAAAAAGCTAATGAGCGGCCAGGATTTTAAACTGGTTAACAATCTTGAATGGAGTCGGGACCTGAAAGTCTTGCCGTTTTTACGCGACATTGGCAAGCATTTTTCTATGACGCCGCTAACTCAGCGCGATTATATTGCCAAGCGTCTAGGCGAGCATGGCGCCGGCATTAGTTACGCCGAGTTCAGCTACACCATTTTGCAAGGCTATGATTACCTGCATCTATTTGATAATCTTGATGCCACTCTTCAGCTAGGCGGCTCAGACCAATGGGGCAACTGCCTGTCAGGAGTTGAGCTGATACGCAAAGCCCGCGGCAAAGTAGTCGACGCCCTGACCATTAACCTGATATTGAACAAAGCGACTGGTCAAAAATTTGGCAAAACTGAAGTTGGCGCCATATGGCTGGACCCCAAAAAGACACCACCGAATGAGTTTTATCAGTTCTGGGTTAATATTAGCGACGAAGACGTCGGTGATTATTTAAAAATCTTTACCGAGCTGGATCGGGACCGGGTTGGTAAAATAATGACCGAGTTTGAAAAAAATAAATCCGGACGCCTAGCCCAAACGACTTTGGCCTATGAAGTCACCAAATTAGTCCATGGCCAGCAAACCGCTGAGGCAGCTAAAAGCCACGCCAATAAATTAGTTGACGCGACGCTTGATTCAACCGGACAAGTCAAAGCCGGCGATAGCATAATTGAGGCCCTGGTAAAATACGGCCTGGCGACTTCAAAGACAGAAGCCCGCCAATTACTCGATACTGGCGGCATCTATATTAACAACTCGCGTAGCGCTAAAACGGTTTTTGAAGTGTCGGATTTCAAAGATGGCCGGGCTATATTGCGACGTGGCAAGACCCTTAGAAATACGGTTGTCCTGAGACTACGCTAACTGCTAAACTAAACTGCAATGCCCCAAGCAACACAAAAAAAGGCCGATCAATACAATGATCCCAAACACAACTATTTGCGTTACTGGGACGGTCGTGATTATGAGAATCGGGCCGAGCAAATCGCTATTAAACGTCTGCTAAAGTACAAGCACTTTAAACACGCTGTCGATGTCGGTGGCGGTTATGGCCGGTTGTGCATATTATTAGAAAACTATGCCGATAAAGTAACGCTGGCTGAGCCTTCCCAAAAGCAGCTAGATATTGCCAAAAATTTCCTGAAAGACCACCAGGAGATTGAACGCAAACTGTTGCAAGCTGATGATTTGAAATTCCCAGGTGGCTCCGTTGACCTTGTTACCATGATACGGGTTATGCATCACCTACCCGACCCGACAGCTGAACTAAAAGAAATCCACAGAGTGCTTAGCCCGGATGGCTACCTAATTCTTGAGGTTGCCAATTATGGGCACATTCAAAACCGCCTTAAATATTTTGTGCGCAATAAACGTTTACCCGTCCTTCCAGTAGACATACGTTCCGAGGCCAATAAAAAAAATAAAGATGAAATTGCCTTTGTTAACCACAATCCCAAAACTGTTATTAAACAATTAGCCCACGCTGGTTTTCGGGTCGAGCGATTGTTGTCTGTCTCAAACTTACGCTCACCAACCCTTAAAAAAGTTGTACCGCGTAGCGCCATGCTAAGCGTTGAATCTTTACTACAAGTGCCATTGGCAAAAACCTACTTTGGGCCGAGCGTCTTTTTCCTGGCCAAAAAGGCCCAATAGTTTCTTAGCTTGATTTCCTAAATTACATGGCGTAGTCTTAACATTAAGCAAGAGCGGTTAAAATATGAAAAAGTCCCATCACAAGGCTCATATGGACGAGTTAACTCCAACCAATAATCACCAATCAGATAAGAAAGACTCTAAGAAATTGCACTTTGGGAAGTCAAGCTTCCAACAAAAATGGACGGTTCCGACTTTCATCCTGATCTTTGCCCTTGTCGGTAGCTATTTACTTATTCGGTCATTTGCGGCTGCCCCGCCACCTAAATCCCAGCACGTCTCGAATGTCATCGGTAGTCTAGAGGTTTGGGTCAGTGATGACTTTAAAGTGGATAAGAAAGGTAACCCTGGACCAAATCCTAAGGAGTATAAAGCCGCTTATACTTACTATCTAAAGGCCAATGACGGCCATAAATACACCTTAAAATTCCCCAGCACAGGCCCCAGTGGCCATGGCCCTGACCTCCTGAGTGGCTCTAAGGTGGCTGTCAGTGGTAACAAAAGCGGCAACACAATTACTTTAAACTCACCAGCCGATTTTAAGGTTAAGTATAAGGCCCTGCCGCACCATAGTCCCAAAAAAGTAGCTGTCATTCTCATCAACTTTAGTGATGATACCAGTCTGCCACAACCCACGCCCGACGTAGCCAAACAAATAGTTTTCACCCAGCCTCGTTCGGTTGCCAACTACTACAAGGAAACTTCTTATGGCGCGCGTACGCTACTTGGTAAAGTTGATCCCACCGGCGACGTATTTGGCTACTATAACATTGGCCCGGCCGGTAACACCTGCACCCCCCAGACCTGGTCTGACAAGGCCATGGCTATGGCCAAAGCCCAGGGTGTGGACCTCACTGGCTACGACAACTTTGTTGTTTATTGGACAAGAAACTTATGTGATTGGTCAGGCAATAGTCCAATCGGCGCCAACACAGCCTTCATTAATGGTGGTAGCTTCTCAAGTACCGTCATCGCCCATGAGATGGGCCACAGCTTCGGCCTTGGTCATGCCCATTCCGAGGTCTGCCACGACGCCAATAACCTGCCGGTGACCTTGAGTACCAGCTGTGTGCCTTTAGAATACGGTGATCCTTATGATGTCATGAGCGTACAAAATATGTATCAGACTAATAACATTCATAAACAAATGCTGGGCTGGCAGCAGCCGTCTAACATTCAGACTGTAACAAGTAGCGGCGACTACACCATCCAACCATTGGAATATACCACCACTGGCGTTCAATCATTAGATATAAAGCCGCCCTCCAAAGGCAACACCTCCGCGCCGGACTTCTTCCTGGAGTTTAGGCAACCCTACGGAACTTTTGATAACTTCCACAGCTCGCCGGGTTACCCCTATTGGGGTGTGGTCCACGGCGTGACCATTCGCCAGACCTACACCACCACCGAAACCATGTTGCTTGATGCTACTCCTAACACTTTACAAGGCGTGGATGATCAGATTCTGGTGGGTAAGACATTTAACGATACTCTCCATGGGTTGAGTATTACTGTACTATCAGTCAGTTCCACCGGTGCCACCGTCCACGTAAACTTTAAAGCAGCCAGTAATAATGCTACCTGTACACTTAAAGGTCTACCACCCGCGGTAAAACCGGGTAGCGCCTTTACGGCTAATATGACAGTTAATAATACTGGCAGCTTATCGTGGAGCACTGCCGATTACCAATTAGGGGCCTTTCAGAAAGTCTACCAATACGTAGGGGCGGAATGGTGGAGATATAATATCGTCCCTGATACAACGTGGGGCCCTTCCAGTCTTAATCTGTCAGCAGCCGTAGCGCCAAGCGGCACTGCTCAGTTAACATTATCTGGCATAGCCCCAACCACCCCAGGCACTTATGAGTTCAACTGGCGGATGCATCGGAACTCCCAAGACCTGTGGTTTGGCGTACCCTGCTCTGCGACAGTAAATGTTAATGACGATGTGACGCCGCCGTCCGCACCAACTAATTTAGCCGTCACCGGAACTACCACAACCTCAATCAATCTAGGTTGGACAGCTGCTACGGACAATGTTGGTGTGGTTGGTTATAACATCTACCGTAAAGACAGCTCTAGGGGCAGTACTTTCGCCCTAGTTGGTCATTCCTTCACTACCACCTACAGTGATCCTGGACTGTCTAGCAGAAAGACCTACTCATATGATGTTACGTCCTATGACGCTGTTGACCTAGAATCGAGCGCCTCTAACATTGTTAGCGCCAGCCCTTAATAATTAAAATTGAAAAACTTGGAATTAATGTCTGAATCTATTTACGGATTTACATGGAATTTCAATGTGGCGTAGTTTGTTCCGCCGTTATACAAGGTAGCGGTGCAATCGCTGGCGGCGCCAGCCGTATGAAACTGAGACCAACCAAGTGTGAAGTTGCGAGTCCAAGGCCACGGATAACTATCGAAGAAACCGGCTGAGCTTGACAGAACCCAGACTCCGCCTTCGTAGCAATCGAGTCTAACATATGGCTGAGTGGTAGCAGGCGCAGAGACCTTGAATGTAACAATATCCCCGTAATTAGGTGCTCCGTCAGAGTTATTGTCTGTGACCATAAGTAGGCTTATAGTTCCACCGCCGCTGGTGTGGCCGCCTTTTCCGCCACCAGCTCCTCCAGTGCCACCACTCTTAGCAGCCAGGGATGTCCCCAAGGCATATGAGCCAACGACCGCAAAAACTAGCAGGGCTATTATTAAATTCTTAGGATTAAATCGAGACGCATTAAATGAGGACTTCTTAGTTTTATAAGCCTTTTTCATGTTATCTTTCCTTTTGTTTGTTTTACCTGTTGTTTTAGGCATTTGTTTATTTTAAATGTTTATGCTTAAAGTGTACGCTTTATAGAAAGCGTGTCAACTATGTTTTAAGATATAGAAGAACAAATTCAAAACGACCAAACTCTTTAGAGCCATTCAATTGAAAGTACAGACCTAGACTATATAACGGGGATGTCAAGTATACTAATGACCGTGAATCTAGATAGTCAGCTGGCTAAAATTAAGGGTGTGGGTAGCGTATTGGCAAAAAAATATGCCGTTCTGGGCATTAATACTATTGCCGATCTTATTGATTATTACCCCCGTCGTTACGATGATTATTCCCACGTCCAACAAATTAGGGAGATTAAACCCGGCGTAGTTACTATCAAGGCCATTATTAAGCAGGCTAAGGGTCGTTATGTGCGTCGGGGACTGCACATTACCGAGGCGGTGGCCAGTGATGAAACCGGCAGTGTGCGACTAGTCTGGTTCAACCAGCCTTACCGCGCGGCGGCTATAAAAGTCGACACTGAGTACTTTGTCTCTGGACTATTTGAACTGAGCTACCAACGACTTAGTATTATGAACCCGTCAATGGAGCTAGTCAGTGATTTTCCAATCAGCACGGCCCGAATAGTGCCCATTTATCGCGAGTCCAAGTCGACAAAATCTAGCGAAATCCGGAGGATGATGCGAGCCGTTGTACCGCTAATTAAGGACCTGCGGGAAACTTTGCCCGGCTGGCTAGTTTCCAGCCAAAACTTAATCAGCCGCAGTCAAGCTATCTTGGCAATGCATTTCCCCCAAAACATTGACCAACTAGAGAAAGCTCAGCGGCGACTAGGTTTTGAAGAAATTTTCCAGCTGTCAATGGCGAGTTTACTCAATAAGTACGAACTTATGCAGGAACATTCCCTAAAGATTCCTTTTAAGCCAGCCTTAGCCAGGGATTTTGTAGCCCAACTACCCTTTAAATTAACTGACGCTCAGCGCAAAGTCATATGGCGAATTTATCAGGATCTTGAAAAAACGCAGCCTATGAACCGACTGCTGGAGGGTGATGTTGGCAGCGGCAAAACCGTAGTAGCGACCATGGCGGCACTAATGGCTATGGAGCAAGGCTATCAGGCTGCTATCATGGCGCCCACTGAGCTGCTGGCCCGTCAACACGCTGACACAATCTTAAAATTACTAAGTCCGCTAGGTTATGGGGACCAAGTCGGACTACTGGTCGGCAGCCTCAAACCAACCCAAAAAACCGCCGCTCACAAACGTATCAAAGCAGGAGATATCCGCCTAATGATTGGCACCCATGCCTTAATTGCCCAAAAAGTCGATATGCACAAGCTGGGTCTAATCATTATTGACGAACAACACCGCTTTGGTGTCGAACAACGCATGAAACTGCAAGCTAAAGCCGGACACGCACCTCATATGCTAAGTATGACGGCCACGCCAATACCCAGGTCACTGGCCCTGACTCTTTATGGTGAACTGGATATATCAGTGATCGATGAAAAGCCAGCTGAACGAAAACCAATTATCACTAAAATCGTATCTCCCAATTCGCGCAACCAACTGTACGCGAAGATTGACAAGCAGCTGGCTGCTGGCCGACAAATGTTCGTGGTATGTCCGTTAATATCCGACAGCGAAACTTCAGTCGGCCAAGCCGCCGAAAAGGTCTATGAGCAAGTTAAAAAGGATTTTGCGGCTTACCGAGTCGGCTTGTTGCACGGCAAACTAAAAACCGATGACAAAAACAAAGCCATGCGGTCATTTGTGATTGGCAAGCTGGATATTTTAGTAGCCACGACAGTTATTGAAGTCGGCGTCGATGTACCAAATGCCACGGTTATGCTGATTGAGGACGCCGAACGCTTTGGTTTGGCCCAAATTCACCAGCTGCGCGGACGAGTCGGTCGAAGCGCTCACCAGGGCTACTGCTACTTAATGACAGCTAGCTCACAAGCACCCAGTCGACGTTTACGGGCTCTGGAAACTAGCAATAATGGTTTTGAGTTGGCCGATCTAGACTTGGAGCTTCGCGGCCCAGGTGCCATATACGGCACTATGCAGCACGGCCAGCTGGACCTTCGGGTGGCTAAATTGTCGGACACTAGACTAATAGCTGCAGCTCGCCAGGCTGCCCAAGAATTTATAGATAAGCGAGATGATCTGCTAAAATATGGAGAGTTATACGCCCAAGTGACCGAACTTCGGGCTATCACAAACCTAAATTAAGTCCTAAAATGATTTATTTATTCAAGAATTCTGTCTACTGTCTAAGTTCGTCTGTTAATGCAATACACGGAGCAACCGCCTGATGTATTCCGGGACAACTCTCACCAAGCTGTCTGGACGTGTCGTTGGTGCCCATCAAAAGATTGACAGTGTTGCCCGTCGCCATCTTGCCAAATTGACTCAAGAAAACGGTGAAAGGTTGTTCCCGCCCATCCGTAAAATTCTGCAGTTCGAGGGTAAGAACGGCCCCGACGGCATCAAACGTAAAAGCCCGGCCAAAGATGAGCCTTGGCACTATTACAGCCCATTTAACGATGACGATTCCCAGCTTGCGGAACTAATTCGTGACCACTACAACCTGCTAGTTAAACAACTAAAGGATAACAATAAGGAGAGGACAGCTTTTGAGGCCGCCTGGTTGGCTCATGCCTTGGTTGACGGCTTAACCCCCGCCCATCATTATCCATATGAGGAAAAGCTGGTGGAGCTTAGGGGCGAGGGTAAAGAAACCCGTGTCACTATAAAAGATAAATTGGTTATCCCAGGCGTTACAACTGGTGAAAAAGTTAAGAAAAACTGGAAAATGTGGGGACCCAAAGGCCTAATAACTACCCACGGCCTGTTTGAATTCGGCATAGCCTCAATTATTAAGCCACTGTCTTTTAATGACGCCTTGCCAAGCCCTGAAGATATTACCAAGATCCAGGAGATAGGTGTAGTCGAGTGGTTTAAACGCACCGCTCGTGAGATTGCTGTGCTGGATATGTATGAGCGCTATTATCGGCGCGGCTGGTCAACCCGACTGACGCTGGATGTCCGCCAAAAACTAATGCCTTCTATAGTAAAAACTGTAACTCTGGCTTGGTATATGGCTTTGTTTGAAGCTGACTTAGTTAAAAAGTCATGAGAATTATTGCTGGCAACTTGGGTGGCCGCCAATTCGAGGCCCCCCGGGGCCAGCGGACTCATCCGATGAGTGAGCGGGTGCGCGGTGGCCTGTTCGCTGCACTAGGCGATATATCAGGCTTGAGCGTGCTTGACGGCTTTGCCGGTAGCGGTGCTCTGAGCCTGGAAGCCATCAGCCGAGGGGCCAGTCTCGCTGTGGCTATAGACATCGATAAACAAGCTCATAACACATTAATTAAAAATATTAGTAGCCTGAAGCTAGCAAGACAAATCAAGGCCATACGAGCTAACGCCAGCGGCTGGTCAGATAATAATCCCACCTCCCAGTTTGATCTGGTTTTTGTTGCTCCCCCTTATGACGATTTACAAATAAAATTGATCCAAAAATTAGTGAAGCATACAAAAACCGATGGTCTATACGTGCTTGATTGGCCAGGTAATAAAGAGGCTCCCGAGCCGATCGGCTTAAAACAAATTAAACAACTGGATTATGGTGATGCTAAAGTGGTGTTTTACCGGAAAGTTTCGTAAAATATCTGCTTAGGCCGAGGTGGCGAAATTGGTAGACGCACTAGGTTTAGGACCTAGCGGAGCAATCCATGGAGGTTCAAGTCCTCTCCTCGGCACCAATCGATCGTAATGCTTTTAGGCAATCTTCTTTAATTCCTCGTAGCGCAGAGCCGGAGCCACCGAGTAGGCTGATCCCAATAAAAATGAAATCAATGGTCCCAGTATCGGCACAATCCCGCTCAGGCTCAGTAGAACCGTTACGCCCAAAACAGAAAATATTGCTCCCGGATGGCCCTTGCTAATTTTAGCGCTGTATTCCAAGGCGCCAAAGATTGGCAGATCTTTGTCAATCATAGCGTAGGGAGCTAGGAAGTAGTGGCTAAGCACAAATAATACCGCCGCAATTATCAAGGCTCCGCCTAGAATAATTCCCAGTGAGTTGCGTACCACAGCGACAATAAGCAGCCCAAGCAAGGCCGTCCCGATCATATACATGCCTATGACTAAAATTAAGCCAAACAATCTAAGCCAATATTTTTTACCCAACTTCCAAAGATGCTGCAGCGACGGCGTCTTATCGTTGGCGCCTTCGATTTCAAGTCCAGTTAGCATGGCTTGTATAATCAGGGCGGCTACTGTTAAAATCACGGTCAAAATTAAACCCAGACCGACAATAGTAACAATTGAATAGGCTGGCATAGTACCGCCGAAAAAGTTGCTATGGGCCCAGCGACTGCCATCGCTGTTAACCCGGTAATGCACGGTAGATACGACTGAACCAATAAAAGGCAAAAATAGCAGTATGGCAAAGTTTTTAATATTGCGCATAACTACATCGTAGCTTTTACCAAATAGATCAAAAGCGCTGCTGATTTGCTCGTTGCCGTGTTTTGCGCTCATAGTCACTCCATCTTTATAGTTATTATTATCTGGCATCGCTATTAATTACACAACTTTATTTATACACAGTTCGCAAGTATTAACGCTGTTGTTTATAATGAGTGCTAACAATGGCACTTTCTACCCAACCATATAAAGGCACACGGGACTTCTATCCTGGGGATTATCGGCGGCAACAATGGATGTTTAGCATGGCCGAAAATGTCCTCCAGCGCTTTGGCTACGAGCGCTACGATGCCCCTTTGTTAGAATCATTTGAACTATTCGCGGCCAAAACCGGTGATGAGATCGTCAACGATCAAACTTACAGTTTTGAAGATCGGGGTGGCCGCAAAGTCGCCATACGACCGGAAATGACCCCATCTGTCAGCCGCATGGTGGCGGCCAAACGCCACGAACTAGCCTACCCGCTGCGACTTTATAGCATTCCCAACCTGTGGCGCTATGAGCGGCCGCAACGGGGGCGGCTGCGTGAACACTGGCAACTTAATGCCGACTTATTTGGCCCTGGCGGTTTGGAAGCTGAGCATGAGATTATCCTAGTAGCCGATGGCATTCTGCAGATATTCGGAGCAAAACGCAGCCATTACGTTATAAAACTTAATAGTCGCAAACTAGTCGACAGTTTTATGACCGATTATCTAGGGCTAACTAGCGTCCAAAGCCAGACTATGGCTAAGCTAATTGACCGCTTGCATAAAATTCCCCACGCCGAATTTGCCGCCGCCAGTGACGCATTATTAACGCCCAGTCAAAGAGAGCAAGGAATCGGCGAACGTCTGGTCGACGCTCTTTCGGTTAAAGATCTAAATGAACTGCCAGAAGAAATTTTCCGCCATGACTCGGTGAGCGAACTTAAAAAACTAATCAATATGCTTCACGACAGTGATGTCAAGAACATAGAATTTGACTTTACCTTGATGCGCGGCTTTGATTACTACACCGATATAGTCTTTGAAGTCTTTGATACCGACCCGGAAAATAACCGATCGATGTTTGGTGGTGGTCGTTATGATGGTCTGGTTGAATTATTCGGCGTCGAACCCGTGCCAACCATAGGTTTTGGAATGGGTGATGTGACCTTGGCAAACTTCTTGCAGTCGCATCAGCTTTTGCCTAAACTAAGGCCCCAAACCGATGCCTATGTAGTCCTGATTGGTGATGTCTACGAGCCGGCCCAAAAAGCTATAAAAGCCCTACGCGAGATGGGGCTGAACATTGCTGTCGATATGAGCGGACGCAAACCAGCCAGTCAAATTAAAAACGCTGTTAAAAACGGCCTGCACTATGCTATATTTATGGGCGAAAAGGACCTAGCCGACGAGCAATTTAACTTAAAAAACCTAGACAGCGGCAGCGAGGAAAAACACGGACTGCAGCGCATAGTCAGCATCGTAAAAGATTATCGAAAATGACAGCCACCAATCACGTTTTAACAGGTGTTTTAATAGTATCAGTCGTGCATAATCCGGCCATAGCCTTACCGCTGGCGCTACTATCTCATTTTGTGAGCGACGCTCTGCCCCACTACGGCGATATGCTAGTGGGACTTAGCAGTTTTAAATTCAAGCTTATCTTAGGCGCTGATGTCTACTTGGCATTTATGATGCTGGTATTACTATTAATATTACATCCGGCCCACATGTGGCTGCTTATATTTGGCGGTATCTTAGCCGCCAGTCCTGACCTTATGTGGCTACCCGACTTTATCGCCGCCCTACGCGGTAAAATAGCTCCGGTTTACGGTAAAATTAGACGTTTTCATTCAAAGATTCAGTGGTATCAGCAACCTAACGGCGTCTGGATAGAAGCGGCTTGGTTTATTGTAGTTTTTATCATAACCTTCGGCTTCACGATTAAGCAGTAGTAAACTATCGCCATATCTGTTATAGTGGGCGCTCATGCGCGTTAAATTGACCTCACTATCGGGTACCAAGTTTAAGCTTTTAATTACAGCTGACCAAAGTTTTATGGACAATGCCAAAACGGTGGTACTGCGCCATATGGCTGCCAAGCACGTCAAACTGCCTGGTTTCAGAGCCGGCAAAGCGCCGCTTAATTTAGTCGAGAAACATGCCGATCAGACACTACTTCAACAAGAGTTTTTAGACGAGGCAGTTAACCGGCTGTACTTACAGGCGATTAAAGCTGAAAACCTCAGACCGATAGCTAATCCCAAGATAAACCTTAAGAAATTTGTGCCTTTTACAGACTTTGAGTTTGAGGCCGAAGTCGAAGCCATCGGAAATATTAAGCTGGCAAATTACAAGAATATTAAAATGACCCGCCCTAAAATTACTATTGTAGATAAGGATGTAACTGAAGTCCTGGCTGGCCTACGTCTGCGACTGGCCGAGCGCCAAGCGGTAGACCGACCAGCTAAAACTGGTGACGAGGCAATAATTGACTTCACCGGAAAAGACAGTAAGGATCAACCAATTAGCGGTGCCAACGGCAAAGACCAACCTATCATGATAGGGGGCAACACTTTTATACCCGGTTTTGAAACCAACCTAATTGGCCTAAAAGCTGGCGAGGAAAAGACATTTAGCCTGACTTTTCCTAAAGATTACTCTGTTAAGGCTCTGCAATCTAAAAAAGCCACATTCAATGTCAAGGTTAAAAAGATCAACCAAGTTATTGAACCCAAATTAGATGACGTTTTTGCTGCTCAGGCCGGACCGTTTAAGACATTAGCTGAGCTTAAGGCCGATATTAAAAAGCAAATTGGGATTGAGCGCCAGGATGAAGCCGATAGAGAATTTGAAAACCAGCTGGTGGCAAAAATTGCTGCTGGTTCGGAAGTAACAGTGCCGAGTCAACTTGTGGACGAGCAAGTCGAACGCAACGAGCAAGCTGAACGCCAAAATTTAGTTTACCGTGGACAAACCTGGCAGGAACATTTAACCGAAGAAGGCATAACCGAAAAACAACATCGTGAGCGTAATCGCCCTGACGCCGAGGCTAGTGTCAAAGCCGGCTTGGTACTTACCGAAATATCCCAACAGGAAGGCCTAAGTGTAACCCCAGAGGAGTTGGAGATTCGCCTGCAAATTCTAAGGAGCCAATATACCGATAATGCCATGCAAACTGAGCTCGATAAACCAGAGAATCGCCGGGATATTGAAAACCGCTTGTTAACTGAAAAAACCCTTGCCAAACTAGCGGAATACGCACAAAAGTAATTGCTTATAATTGTCATAAGTGTTATAATAAATGAATGACAGAATCTACTAATAGAATTAGTAATGCCAACAGTATGGAGCCAACTCCGGTTAAACAGAGTCGCAAGCGATTTTTGGCGGCAATAACCATACCTGCCACAACTACGGCGGTTGGCGCAACTGCTGAATTTATTAGTGATAACAATGCTGGAGCGATTAAATTTATTGTAATCGGTGGAGCGGTTGTAGGGGCAGCCTTTGGTCTCCAGCGAATATCCGAAAACAGGATGAACCATAGCCCCGAACCAGTTATCAACCAGAGTACTGTAGAGAACAATGAAATGAACGTCCTAGGCAAAATGCTTTTTAAAGCCGGAGTCTGGGTTGGGGGCATTGGTGCTGGAGGACTGGCGCTGGAAAGTATGGCTCATGTCGATACTACTAGCGGCAAAATTGTTGCTGGTTTAGGCGCAGCTGCGCTGGCTGTTGGTGGTGCCGTCCGGGGTATGAGTCGCCTACCTGACTAATAAAACACACCACAAGCATCATTAAATTAGCACTCTTGACTCACGAGTGCTAATTAATGTATGCTGATAGTTATGAAAAGTACTCCCAAATCGCAAATACTCATACCAACAGTTATAGAAAATGAAGGCCGCGTAGAGCGGGCCTATGATATCTACAGCCGGTTACTGAAAGACCGCATTATTTTTATCGGCGATGATGTTAATTCCCATACTGCCAACTTAATTGTCGCCCAACTACTGTTTCTCGATAACGACAACTCAGATAAAGATATATATCTGTACATTAACAGCCCAGGAGGCAGCGTATACGACGCTTTAGCGATTTATGACACAATGCAATACGTTAAAAGTGATGTCCAAACCGTAGGCATTGGTGTTCAGGCTAGCGCTGCCGCCTTTTTACTAAGCAGCGGTAACAAAGGCAAACGTTTTTTGCTCCCCCATGCCACTGTTATGATCCACCAGCCATCCAGCGGTACCCGCGGCAAGGTGACTGACCAGGAAATTGACCTAAAAGAAGCCTTACGCGTTAAAAAGATGATGGAACAAATAATGTCTCAAAATACCGGCCAGAAACTCGACAAAATCCATGTCGATATGGAACGCGATTTTTGGATGACAGCCGACGAAGCCAAAAAATATGGCTTGGTAGACCAAGTAATTACCGCTCCACCCAAACCCAAAAAATAACGCTCATGGTTGTAGCTGGTCCGTGTTCTATAATCGAAATTTGTAATTAGGAGCCATTTGAATGACAGGACCAGAATTCAATTTAAAAGGCTTAAACTTTTGGGTAGGTAAGCCAGAAGATCTTGAAATTGAACACTGGCAACAGATTCAATCAATAGCAAAACTTGCATTTACTGCGTCATTTGGACGCGTAGATGAGGCGGGAATTGATCATCTATTACACATAGGTGACGTGGAGAGGTTTAGAGACGGCAGAATTGATCCGCAGGTAGATGTTGCAGACGGTCGTTTAAATAACGGGGAATTCTCCTTCATCCGCATAGCACTTGCCCTAAACGGAGAAGAAATCGTTGGTGAAACCTTAGTGGCCGATAATACGTCAGGACCTAGCGAATTTATTAGACATACCAAGATGCGTATCTCACCATCACTGCCAATTCCTAAATTTGGTCAACGCAGGTATGCCTGGATACGTGAGACCGTTGTAAGACCCGACTTTCAACATAGGGGTATAGCGCATACATTAGGATACCGAGCTTTGCACACTAGGCACCCTAGACAGCCAGTTAGTACATATGAATGGGATGCGACATATAAAGATTCTGAAAGACTAGAATCTCTTGGTTTTAAATTTACTGGTGGTAATCTCAGGAAACCATTTGGGAATGACCAAGAAGTCTACCAATCACGTTTTCAAGCTAAGAGAGCTGGGCGAGTCAAGGATGGAATCGCTTCTATCAACAGAACTGCTTCAAGCGCAATTGCATCAACTTTCGCTGACAGTAAGCTCAAACACAGACGTAAGTAAAAGTATAATTTACTATTGACTCTAAAATTTTTACCGAGTATTATAGTACTTGAAGTAGTATAAGGGCAGTGCTTTCATTTATCTAAAATCTAACTGCTTTCACCCCTTAGTGATCTTCGCGCGAAAAGTACAACAACAGATAAAATCAAAACTTATCCATTATTAAATTTTAGGTATGGGGATGTTGAACGCTTATGGCTAAAAGCACTGCGCAAGTTGCTAAAGAACAAGAACGAATTTATTTCACCAAAAAAGACGACATTATTGACCTGCCAAACTTGGTAGATCATCAAAATAAATCCTTCCAATGGTTTGTTGACGAGGGCTTGGGGGAGTTATTGGCCGAAATTAGCCCAATTGACGATTACACCTCCACCAAATTATCACTAAGTTTCAAAGGTTACCGCTTTGAAGCTCCTAAAATGACTGAATCTGAAGCCCGTGAAAATAATGTTAGCTACGACGCGCCGCTTAAAGCCACAGTTGTTCTTACTAACAAAGTTACCGGCGAGGTTAAAGAGCAGGAAATATATTTAGGCGACTACCCATGGATGACCACTCGCGGCACATTTGTTATTAACGGTGCCGAGCGCGTAGTAGTCAGCCAACTTATCCGCTCAGCTGGTGTCTTCTTTACCGCCGATGCCCACGGCTCAACCAACATCTACGGCGCCAAGGTTATTCCTGGCCGTGGTGCCTGGCTAGAGTTTGAAACCTCAGCTGCCGGTGCCATATTCGTAAAAATTGACCGTAAACGAAAAATTGCCGTAACAACATTACTCAGAGCTCTTGGTGTTAGCGATGCCCAGATGCGTGAACATTTTGCCCATGTCGACCAAGGCCCGCTCAATTATCTTGACGCCACAATCGATAAAGATCCCACGCACGGACAAAGCGACGCCTTAATTGAGGTCTATCGCCGCTTGCGCCCTGGCGATCTGGCCACTGTCGAAAACGCTCGCAGCTTGCTGGAAAACATGTTTTATAACTTCAAACGGTTTGACTTCAGCCGCGTCGGTCGTTACAAAATTAATAAACGTCTTAACCTAGATATCGCCAATACCATAGAAAACCGTATTATGCGCCTGGAGGATATCCTGGCTATCGTGGCCGAGATTATCCGGCTCAACAATACCCAGGATCCAGCCGACGACATTGACTCCTTGTCAAACCGCCGCGTCAAGCTAGTCGGCGAGCTTGTTCAGCGTCAGTTTAGAATCGGCTTACTTAGAATGGAGCGCAACACCAAAGACCGCATGAGCATGAGCGAAATTGAAACAGTTACTCCGTCGCAGCTTATTAATGCCCGTCCAATTGTGGCGGCTGTCCGTGAGTTTTTTGCCAGCTCCCAATTGTCCCAGTTCATGGATCAAATTAATCCCCTAAGTGAACTGGCTCACAAACGCCGTTTGAGCTCCATGGGACCGGGCGGACTATCGCGCGAACGGGCCGGCTTTGAAGTCCGAGACGCCCACGCCACGCACT
>CAZFNQ010000009.1:0-21617 GCA_964520375.1 uncultured Candidatus Saccharibacteria bacterium
ATTACCTAGTCGTTAAAATTCCAGACAACATACTCCATACCGGTAGCATTGGCCAAGAACTAGTTATCGATCGGGCCATATTGGTCTATTTGAACCTGTACGGCACCCCAGTGGCGCTGAGAACCCACGCTAAAACCGTCGGCGAACTACTCAAACAGGAAAACGTCGTGCTCAGCCGCAGCGACAACGTCAAGCCTAAACTATCTACTAAAATAAAACCGGGATTATCAATAATAGTGTCGCGCAAAGGTACCAAGATAATAAGTGTCACTGAGACCATACCGGCGCCGACCAAAATAATAGAAGACGACAGCTTGTCCTTTGGCACCACGGTTTTGCGCCAACAAGGCTCACCAGGCAAAAAGCTGGTAACCTACTCCATTATTACCAAAAACGGCAAAGAGGTATCTCGTAAAAAAATCCAGGAAATTATTGCCGAGCACCCAGTCACGGAAATCATTGCCCGCGGCAAAGCGATATACATTCCGGCCGATAAATCAGTCCTAATGAGGGAAGCTGGTATCGCGTCGTCTGACTATGCCTATGTCAACTACATCATTAGCCGAGAATCAGGTTGGTGTCCGACTAAACTTCAGGGTCACCCCGGCTCCTGCCCCGGCTTTGCTCCCGATTATATCCCATCCAACATTGGTTATGGCCTTGGTCAAGCCACTCCCGGCGATAAAATGGCACCATTTGGCAGCGACTGGAAGACCAGCGCAGTGACCCAACTTAAGTGGGCGACCAGTTACGCGGACGGCCGCTACGGCAGCTGGTCAGGCGCCTATAACTACTGGTACGGCCACCATTATTGGTAAGGGCTGATACAATTGAAATATGAAATACCGATTTGACGGCTATAACTGGTTGGTTAGGCTTGAGACTGGAGAAAAATTAATAGAGTCGCTGACCTCTCTTGCCAAAGCTCAAAAAATTGGCGGCGCTTGGCTAAATGGAATTGGCACAGCCACCTGGGCGGAAATAGGCTTTTACGATTTAAATCAACAAAAATATATCTGGAGAAAATTTAATCAGCACGTTGAGATTACCGGGCTACAGGGCAACATATCTTGGGACGGCGATAAACCAACTCTACACATACATGGTAGTTTTGCCGACAGCGATATGCAGGCCTACGGTGGGCATGTCAAGGAACTGGAAGTGGCCAGCACTTGTGAAGTTCTAGTGCACCGTTGGTATGAATCCGGACTGACCCGCCAACTTGACGAAACCACTGGCTTAAAACTGCTCGATTTATGACCTTGAATACTCCAGCCAAGAAGTCACTGGGACAATACTGGCTCGATGACCAAGCTACGCTTGAGGCCATTTGCCAAGCGGCTGAGCTAAATAAAGACGACGTGGTGCTGGAAATAGGTCCGGGACAAGGTGCCCTAACTAAACTATTAACCCAAAAAGCTAAACAAGTAATTGCCGTCGAGCTGGATGAAACCTTAGCCAGTTCCCTTTCCTCCCAACAATTTGCAAATAATTTGCAAGTTATAACAGGGAATATACTCAAATATGACCTAACCAAACTACCAAAAAACTACAAAGTTGTGGCCAATATCCCCTTCTACCTAACTAACAATTTACTGCGGATTTTATGCGAATCTTCCAACCCCTTTAATCAGGCAGCACTACTAGTACAAAAGGAAGTTGCTCAGCGGGTGACTACCTCGCCCGGTAACATGAGCATCTTAGCCGTGAGCGTGCAGTTTTACTGCCAGGCTAAACTTGGACCGGTTGTGCAGGCTAAACTTTTCAAACCTGTTCCCAAGGTTGATTCACAGGTGTTAATACTTACAAGAAGGCAAAAGCCAATCTTTGATATAAATAGCAAACAATTTTTCCATTTGGTTAAGGCTGGCTTTGCCAACCGTCGTAAAACCCTGGTAAATTCTCTGGGCGGCGGTCTGCAGCTAGACAAACAGGCAGTGGAAAATATGTTAAGCCAGGCTAATTTATCGCTCCAGGCCCGGGCACAGGAACTTAGCCTCGATGACTGGTACCGGCTTTATAAGCAGATAGGGTAAACCTTAGTTTCGAACGATAACCTCGCCGCCCTGGGTCGGCTTATCTATCAAGTAGTAATGAAAGCTGACGATTTGGTGGATAACATAAGGATAGCCGCCGGCCGGATCAATGCGATGGAAATTGTCAAATTGCGGAGGCATCGCGGTGCCTGGGGTGATGGCGATCCTATGGGCGACCCGATCCTTGTTCATCCAGTTTATGCGGGTATCGTTTGGAATCATTAAAGTCTGCGGTGAAACACCCTTGGAGGTAATAATGACGGTAACTTCCTGCTTAAAATTACCAAGCTCAGTTTCCGTCTGCAAACCGCTTTCAGGTCTCTCTTTTCCCGATTGAAGCGGGTTAGTGCTTTTACGATTAGCCCGCGGTGCCAAGACGGCCGCAGCGATAACTAAGATTACCAGGATAATAATGAAGATAATCTTCTGCAGCTTCAGCGGACTCGATTTGCTCGGAGTTGGCTGGGATGGTAGCTGTGAATTTTTATCCTGATTCATAATTTTCCTTTACGATTACGCATTATAGTTACGGGGTACCAACAATTGAACGGATATCCGTACCGGTACTAATCCCACCCAGGTTAGTGGTTGGTGCCCCCAGTAAGTTCAGCCACAGCAGACTCTCACCCGAATAATGGGGATCGATGGCAGAATTGAACTGGTGGCAGGTCCAGCAGGCAAACAAGTTAGGCTTAGGATGATCCTCATCCCACCAGAGTTGAACAAAGACCTTGCCAGTTTTGTAAGCCGTACTGTTAAACAATGCCGGCAGGCGAGCTGAGTTAGATAACCAGCCGTCTACAGTACTATTGCCACAGTCATGACCGTCATTGCATAGGTTGGGCGTAATAAAGGTAAAACCAGTCGGCGGACTGCCCCAGTTGAACTCCGTCAGCGGCCTAACTTCACTGGAACAAGCCGCTTTGTCTACCGGATCCCACATGTACATTTCTGGTATATGCCTAACCGCATTACCCGAAGCTGAACAACCAGTCGTAGCACCTTCGACATAGGACTTACTCGGTATACCGGCATTACGAAAGACTCTCTGTATGTTATTACCGCTGTAACTACAAGAAGTTGTCGGACTACAGTCATTACTAATGCCGTTGGGATTATTAACCCCAGCCCAACCGCCTATATACTGGGTTAGGGAGTTCTCTGAGAAATTGATCTCACTATCAAGCTGGAAGACTCCACATTGTGCCGCTAGGGCATGGGTATAAGGCATAGCTGGATCACCAAAACCAACCCCACCAACATCGCCCCAGGTGTGGTTCTCCTCTGAGATGACGATGACGGTGTCGATCTTATTACCAGTGGCAGCATTGCCACACCTATTACCAGATACAATTACGGGGTTTGGTATAACACTTGAAGCTGCCGATTGAGCCGAGGCGTTGCCGGCCACGTCATAAGCCAGGACTTTATAGGCATAACTTTGACCGGAGACAAAGTTAAATGGACCGTCGTTAGTAGAAGTCGACGGCGCTAGGACATCGGCAATCTGAACACCATCACGAAAGACCCGGTAGCCTTTAACACCTGAAGCAGTCCCACCGGTCTTAGGATTATCGGCCACCGTGTTCCAACTAATAGTTACCTGGGTGGCTGACACCACTGAAGCAGTAGCGGTCGGTACATCTGGCGCCTGAGTATCAGCCGGGGCAGCCGGTGTGGTGATGGTGGCCGTGGCAGCCCCGGAAGTATTGGTAGCATTATCCACCGCGGCAATCGTGTAGGTATAGTTAGTACTGTAGACAGTTGTCGTATCACTGAAACTAGTGGCATTGGCAGCTGGGGTAGCTATGACCGTGCCGTTGCGCGACAGAATGTAATTTTTTAGACCGCTGCCGCCGGTGTCCGTCGAGCTAGTCCAATTGAGGTTCACGGTTTTATCGGTCGATACCGGCAGGGAGGCGGTGAACGCGCCTGGGATAGTCGGCGGGGTAATATCGTTGTTAGCCGGCGTGGTGACAGTAGCCGCGGTTGAAGCCGCCGATTTATTGCCGGCTCCATCAATAGCTTTGACTGTATATGAGTAAGTCGTGCTGGCACTGACGGTGGTGTCGCTATAGGTCGTGGACGGCGCATTTATGGTTGCCAGAATTATCCCGCCGCGTGAAATCTCATACTTAGCCAGTCCGCTACCGCCGCTATCAGTCGAAGCGTTCCAACTCAAGTTCACCTGGGTGGGTGAAGTAGCAGTAGCCGATAGACCGGTTGGTATAGTCGGGGCGGTGCTATCGTTTAATACCGATACCGAAACTCCAGTTGAGGTAGTCTGTTGGTTTATAGTATCGGTTGCACGGGCAGTAATAGTGTGAGTCCCGTTAGCGACAGTTAAGCTGTTCCAGACGAAACTATACGGGCTGGTTGTATCAGTATTAACTACCGTGCCATCAACTAAGAACTCAACTTTGCTGACGCCATTATCATCGGACGAATTTGCGCTCAGGGTCACATTACCGCTAACGTTACCAGCCGTTGGCGCGGTTAAGGAAACTGCCGGAGGATTATCAATCGGTGTGCCGCTGACTAAAACCTGATGTAGGGCATCAATAAACTGGCCGTGTCCGGAGGCAGACTGCCAGCCATCAGGCAGAGTACCATTGGCCGATTCAACTATGCTACCCTCCCCCCACTCATTGTAGGTAGTAACCAGCTCCAAATTGGCGTTACTATTTTTTAAAGCCGTCACATTGGTATTCCAACGGGTCAGGTCACGGGCTAAGTATGGTTGGGTACCGCCTTGGGTGCAGGTGCCGCCACTGACCTGGGGGCAGCCTTTCTTCCAATAGCCAGGAGAAATCGAGAATGAATGCGTGCCTTGAGCGTCTTGAGCGGTAGCCGGACCGTACTGATGCCAGTTATCCGGCTGGTCGGCACAGGTCGCATAGCCGCCAAAAACTTTAAGTATGACGTAAAAGCCCTGGGCGGCATTGGCCGTCTTCCAGTTGGTGGCGGTCGCGCAGGAATCACTGCCATCGCCATAGACAAAGATAGCCGGTTTGTTATTAATCTTCAGATAATTTCCATTGGCCGTGTAGTGTGACTTTATATACGCTAAATCATTGGCAATATTAGTAGCCGACGGAGCCGGACCACCAATAGTGCCGCAAGTCCCGCCAGAGCCATTGCCTTCACACTCATAATAAAGCGCCCATTTAAGCGGCTTAGTACCGGTGGCATCGAGGAACGCCTGGAAACGGTTATCCTCCTTGCTAGCTTGTCCCCACCAGGAATATACGGCTGAGTTCATGCCGGCGTAAATCATATCGTCGATCTGACGGTTAATCGTGGCTGTGTCAGTTGAACTATACAGACCAGCCGTAGGGGTATAGTTGCTGAACGGGTTAAAGCCCTGTTGGTTCCAGGCTTCCGGGAACCAAGGGTAATAGAACATGGCTCGAATCGGAAAACTTGGTTGCGGTGGTGGCACAATATTATTGCCCCAACTACTAGCTAACGCTGATAAATCCAGAACATTTACCGACCCATCGCCAGTTATGTCACCTTGGGCATAGGTTTTACCGGTTTGGTTATAGTTAAGTGCTATTATAGCTAAATCAAAGGCATCAACCTTATTATCATTATTAATATCGGCTCCAGTAGCATGAGAATTTCTAAGTGTCAGATAACCGACAGCGGCAATAACAATTACAAAAACTAAAATACCGACATTTCTAAGACTGGGCTTAAACTGTTTTAGCATAAGTTGCCTATGACTACTTGTGGATTTAACATGTGTTTTTGAATTCACGACCCTATTTTCGCCGATTATCACCAATGCTTTTAATATAAACCATAACCCTGATTGTCGATAATTTCAACTAATTAGCAACCACCAACCGAACCTAGAATTAAAGCCAATTAGTCAATTATCTCTTGTATTGACTATAGCGGTTATGTTATCGTATCAATGAATACAGAGGTCAGGTTTTGAAAACTAAAGACATCCAAAAATATAGCTGGTACAGATTAAAGTCAAAAACATGGGGCAGTGGACTAATTATCTTAGGTCTTCTGATATTGCTGAGCCTGGCGATCGGGTCAACAGTCTCAAAAACCGTGCAAGCGGCCGGCACTGCTAAGTTCAGCCTCAGCCCAGCCAGTGGCACTTACAAAAAGGGTAATTCACTAATAGTCACTATTTCCGAAACTAGCGACCCTGCTGATGGAGTCAACACAGTTGAAGCCGACCTTATCTACGACCAAGCCAAACTTCATTTCGATAGTATCGATACAAGCCAAAGCGCATTTGATCTCTCCGCCGTAACAACGGGTGGATCAGGCAAGGTAAGTATTGTCAGAGCTAAACAAAACAGCACCTTAACCGGTACGCAAACTGTTGCCTCAGTAAAATTTACAGTTTTGGCTGGTTCGGGTTCCACAGCTATTAGTTTTGATGGCCGCTGTCAATACAATTCCAATAATCAGTTGACTACCGGTTGTTCAAGAATTATTCGACCATCAGATTTTACCGACATCTGGGATGGCAATACCAAGGGTGGCACTTATACTCTGACCGGTACTACAACAACACCGACTACTACTAAGAAAACTACCACTACCACTCCTACACCGACTAAAACAACCACTACAAATCAAACTAAAACCAGTGGTTCAACTAAAAAAACCGCCGCCCCGACGGTAACTCCAATTAACCAAGCCATCAGTTTAACAGGCTACCTAGTGGCCATTAAGGTCAAAGACAATGCTAACAAACCCGTAAAAGCTGCCAAAGTTACACTTGACGGTAAATCACCGCTCAGTTACGACGCATCGGGAACGGCCAGTTATATCGACATCCAAGCCGGCAATCATACTGTAGTAGTAACGGCCGGCAATAAACAAGTCACCAAAGCCATAACCGTAAAAGCCGGTTCCCCAGCTGTGGTACAAGAATTTGATATCCGCTTGAATATTGGCACCAGCCCAATAGTCAAAGCCCTATTGGGCATCGCGGCCATAGTTGTGATCATTATAATTATTGGCGGCGGCAGCGGCCTAATCAAATCGATTCGACGTGGTGGTGTCAGCAGCGATTTAGCCAGCCACTTTCCCAAAATTAATCCAGCCGACAAGGCTGGCCCCTTACCAGTTAAAGAACCGCCTAAGTCTCAAACCAGCACTGTTGAGGCCAATGCGGCTAATAGCGGTCAGATCATTCACCCTGATTCGAAACCGCCGAGTATCACAAATAACTCTAACCTATTAAGTGGGCAGAAGGGCAAGTAATGGTTAAAACAAGCAAACCAACCAAATACAACAAAAAATTTTCATCGTGGTTTATAAACAGTCGAAGAAAACCTAAGCCACTACTAATATTTGTATTACTGGTTTTGTTTGCCAGTGTTGGTGTCAGGTTGCTATTTAGTGCTATAGCTGCCGGCGAATCCTTATCCTTAGTTCCAGGTAGCGGCACTCAAAACGTCGGTTCCAACTTCACGGTTGTGATCCATGAAAACAGCGGCACCACGCCGATTAATGCGGTTGAGGCCGACTTAACATACGATCAAGCCAAACTACAATTCGTCAGCATAGACACTTCTACTAGCGCCTTTGACCTGGCTGCCGTAGGCACTGGCGGAGCTGGAAGCATTAAGATCGCCCGGGCCAAGAGTGTTACTAATTTAACCGGCGATCAAATAGTAGCGTCCATCACCTTTAAAGCCATTGCCACTGGTACTGCAGCTGTTACTTTTGATGCTACCTCAGCACTGGTAAACCCCACGACTACGCCACCCTCTAACGTTCTAGCCGTTACAAATCCCGGTAGTTACACCATTGCCGATACCACTGCACCAACGGTTCCTAGCGGCCTGACGGCCGGCGCCAAAACCGTCACTTCCTTGGCATTCTCCTGGACTGCTTCAACTGACAATGTTGGTGTAACAGCGTACAAAGTTTTTCGAAATGGTGTTCTAATTAACTCTAATGTTACTGCCACTAACTTCACCAGCACCAGTCTGACTCCCAATACTAGCTATTCATTTACTGTGGCGGCGGTTGATGCTGCCGGCAACACTTCGGCTCAATCTACTGCTTTAGTAATGTCGACACTGCCAGATACTACCGCCCCAACCGTCCCTGGGACCCCGACAGCCGGTACCAGGACTGTTACCTCAATTGCTATAAGCTGGACTGGCTCGACTGATGACGTGCTTGTCACTGGCTACAACGTTTACCGCAGTACTAGCCTAGGCGGTACTTACACCAAAATTAACACGAATCCAGTTAATGCCGTTACCTACACTGACACAGGCCTCACGCCCAACACCGCCTATTTCTACAAAGTAGCAGCCACTGACGCCGCCGGCAATCTATCAGCCCAATCCGGCGCCTTGTCAACCTCAACCCTGGCCGATACCACAGCACCGGGTGTACCAACCGGCTTAACCTCACCCAGCCAGACAACTAACTCAATAGACCTGACCTGGATAGTGCCAACCGACGATGTCGGTGTAGTTGGCTACAAGATATTCCGTTCAGCCACCCTTGGCGGCACCTACAACCAGTTAAATACCACTACCACCAACAGCTTTACCGATACCGGCTTAACTCAAAATACAGCATTTTTCTACAAAGTCTCTGCTAATGACGCCGCCGGCAACAGCTCGGCTCAATCGGCAGCTTACTCGATAAACACTAAAAGCAAACCGGGCGATATTAATAGTGATGGTAGAGTCGATTCCTTCGATCTAGCGATCCTAGCTCTTCACTTTGGACAATCCGGTCAAAGCTTGTCAACCGGCGATCTGACGGGTGACGGCTTAGTCAACGTATTTGATCTATCAGTTTTGGCAACCTACTGGAATACATAGACGGACTGGGTAAAAACTGGCCACCAGACACAAACAACTAGAGAGTCAATGACCAACCAACTTTACCATAATACTTGACTTGTTAAGTATCGATATATTAAAGTATTAGTAACTACCTATGAGACCGACTAACAATATTGGTTATATGCTCAACCACCTAGCCTTTGTGCTGGGCCGCCATTCTGATCAAGTTCTTCAAGAACAACTTGGCATCGGCTTTTCACAGTTTAAGATAATGATGGTTTTAAAGTGGCGACCATCTGTCCAGCAAAAACAAATTGCCGACAAACTCGGCCAAACCGAAGCTAGCATCAGCCGCCAAATAAAACTGTTGCATGACAAAGGCCTATTGGGCACTCGCATCAGCGCCGACAACAAGCGCGAGCATATAACGACCTTAACGCCCAAAGGTGAAAAACTAACCGAGCGAGCGATGCTTATACTAAATAACTACCACGCGCCAACTTTTGCCAGTCTAACCGCCAAACAGCAACAAACCCTGCTGGAGATATTAAACATAATGCATGACGCCGTATGCGTAGATAAACAAGGTGATTTCCATCACCCCTAAAAAGGAGACTTAAAAACGTGAAACAAGTCAAACATGCCGAGGGACGAGCCTTACCAGCCGTACTGCTGACCATTTTCCTGGACGTCCTGGGCGTCGGTATCCTAATTCCCATAATACCGCAGTTGCTAGCCAATCCGCACTCGGCCTATTATCTTTTGCCGGCTGGCTGGACGTTTAAGGGCGGGCTGATACTACTGGGCTGGTTATTGGCGATTTACCCCTTCATGCAATTTTTATCGACGCCAATCCTGGGTCAACTATCCGACAGGTTCGGTCGTAAAAAGATTCTAGGCTTCAGCATAGCCGGCACCGCCATTGGCTACGTGCTGTTTGCCATCGGTATCATAACCAGAAACTTACCACTGCTGTTTTTCAGCCGGGCCTTTGACGGCATCACCGGCGGTAACCTAAGCGTTGCCCAAGCCGTTATTGCCGACGTTACGCCGCCTGAGAAACGGACCAAGAACTTTGCTCTAATTGGCGCCGCCTTTGGTCTGGGTTTTGTACTTGGCCCCTATGCCGGCGCTAAAATGGGCAGTCCTAACATCAGCGTGTTTGGTTTGTTCCACACGCCGCACTGGTTTAATCCCGCCACACCGTTTTGGTTCACAGCCATACTAAGCGCCATTAACGTTTTGTTTATAATCTTCCTACTGCCTGAAACCCACAGGCACATGCACCGACTGAAGATTAAATTCACCCAATCGGTTGGCAATATCTACAAGGCGGCAACTTATCCGGGGCTCAGAGTCGTCTTCCCAACAGTCTTTTTGTTTTGGGGCGGTTTCATGTTCTTCCAAACCTTTTTCCAAGTACTTTTAATTAATAAACTGCATTTTAGTCAAAATAACGTCGGCGACTATTTTGCCTACATCGGCCTGCTAATAGCCTTTACCCAAGCCGTCATTACACCGCAAGTTGCCAAACGGGTTAAAAGCTATAACGTCCTGAGAGTCAGCTTAATAGCGGTCGGAGTCGGCTTATTCCTGCTGCTTTGGGCACACGATACCTCCGAGCTGTTACTAGTTACGCCACTATTCGCGGTCTTTATTGGCCAAACCATTGCCAACTCGACCTCACTGGTGTCTACCACCGTCGGTCCGGAAATTCAGGGCGAAGTACTAGGCATTAACTTTTCTGTTCAAGCCTTGGCCCAGGCGATACCAGCCGCCATGAGTGGCTATCTGGCCGAAATTGCCATTAGCACCCCGGTTACGGTCGGCGCTATAACAATTATTTCCAGCGGTCTGTTGTTTTGGCTAATTTACCACCCGTCCAAACACATGATGCACCAGGAAATGTCTGGCGCCCACTAATAAATCTTAGCCAGGTATAAAAGTAAGAGCGTGACCGATTCGCCCGGCTCGGCCGGCTCGGCCAATGCGGTGAATATAGTCGTCGTAGGACTGCGGAATAGAGTAGTTAATAACGTGGGTAATATCGATCACATCAATACCGCGGGCAGCCACGTTGGTAGCCACTAAGATATTAATCTCATTATTCCTAAACTTGTTTAAAGCCCGTTGACGCTGGCTTTGGGATTTACCGCCGTGAATAGACTCGGCTTTAAAACCGCGGCTAATAAGCTCCTCACTCAGACGCTTAACATTGCGCTGGGTTTCATCAAAAACTAGAATTTTCTCAACATCACTTTTTATTAGGACATCATGCAACTTATCCAGCTTATCGGTTGTACCCAAGTATTTAACCACGTCTTGGTTAATATTATCACTGGTCTCAGTGGTTTTGAGCGACACCGTAACCGGGCTGTTAGCAAAAGTCTGAATTAAGTTATTAACCCGGGTATCCAGAGTTGCCGAGAAGAAAAAAGATTGCCGACGAGTGGCCAGTTGGCTGAGAATATGACGGACATCATTGACAAAACCCATGTCCAACATCCTATCCACCTCATCCAACACGACAATATTAAATCGTGACAAGTTAAGCGTGCGCCGTTCAAGATGATCTTTGATACGCCCAGGCGTACCAATAACAATCCTGGGATTAGCCCTAAGATCTCGCAGCTGCGGCACCATCGACAGCCCGCCAATTAACAGAGCACCGTATAAGCCTGAATCCTTAGCTATAGCCCGGCACTCAACTTGAATTTGCTGAGCTAACTCACGAGTCGGGGCAACAATTAAGATCCGACTTTCCCGGTCAGTAATTAACTGGTTCAAGGCTGGTATGGCAAAAGCCGCCGTTTTACCGGTGCCGGTATGAGCCACACCAATAATATCTTTGCCTTCCAATGCCAGCGGTATAGTCTGATCCTGAATCGGAGTCGGTAGGGTATAACCCTTGCTAGCTAAGTTACGTTTTATCAAGGGATCAACTGCAAAATCCAGAAAGCTATGGGTAGGGACATAGTCTTCAATCAAAGCTAAGCCAGCCTGTTTTACAAACTTGGCCGGATCAATATATTGACCCATACCACGTTTGGGGCGGGCCGAACGCTGACTGCTGTAGCTACGATGATGCGCACTAGCACCTGGTCGGTAGGTACGACGGTTTTTATTATAATAGGGAGACATTAAAAAGAATCCTGTTAAGTTAGATAGTTAGTAATCGATTGTCGGTAATGAAATCGAGTAATTTACTATCTTCTACAAACCCGGATTCATCGAAACAATTCCTATAACATTAGCACGATATACACTTCTCGTCAAGTACGCATCTCAAGTGAACAATTTTACTTATGCACAAACAGTTTGACTGAAAAGATAAAAACGAGGATGATATAGTTAATAATCCCTGGTATGAAAGAAAAAAATGCCTAAAATCAAAAAGTCAAACAAGCTGTCGTTACTCAAGAAACATTCGCATTGGATTAACCCCTACCCGCCATTTAAAGGCTTATTGATATTTGTCATAATATTCGCAGTTTTTGGCGGTGGATATTACTTATATACAAGTTTTGCTAGCTCATCTGCTATTCCACCAGTTATTTATCAATGTTACACCCCTCATCCCACTATCCAATCAGGTTCGAGAGGAGATTGTGTAAAGTATGTTCAGTGGACATTGAATAATTACTTTGGCACACATCTTACAATAGACGGAACATTTGGTTCGGCCACTGTATCCGCTGTTAAGTACTTTCAAACGCTTGGGCATTTGACTGCTGATGGCATAGTTGGTTCTGTAACCTGGGAACATTTAGATTCTGCTATAAGGCCCTATTACAATGGCTCTAAAGGTTACGCACGTTTAGCCTGTAAAAATTTTGCAATTATTAACAATAGCACTGGTAAACAGACTTATATCATACAGAGTGGTGCAGCCACCCATCATTATACGGTCAAAATCACAGTTAAGAATACTGGAGCCTATAACTGGGGTGCTTCTGACCCATATATTCGATGGGCAAAACTGGATGGAACAAGGCAAAACCTTGATTATAGTTTCGTTTCAACAAATCAAATTACATCAACTGCTGTGAATCAAAACGCTACTTATCAGTACAACAGTTTTGGAGTTAATGCCACGCCGGGGACTTATCTCATGTATGCTGACATTTCACTATTGATTAATAATGTTTACGAAGATTTTGGCCCGCCGTGCAAAATACCGGTTGTTATCCAGTAAGCTAAAGGCAATGTTGCTGTTAATTATTCTGACGCTTACGCTTGGTTGGATCCAGCTCGCGTTTGCGTAGCCTCAGACTTTTGGGCGTCACTTCCAATAGCTCGTCATTTTCCAAGAAATCTATGCTTTGTTCCAGACTCAAATCCACGGGCGGCGTAAGTTGCACGACCCCATCGCTGCTGGAACTGCGCATATTGGTCAGATGCTTGGCCCGACAAACATTTATCTCCATATCCTCACCACGCTTATTTAAACCGACAATTTGTCCAGCATAAACTTTCTCAGCCGGTCCAACGTAGCAAATACCGCGCTCTTGAGCTGTCTGCAGTGCATATGGAGTTGTTATCCCTGATTCATAGGCAATTAGCACTCCATTTCGAAGTTGCTGCAGGGCAGTCCCCATTGGCTGATAGCCAATCATGAGACTGTTCATAACAATAGTTCCCTTGGTATTGGTCATTAGAATATTACGAAGGCCAAGCAGGGCGCGGGTAGGCAATTCATAAACCAGTTTAGTTACACCCTTAGGACTGGAGAACTGCTCCCGAAGTGTAGCCTTACGCTGACCTAATTCCATTTGCACCGTACCGACATGCTCAGCTGGCACCTCAATTATAAGCTCCTCCACTGGTTCCATAGTTTGACCATTTTCCTCTTTGGTAACCACTTGAGGTCGGCCAACCTCAAACTCATAACCCTCCCGGCGCATAGCTTCAATTAGCACGCTTAAATGCAGCTCACCACGGCCACTGACCAAAAAGCCGATACTTTCCTCATTAACCCTCAAACCGACATTGGTTTCCAACTCCTTGGCCAGTCGCTCACCAATTTGCCGGCTGGTTGTAAACTCACCCTCCGTTCCCTTAAATGGTGAGGTGTTGGGGCCAAGATAAATCTTAAGTGTTGGCGCTTCTATCTCTATAACCGGCAGTGCCTGAGGCGAAACACTATCGGCAATAGTTTCACCAATCTGGGCATCGTTGACTCCGGTCAGCTGGACAATATCGCCAGCCACACCCTGGGGCACCTCAAACTTACTAACCCCGTGGCTCATAAAGACATTATCGACGGTTGCCTTTTTTAAACTGCCATTTTTTTGACATAGAGTTACCGTGTCACCGGCCTTAACCTTGCCGCGGGATATTCGCCCGACGGCATACTTACCTTTAAAACTATCCCATGCCAAAGCTGTAACCAACATTTGGAAAGGCTGGTCCAACTCCACCTTCGGAGCAGGTATGTGTTTAATAATGGCGTCAAATATTACTGATAAATCGCCCGGGGCGTCAATATTAGCCGGTGGGCTATCCCATGCTTTGCCGGCTCTGCCCTCAGCGTAGTAAACCGGATAGTGCAACTGGTCCTCATGCACGGCCAACTCTAAGAATAAATCTCCCAGCTCGTCTTCAACTTCTTTAATTCTTGAACCCTGCTTGTCTATTTTATTAATAATAACTATCGGCTTTAACTCGCTAGCCAGGGCCTTACCCAAAACAAATTTAGTCTGGGGCATCGGGCCTTCCTGGGCATCAACAATTAACAAACAGCCGTCAGCCATGTTGAGGGTGCGCTCCACCTCGCCGCTAAAATCAGCGTGCCCGGGAGTATCAATAATGTTGATGCGGTAATCTTCATACTGCACGGCCGTAACCTTGGCGGTAATGGTAATACCGCGCTCCCGTTCTTGATCACCGCTGTCCATGATGAGATCCTGGCCCATCTCGGCCTGATTATCTCGGAAGGTATGCGATTGTTTCAGCAGACCATCCACCAAGGTGGTCTTACCATGGTCAACATGAGCAATAATAGCAATATTTCTAATCTTGTTGGGGTCTTGAATCATATAAAAAATAAAAGCGCTTCCTGCGCTCCCTTATGTTTACAATTATAGCATAAACGCAATATTCCCACAAGCTAGACGGCAAACTACTCTATCGTTATCGGACTTAAGTATTCTAAATTGGGTCTAAGAAGACTATGATTAATCGCGGTTCAGGGTAACTAATCTGGCAATTCCATAGGCCACAACGGCATAAAATAACATAGCTATCAGGGTATAAATCTCGAATTTGGAAACCCCGTAATTGGTCTTATAACTAAACAAGCTAAAGAATGGCGAAACGAAAGGATGGGACAAACTATATATAAAATTAGCAAAGCTATTAGTAGTGTTAGCCCCTAGCAAGGAAAGAACGAACCTAAAACCAAGCAGCACCAGTAATACACCGGCCACATACCAAACAGCCCGCTCGGCGACATTCTGTTGATGTTCAGCTTTGGCTCCCGGATTGTCTACGGCGGTAGTTTTTTGCACAGTATCACCTGTGCGAGTAGTCGTCTCGCTAACTTTTTGGATTTCTTCTGCCATTACTCTATCCCTCCCGTTATTTTCTAAATCGATACTTACATTATACGCTGCTTCGACCGGCTACAAAGTTAAATATGAATATTATTATTGCCACTACTAACAGCAAATGCAACAGGGGGCTGGACACGTGGATAGCCACAACGCCTAGCAACCAAAGAACCACTAATATTATTGCTATAGTCGCGAGCATATTTACCTCCTTTATTATTAATACAAATAAATATTATCTAAAATTAACAAGCCTGACTGTAAGAATACTTACACCTCGGGAATATCTATTTTTTTCTCTTGGGTTCTGCGATGCTCCATAGATATATAACTGACAATGCGGCAAAGCTGCAGACTGACCAAACTGTCATATCAAAGGCCAGGGACTTTGTGCTCAAACTTATCTTGCTACTAGCCTCAATGTCATTTAAAGCTAGATTTATTGGTGGCTGTTTTGTGACTGATAAGTATGTCTGTCCAGAAATAAACTTCCTTGGGAAGCCATATGCTAGATTAGCGCACGTTTCATCTAGGTGTGAGGGCATATAACCCTGCGCAGTTTGGTTCATGGTCGAGCCACAATTCCTATCGTGCACAAAGGCTTCATTGCCAGTATAAAGTCCTGTTACGATCGCACCTAAAATAATTGCGCCTAAAATTAGAGACAACGGCGGCCATGTAAAAGTGAACTTATTGTTTCTAATGGCTTTAACAACGGCAAAAATAAGTGCAAAAATACCAAGATAAATCAGTGCGCCAAATAGCAGCGATATTATGCTTAACAATGTGTCCATTTAGTTATTCCTTAGGTTAAATTACTTGCTTTAAGCATAAGCTCAGAGAATATTAATTGCAAACAAAAAAGTACTGTCGAATGTCGATGAATCTATTCAATGAATATATCTATTTTGGAGCTCTTGTTTTATTGTCTGATGTAAAACATGTAGCTATCAGACTTTTGGGGTACCCTTTACCGTCAACATTTGAGCACATTACTCCCTGTTGAGTTCTCTCATCCATTATCCATGAACCTGTTTTTGTGTTTTTATGCAAATAAGTTGCTGCGGCACCGCCCCCTATATCATTAATGTTATTCGATGCTGAGGCACAAATAGATACATTAATATAGGCATAATTTCCTACCTGCTTAAAATTACCATTATTATCAAAAGTAATTACATTTACAGTTACATTCTTTGTTTTTTCCGTACATGCTTCGTGTAATGCCTGTAATATTAATGCTTGGTCGGGCGTTTTTGCTATCTTGTCTGGAGTTACGTGGGTGATAGATTCATCCTTCTGTATAACATTCACGTAGTTATCTGTGCTTGAATATGTTGGCATTTGGCCGGTTGATGGAGTTGACGTCGTTGGCGGAGTATTATAGGTTGCGTTTGTAGCTGTAGCGGGAATGATTTTATTTTGACTTCTGTCATACACAAACCAGCCTACTGCACCGATTACTACTACGACTACTATTACTAATATTATCCCAACTGTACCGAAGCCTGATTGGTTCTTTTTCATTTTGCCCATCTTATGTAATTCCTTAAGTTAAAAGTTACTCTGCTACCATTTTAGCAATTGCATTCTGAATAGCATCCATTGCTGCCGCTTCCTTAGCTAACAATTTATCGTCACTCTTATCTATGCAACTAGCTCCACGATAACCTGGGCGAACATAGTAATAATCACCAATCTTTAGATTTGGAAATGTATCTGAATGGTCTTTTTTAGCTGTGTCATAGGCTTCTTTATATGTGGTTTCATTACTATTAATCTCATCAGGTACAAACTGAGTAGATAATCCTCTGACAATAATTATTGAATTAGTCTCGCAGTTCATTAATGTACCAGCAGCGTCTAAAGCATCTGACCTAAAGGAGCCTGTTGTGCCCTGGTTTGCATCATTGTTTCCAATTTTGTAATTCAAACCCTTAACATTTGAAGATAAAGGTATTTTTACACCCCACTGCTTTACTACTAAGTATTTAGTAGAATCTGTTTGAATTTTTGGAGTTGCATCTGGCTTTGATGTGGCTGTAATTGTATTAGTACTATTAGCGCTACCGGAACTAGTTTTAATATGGTTTCTATCGTAAACAAACCAGCCAACAGTACCTAGAATTCCAACAATTACGAGGATTAATATGATTTCAACAGTTCCTAAACCTGATTGATTTTTGTTTAATTTGCCCATCTTGAGCTATTCCTTGAATTAGATATTTGATTTAAGCATAATCTTAGAGGTAGATATTTGCAATCAAAAAAGCCCGATATCAAGTCAGGCATTTTTGGTGGAGCACGTCGAAAATAATTGGCACTCAATCTATGCAGAACTGGTGCGGAGGAGAGAATTATTGTCAATCAGTTGGTATAGATACAAGAGTTATTACGTACGTTAGACTTAAATCACTCGTACTTAGTGAAAATTAGACAGTGAAGCTCTTATTGTAAGAAACATTGCTACTATAGTTATTGCGCAGAGCATTAAGCCAATAAATGCAATTTTCCTTTTATTTTTGAAAACCCAGACGATATTTGCAATCAATACAATTATAAATAATAAATTAGGCCAACCATTTACTGATTTGTTATCTTGGGTGCTGGCTACTAGATACCATCCGTAAAGGTTATAAACTGCGAAAAAAGCACTAGAAATTAACAATGTAATTTCTTTTCCATTCAATTTTGACTGCTGCATGATGCTATAAGTATATGCTTGACAGTAATATAAACCAAACAAAAAGACCTCAAATAACAGAGGTCAAAGTGCTTATGGTGGAGCACCTCGAAAATAATGCACCCCTCATCTTTGAAGAAATAGAGAGATGGAGGTATTTACTCTGGAATGAGTACATTGAGTTCAAAAGAGAGTAGGAGCGTCGAAAGAAGTTGCTAGTCCCCTGAGGGGATACACTCTATACCATCAACTACCATTAAGCTGTGGTTGTGAATTTAATCAACACGAACATGCCCAATATTTGCTGTAGCCGACTATGTATCATGGAGCTATTACTCGTCCTCGTACCTGTCTTCTTAGCTTCGTGAGTACCAATACTCGCTAGGTCCGCATAGTTAAGGCTAGCTCTTGTCTTTACGGGTAATTCAAAATCTGACTTCAAAATTACGGAAATAAACTTATCAACATCGTTGTCGTCATAATCAATCCCTAATGCTTCAAACAGTTCTATGCACAAATCTTCCAGCTTACTATGCGCTGCGTCTGTTAACTCATAGCTTATTACATTGTCTTCAAACGAGAGTAGGTCATCAATAGTGTCGATAATGTTTTGCAATATTGGCACAATCTGTTCCTTTTGGTCTGGTTCAAGTAATTCTAGCCGCTCAGAAACAGATATAATTATGGGTTGCAGTGGCACGCTTTCAAGACTTGCCTCTGGGCTATATATATCTTCTACGTCTTCAACTTCCTGTTGAAGCTCAATATAATCCAGAAGTGCATTACTAAAATCTTCGTATATAGCTTTGTTGTCCTCAACTCCCACAGTCTCCCATATATAGTCCACATTTATCGGTATATCACCATGCTCTTCAGGTAAGAGGTCATCAAAAACTTCGCTTTGGCGTGGTGCTTCGGTAGGTGTGATTTCATCATGAACTGGCAATTCCTGGCTATTTACAGGAACTTCTATACTCAATGCATGTGGCTTAGGATTAGCTAACTTTGGTTTGGTCGTAACCACTCCTCCTTGAGCTTTTTCTAGGTTTTCTAACTTTGAGTAATGAAGCTCTGATATGGAGCGATTTGCAGCTGCATCTGGGGTCACAATAGAAGTTTCAGTAACTTTCACCGCTTCAGTATCTTCTGCTTCTAAGTTAGTTTGATTTGTGGCTCTAATGGCGTTCTCTAAAACGTAATCGAGCACAATAGTATCTTCTACGGTAGAGTTATCTGCTTCTATAGCTGCCTCTTTTCTTGTGGCAGTTTTTTTTGGCGAAGCTACTGGACTAAACTCAACAGGTTGACTATCAAGATGGTCATCTGGCTTTATTAAATTATCGTTTTTTTTTGAGTGTCAGCCGCTATTTCAGGTGTATCTACAGCCATCGTCCTTATGGATTTTGTAATAATCTCTGTTCTGTTTTCTTCGGGTAATCCTTCGAGACCAACTGCTAGTCCTGTTATCATTTTGGCAAAAGGAGGGCATTGTACTATGGCGTCTTCTACAGAGTATATGCTGCCATGTGCCTCAACCTGTAGTCCAGCGACAGACTGTAAACCGTGCTTACCAATAAATGCTTGAGCATCAATTGCTGCTTCTGCTTCTACATTCGGTGCACCTGTTCCCATTACAATAATTTTAACACAAGCATTATTGATTGTCTTGGTGTCGCACAATCTATCTTGAGCGTCATAATTGAACACTTGAAAGGAAACAAAAAAACACCAATTTGACAATTGATGTTTTTATGGTGGAGCTGGCGGTTACTGCCACCGCGTCCATCGGTTTACGTCGTTAGTCTTCTACAAGCTTAGGTCATTTAAATGAAAGATAAGTGGCCGGTAAATGACCAAAAAGTCACGCATCTTTGATCCAAAGTCTTAGCAAATGTACAGGATCAGTTACATTTGAGCAAACAGATTATATGACACGCATTTGAATGTTATCTGATGTCACATTCAGCGTGGCTTAAATCGTAATTTAAGCTGTTGCGTAAGCAAGATTTGCGCGGGGCGCAAAAGCGCTCGCTACAAAGTTACGTACACTAGTAAATGCTTTTGCAGTTACAAATTTTGCCTATAACGCTGACAAGCGGCTTGCGAACTAACTTGTAAAGGTCCAATGTCGAGCTTAAAATTCAGCCCCATGTCATAATTATAGCATAAATCACGTAAAGAACAAGCGTTTTGGTAACGGTTTAGAGTTTAATTATATAACCTATGCTTGACCTAAGCGTAACCGTTGGCCTAAGCTGGAAGCAGATGTTAAAACATGCAAAAACATTGGTATTAAAAGCCAGACGTTTTGTTTCACCCGGCCATAGTGATTTAAATCATGATCAAGTTCAAAAAGCCCGAGATTACATAGCCGCTTACTGGCCCAAACTAGAACGCTATCATCCCAAGGACGACGATACACTACTGGGCCTGCCCAAAACCTACCTAGTGCCGGCTTATGAGGAAGGCCATCCGTTTGACTTTAACGAAATGTACTACTGGGATAGTTATTTTATGGTCCAGGGGATGCTAGACATCCACCATAAAGAGTTGGTCATGGGTGTGCTTGAGGATTTACTGTACATGCAAAAACGCTTCGGCATCATCCCAAATGCCTCACGAACATATCTAATGGGCCGATCTCAGCCACCGCTGCTAACCAGCTTCATATTTGACGTGTACGATGCCTATGATCCTGGTAAAGTCTGGCTTAGAAAAGCCATCACTCAAGCCAAGGAAGAATATGAAGCCGTCTGGATGGGTACCGCCAAGCCTAATTGGCGCCAAATCTACAAAGGCCTTAGTCGCTACTACGACATCAACATGATTAACGACTTAGCTGAAACCGAAAGCGGCTGGGACATGACCCCACGCTTTAACCGCCACGCCCTTAACTATTTGCCTGTAGACCTGAACGCCATGCTATACAAATATGAAACCGATTTCGCCAGGGCGGCCCAAATATTAGGCGACGACGCCGAGGCTCAAAAGTGGGGCCGGGCCGCCCGTAAACGCAACAAGGCCATGGACAAACTAATGTGGAGCAGCAGCAGGGGCTTTTACTACGATTATAACTTCGTAAAAGAACGACGCGGCAGCGTTAGCTCACTAGCTAGCTTCTTTACCATGTGGGCTGGACTGGCCAGCCCAAAACAAGCCCGGCAAATGGTTAAAAACTTGCGCCGGTTTGAACAAAAAGGGGGATTATCTGCAACTGACCAGCAATTCAGTCAATTAGTACCTGGCCCCGGCGCCACACCCACCCAATGGGCCTATCCCAACGGCTGGGCGCCGCTGCAACTTATTGTTGCCAAAGGCCTGAGCCGCTACGGCTATGACTACGAAGCTAAGCGGATTGCTATGAAATGGCTCAAAACCAACCTGGACTGGTTTGATAAAAACGGCGTGTTTATTGAAAAGTACAATGTCGTCAACCCGGATAAACCACCGGCCAAAGGCTTGTATCCATCGCAAACCGGTTTTGGCTGGACCAACGCTATCTTTGAACGCTTCTGCCAACAGTACATTGATAGTTAATTGCTGGGTTACAATAAAG
>CAZFNQ010000010.1:0-21157 GCA_964520375.1 uncultured Candidatus Saccharibacteria bacterium
GGGGACACAAGGCTCTTCAAGCCTCTGCTCTACCAACTGAGCTAAAGAGCCACACTTAGCCGTATTTTAGGCTATAACAGGGGAAAAGACAAGGTTCCACACTTGTATAAAGCACGCTACATGGCTATAATCTCTCCCTGTTATGCGGGTGTAGCTCAGTTGATAGAGCGCTTCCTTGCCAAGGAAGAGGCCACGAGTTTGAGTCTCGTCATCCGCACCAACCATAAGCTTTATGAACGTAATTTTTTAAAGTCTCTACCTTGCAAATAAATATATCTCAGCTTATGCTTAAAACATCATGAAAAAACTCAAAACCTAGGTAAAAAATGTCTTGGAAAAGAATATTAATAGGTGTTGTCATTGTGTTTGTTCTGTTAGCGGCACTTGTAGCGGGAACATTATTAATCGGTAGTCAACAAATAAGGGCTGCAAAAAAAGTTAGTGATGAGTTTGTTTTGGATATGGATACAAATAATGCTTCAGCCGCATATTCTTTGACTACACCTTCATTTCAAAAAATTACTACCGAAGCAAATCTTGCAAACACGGCACAACAGATACAGCAACATATTAACGGTCAACCAACTGAAACCAGCTGGCATATTACTAATCAAACAGGTCAACCACAAAGTGCTGTTATTACTTACACTAGCAATGGAACTAATCCTGTTCCGATTTCCATCACTTTGCAGAAAATAAATGGGAGCTGGTTGATACTTAATTTTAAATACAATTAAAAGAATTGAGGATGTATCTCCCTACTCTTACTTGCTAAGTTTGAACTCTTGATACGGAACTTCCAATATCTTCCTCCAACGAGTAATTTCATCCCTGATAATGTGTAAACTTTTTGATACCTGCTGCACCATTTGGAATTTATTTGGCGCTTCGGCGTCCTATTTTCTATGTATTTATCGTTAATAGGTCTACAATTTTTATAAGAAGTAATTTCATTAACCAAGGAGATAACTGTAATGGCAACAAATGAAAAAATATACCCAGCTAAGTTTGATATCGACTACCCGAAAAAACTCGATCGTTTAACTTCATTCTTCCGTATCATATGGGGTATCCCGGTGTTGATAGTTCTATCTTTGCTAACTGCGTCTGGCAGTGATAGTTTTATGCGTGAAACTGGTAGGGGAGTAGCTGCGCACGGAGGAGGCATTGCCTCCGGACTCGTTGTTGCAACGGCCCTTATGATTATTTTCCGTCAACGTTACCCACGCTGGTGGTTCGATTTCGCTCTTGAACTGAATCGGTTTACTGCCAGGGTCGGTGCCTACCTGTTTCTGCTAACCGATCGTTATCCTTCAACAGTTGAAGCGCAATCAGTACATTTGGACGTCAATTACCCCGACGTGAAGCGAGATCTAAACCGCTGGCTGCCGCTGGTAAAGTGGTTTTTAGCAATACCTCACTATATTGTATTGGCAGTGCTTATAATCCCCGCTGTCATCGCATCCGTCATTGCGTGGTTTGCCATAATATTCACCGGTCGATACCCAAAGAGCCTGTTTGACTTTGTGGTTGGAGTGGGCAGATGGAATGTCAGGGTTAATGCTTACGTATTTCTTTTGGCAACGGATAAGTACCCTCCGTTTAGCCTTAAGTAGCACACCTAAAGCCAGCATTTTTATTGTGTTGAACTTCATAGACAAAAACACAATAAAGGATAAAATGTTTCTAGACATTAAATGAGGTTGCAATTCCATGAGAAAAATAATTGTTCTATCGTTTATTACCTTAGATGGAGTAATGCAGGCACCTGGTGGACCCAAGGAAGACACATCAGGCGGTTTCGAGTACGGTGGCTGGACCGCACCATATTTTGACGAAGCTTCCGGTAAGATCATGTCAAAACAGATGAAATCTGCAGATCTTTTGTTAGGCAGAAAAACATTTGAGATTTTTGCAGGTTATTGGCCAGACCATGAAAGTATCTGGCCAGGAATCAATGACGTCACAAAATACGCTGTCAGTAGGACCATGAAAAAATCAGATTGGAAGAACTCAGTTTTTCTAAAAACCCTTGCAGATATCAAAAAACTCAAAAATTCAAAAGGTTCTGACCTTCAGGTCCACGGTAGCGGTAAACTTATCCAGACGCTACTTGAAAATGATTTAGTGGACGAACTTTGGCTTAAAACCTTCCCTATAACACTGGGCAAGGGAAAAAAGTTGTTTGATAAGGGAACTATCCCGGCAGCCTTTACCTTAACAGGGACTACAGTCACGCCAAGTGGAGTGATTTTCGCCAATTACAAACGAGCCGGAAAAGTCAAGACTGGCACCATTGGAGCTTAAATTGGTGAAGTTGACAGCTGATATTTGACTTACGTAAACTGAACTTCCCGTAGCACAGATATAGATACGTAATCTATAATACACCGATCAGTGTCGAGCCCTGATTTATCATGTCGCGGGCGCTTTTAGCGTGTATTAATAAATCAATCGGTTTAATCTCCAAAAAGTCGCATAAATCTGTATATTTATTCAGTGGTATACCCTCGTCAAGTTGACATAAGAAAGGCAACACAATAACCATAAGAGCTTCATTCACCTTAGGAATTACAACTCTGGATCCAGCATTAAAATCGTAGATGATTTCACTGAGTACAAATTCGACATCCTCAACAACTGTCTGACCTTCATAGTCTAATGGTATATTGCCTTTGCGTAGTTGACCAACATACAGATCGAGTGCTGTAACTATGGTCTCAGATTCTTGGTCGCTGTATTCATAGCCAAGAGGTTCTAATGATGTTCTGTCGATTATTTCTTTCATTTGCTACTATAGTACATCACAAATTCTTGATAAGGCACTTCTTATATCTTTAACCAAAGACCGCCTAATCTCTAAATTGGCAAACTTTTTTGGATCTACTGCCCAATAGTAAATTTTTCAGGCGATCATTAATAGGCTAGTGTTTTTCAGATGGTGGAATCCACATAACCACCCAAACTCTCATTAGAGCGCTGATAAAAAGTCCAGCAATAACTAAAGTCATATATTGTATTGGCCAAGAGATTTGTAAGTTACGCGACAGCGTTATACCTAAAATAAGTTGGGTTAAATATAAGGATATTGCGATAGTTGCAAAAGTCATTGACTGATTACGGGTCGGGCTTGAAGGCGCAAAAGCACCGGCCCCAAATGCCCGGGAAAGTAACGAGTAAGTCACCGACAGCGAGACAATAGCCATAACAATACAAGCTGCTGCGAAGAAGGTTGTGTGTCCAGTTAAGCTTAGTAGGGAAACTATAAAAATATCAAACCAGGCAAGTAGAGATCCACCTGATAGAATTATCCGTCTTTCGCGTATTAGCGGATCAGACAGTTCTTTTCTAGCGAAAGAAAGGGCCACAAAGAATAAGCCTATAAAGCCTGATGATGCGCCGGCGCTGGTGGCTAAAAAATTTGTGTACGAAGTTAACATATATAAGCCCCAATTTTGTTTTTAACTATAGCACAGTAAATACTCTTGAAACGCTCCTCCGGTAGTAATATACCCACCAAGCATTATATTCTAGCTTTAACTCGACTATAATGTTGATTAATGGCCAAAGCTTGGAAAAATCAAAAAAGAAATACTAGTCCAATCGCATTGATGTTAATTGCAGCCATGATAGTTGCTTTTACCTACTGGTACTTTACTCTTAGTGCTCCCAAATTGCCCAAACCACCACTCAAGGATCTTGCCGCAGCGCATAATATTGAGTTAGGTATTCATGTTGACGCCATTCGATTAAAAGATAGAATCTATCCGGGTTTAGTCAGCTCGCAATTTGCTTTTGCAACAATTGACGGGGGCATTCATTTTAAAGAAGTTCAACCGTCACCGACCAAGTACGACTATTCAACATCAGATAAAATTGTTGCCTTTGCCAACAATCACAATATGCCAATTCAACTGCATCATTTGGTGTGGGGAGATAAATTTGTTTTGCCAAAATGGTTAACCTCAGGAAACTTTACCAAAGATCAGCTGCAAGTCATATTACACGATCACATTACTAATATTGTTAAACGCTACAAAGGACGGGTACATAGTTACACGGTCGTAAATGAGGCCTTCACTGAGGACCAGCATGTCTATGGACTAAGAAACTGGTGGGCGGATCATATGGGTACTGATCTAAATTATCTGGATAATTATTTCATTTGGGCGCATCAAGTCGATCCTGGGGCAAAATTACTGCTAAACGACTTCAACAATGAAACAAAAAACAATGTATCTGACGCCATTTATAACTACGTAAAAGCTGCCAAAGCCAGGGGTGTGCCAATAGACGGCGTCGGCATGCAAATGCATATAAACGCACAGTATCCCGACAAACAGAAGGATGTTATAGATAATATGAACCGCTTCGGCAAAATTGGTGTGCCTGTCTATGTAACGGAATTTGATGTCAATACAAATACCGTCAAAGGCAGCAGAGCTTATAAAAGCCAACTAGATGCTCAAATAACTCACGATATGGTCAGGGCTTGCGTAGAGTCAAAAGCCTGTGTTAGTTTTAGTGTCTTTGGCCTGACAAGTAAAAATGACTTGATCAAAGAAATCACCAGAACCAATTCCCGGGCTTATATGTTCGACAGTCGATATCGACCAAGACCAGCTTTTTATACCTTCCGCCAAGCCTGGCAACAGCCGTAGATTTAGTTGGACACAATCCGTCAAAAACGCTCGATAATGCTCATCCAACTAGAAGCTTACGCCTGTCTTTGTGAAAAACTTCACAGCCTTGAAGTCCTCCATATTTTATAATTGTAAATGTTAATGGGGGATAGATTTTGCTAGAGGGAGTCAAGAAAAGTTTAGAAGTGGCACACTCAATCGTTAGTCCGCAAGCTCACGCCGAACGATTAGTAAATACTGTGGCCGAAGAAGACCGTCAAAGACAATTAGCGGTTGCAACTACCTTTGCCCGAATAGCCTTACATGATTATCAAAGAGGCGATCCCAACTACAGATTTTTAACAGGTGATCTTAGCTACGAGGTTACCCACAAAGGCTTAGTCTTACAAGAGCTCGGTTTATCAGATGATGAGCGAGGTCAAATTCAAGCCATAATCTATCAAGGTAATATGGATGAGTTCAAAAAACATGTGAAAGTCGATATACTTTCCTAACCTAGAAAATGAGTAGACTGGATAGTGCTCATGGTTAAATCTCATTTTTAGTTTATAGTAGTGCGATATGGAAATCCAAAAACCAGAATATTTGAATATTGTCGGTCTGAAACAAGGTGATACGATCAGCTATGGTTCATTCGGTGTCTACTATGACCTTATGGTCACTGGGATTGATGACGATCGCAAATTGCCTGTCGTGACTGTACGCGCTAGAAACATGAAGGATCAGGGGTATACAATTGTTGATAAAGTAAATAGTGCTGGTGTTGTCGGCATTCTACTCGGAACAACTGACTACTTAGCTGAATCAGTTGTTGAAGGTGTAATTGTTATGGGGGAGCCAGTGGCACTTGAGATTCAAATCGATGGTCAGATTGAGACTTCGCTTTTGCCGGCACCTGAAACACCACCAATAAAAAGATAATGCTAAATTCTGAGTTATAATTACCTGTTGTGGTACCGTGGCGGAGTAGTTACGCAGAGGTCTGCAAAACCTCTTACGCCGGTGCGAATCCGGTCGGTACCTCCAGGTCATTTTTGCGCGGGTGGTGGAATTAGGTATACACGCGACACTTAAAATGTCGTGCCCACAAGGCATGCGGGTTCAATTCCCGCCCCGCGCACCATATTAGAACAAAGTCGCCAGCTATTAATGCTATAATATAAGTATAAATAAGAAGGGGAGCCGATATGCTTGCAGTCGTAATTATCATTGTCGTGGCCATTGTGTTTTTTGGCGTTTGGATGTACAACAGCCTGGTCCGTTTGAACGTTCGGGTCAAAGAAGCCTGGAGCGATATTACCGTTCAGCTAAAACGCCGCTATGACTTAATACCCAATCTAGTAAACACAGTCAAGGGTTATGCTAAGCACGAGGCTGAAACTCTAGAAAAAATCGCAAAGGAACGATCCAGCATTGTCACGGGAGGGGGATCGGTAAAAGAAACGGCTGCCGCCGAAAATGTTTTATCCGGAGCACTTAAAAGTGTCTTTGCGGTCGCTGAAAGCAACCCAGACCTAAAGGCCAACGCTAATTTTAAGGCCCTTCAGGACGAACTGGTTGACACCGAAGATAAAATCCAAGCCTCCAGGCGCTTTTATAACGGCTCGGCCAGGGACTTGAATATCAAAATCGAAACTTTCCCAACCAATATTTTTGCCGGCATGCTGGGCTTTAAACAACGCGAATTCTTTGAGCTTGAAGGCGCTGAACAAGCTGCTGCCGACAAACCAGTAGACGTTAAATTTTAGCAGAACTAATCCAATCTGTTGATGAGTGAGGTTGTAATTTAAATGTACAGTGAAATTGCTAGCAATAAGCGAAAAACCGTAGTAATTATGGCGGTGTTTGTACTGTTTATTGGACTATTGGGATGGATTTTTGGGCTTTACTCTCACAATGTGGCTATCACCCCGTTTGTGCTGATTGCCGCTGCCGTTTACGCTCTAATAAGCTATTACAGCGGCAGTAAGCTAGCTCTGGCCGTTAGCGGAGCCAAAGAAATAGCCAAACGGGACAACCCCCGGCTGTACAGAATCGTTGAAAACCTAGCCATTACTGATGGCCTGCCAACACCAAAGGTTTACATTATCAATGATCCAGCCCCTAATGCCTTTGCCACTGGGCGTAAGCCAGACAACTCAATTGTCTGTGTAACCACCGGCTTGCTAGATGTCATGAACGATAAAGAGCTGGAGGGCGTACTTGCCCATGAACTTAGCCATATAAAGAACTATGACATCCGAGTGTCCATGGTCGCCTTTGCCATGGTCGCAGTGGTAGGCCTGCTAGCCGATATTATGCTTCGCATGGCCTGGTTTGGCGGCAATGATAACGACCGGGAAGGCAACAACCAACTGTTCTTTATACTAGGAATTGTGGCCGCCATACTGGCACCAATTATAGCCACCATGATACAACTAGCCGTATCTCGTAAACGCGAATACTTAGCCGATGCCACCGGCGCCCTAACCACCCGTTACCCAGAAGGCTTAGCCAGCGCCCTGGAAAAAATCAAACAAAAGGGCAGTGTCCTAAAGCGCCAAAACACTTCCACGGCCCACTTTTTCTTTGCTAACCCACTGCGCGGGCATAGCATAACCAACCTATTCAGCACGCATCCGCCAATTGATGATCGCATCCGGCGTTTGTTGCAAATGGATAGGCATGCCTAAAAAAGCCTCGGGCAGCAAAACTATCAAGCAATCTTCCCAGCTACCGACTGCCTTTAGTTTATTCAAAAAAACCTTTACCACGCTCAAATCAAGCTGGAAGTTGTTTTTAGTGATCACTTTAATTTACGGCCTGCTAACCATCATTTTAGTCCGTGGTTTTGGCGGCGCCCTTAATCTTGGCCAGCTAAAGTCATCACTACAGGCGGGTTTTAATGGCAGCTACGGTAGCTTACTAACCGGCGTAACCCTATTTAGTTATTTACTCGGTTCAGCCGGCAGCTCGGCTAACCCGACCGGTAGCGTTTACCAAACTCTGTTAATTATTATTGTCAGCTTAGCAGCTATCTGGGCCTTGCGTGAAGTATATGCTGGACACAAAATTCGAGCCCGTGATGCGTTTTACAAAGGCATGTATCCACTAATACCATTTATTCTGGTGCTGCTGGTTGTCGGATTGCAGCTGGTGCCACTGGCCATAGGCAGCTGGCTGTACTCGACGGTTATAACTAACGGTATTGCCGTAACGAGCCTAGAAAAATTTATATGGCTAGTAATGGCATTATTACTAGCGCTGGTATCACTTTATATGATCTGCTCATCACTGTTTGCGCTGTATATTGTCGCCTTACCAACTATGACGCCGATGAAAGCCCTGCGCTCAGCTCGCCAACTGGTACGACATCGCCGCTGGACAATACTGCGCAAAATCTTGTTTTTACCGCTGTCTCTGATTATATTGGGAGGTATTATTATGATTCCTCTAATTGTCCTGTTTACAGCCGCCGCTGAGTGGATATTTTTTATACTAAGTATGTTTACGCTACTGGCGGTTCATACCTACATGTACACGCTATATCGGGAGCTGCTATGAACAAGTCCCAGGCTCAGGAACGTATCAAGAAGCTACGCGACTTAATTAATAACTACCGTTATCACTACCATGTCCTAGACGAATCGATCATGAGCGAGGCTGCCGCCGACAGCCTAAAGCACGAACTGTCTAAACTAGAAGCAGATTACCCTGAACTTATAACATCCAACTCACCAACCCAGCGTGTAGCCGGACAACCTCTGCCAGGCTTTAAGCAGGTGCAGCACAGCTCACGGATGCTTAGTCTCAATGACGTCTTTGGCCGCGAAGAACTAGAAGCTTGGATTACCCGGATCCAAAAGTTAGCACCAGGTCAAAAGCTGGAGTTTTTCGTAGATCTTAAAATGGACGGATTAGCCTGTGCCCTTATATACCAAGATGGTAAATATAGCCAAGCCATAACTCGCGGTGATGGCTTTGTCGGAGAAGATGTTACTGCCAATGTCGCCACGATTGAAAGCGTGCCGCTAGAATTAAGACACCCGGACTCAAAAAATCGGACTACTAATAAGTTTCTAGAAGGCCGAACTGAAGTCAGGGGTGAGATAATTATGTTCAAAAAAGACTTTGCGGCGCTGAACGCTGCCCGGACCAAAAAAGGACTACCGTTATTTGCTAACCCGCGTAATTTAGCCGCCGGCACTATTCGTCAGCTTGACCCCAAACTGACTGCAGCTAGGCCACTTGGCTTTAGGGCCTATGATTTAATGCCCGGCGACTCCGCCCAGGTGTCAACCTACGGCTATGCCTATGAGACCTTGAGGGCCCTTGGTATTCCGGCCAATTCCCAGGCCAAAATATTTCACACTGCTGAGGATATTATGAAATTTGCTAAAACTTGGGACAAACGCCGCCAGCAACTACCATTTAATACCGACGGCCTGGTTATTAAGCTTAACGACCGGGCATTATATTCTCGCTTGGGTGTAGTTGGAAAGGCACCACGCGGAGCCGTAGCCTATAAGTATGCTGCCGAGGAAGCTACCACTGTTGTAAAAGACATTGTAATTAGCTTAGGCCGCACCGGCGCCGCTACGCCGGTAGCTGTCTTTGACCCAGTGGTTGTAGCAGGCACAACCGTCCAGCACGCCAGTCTGCACAACTCTGATGAAATTGAGCGCAAAGATATTCGCGTTGGTGACACGGTGGTTATCTTTAAAGCCGGCGATATAATCCCCCAGGTTCTTCGGGTTATAAAAGAGCTTAGACCCAAATCAGCCAAATCGTTTAATATGGCAGCCGAGGTAAGACGCCAGTACCCGGAACTTGCGTTTGTCAGACCTACTGGTGAAGCGGTTTACCGAGTAAAGGGAGCTACCGGCTCATTGCTGCTTAAAAAAGGCCTGGAACATTTTGCCAGCAAAAGTGCATTGGATATTGACGGTTTGGGAGAAAAGAATGTGGTAGCGCTGGTTGACGCCAAACTTGTGCGCGATTTAGCCGATATCTACACCCTTACAAAGGATCAAGTCATCGGACTGGAGCGTTTTGCAGACTTATCTGCTACTAATCTTATTAATGGCATTACCGCTACCAAACAACCACCTCTGCCACGATTTATTTACGGACTGGGTATCCGCCATGTTGGCGCTCAAACGGCTATAGATTTAGTCGAACACTTTGGCTCCATAGAAAAGTTAAGCCAGGCAACCCTGGATGAACTTATGGACGTAGAAGGGATAGGTGACGTAGTGGCCGAATCTATCTTGGGTTGGTTTGCTGATGAGGATAATGTAAAACTGCTGACCAAGTTTAAGCGCCTGGGTGTTAAACCGGTGTATCAGTCGCATTCACTCGGACCACTGGCCGGCAAGAGCTTTGTAATTACCGGTACGCTGGAAGCTTTGGAACGCGAAGACGCCGCCGACAAAATCCGGGCCCTGGGCGGCACTTTCCAATCCAGTGTGGCCAAAGACACAAATTATTTAGTGGTTGGCCAAAACGTTGGTGAAGCCAAGCTAGCCAAAGCCAAGAAACTTGGTACCAAGCAAATATCTGAAAAAGAACTACTAAAACTGCTTCGTATTAAATAATTACTAGCTAATAGCCAAGTCTGTTTGACCTTATAACTTTAATATTTTAAAATATCACAATGGATATATGGCTAAACACTGAGGCTAATCCTGAGCTACTTAAACGGCTGGAAACAAGCACTACGGCTAAAATTATGGGCAGTATTGTTGTTAGCGGCATTGATACTGACAATCCAGAATACGAGCTACAGGTAGATAACATAATTGATGAAACTATAGATGTTGAGCCTCCAATTGAAGAGTTTCGAGAGATAGAACCAAGTGACACAATTGTTGAGAAGGAAGATCTTTGCAATTTTGCAGTTAGCAAAGGACTCAGGCCACGTTACGGGGGAAGGATTTGGGGTCAACTGGCTCGAAGATACATAGCCCACCATTCACCAATAAAAACACCGTGGCATGAGCAATTTAAGCCATATCCATTTCCTGTTAAATTTGAGCATTTTGACCCGGAAAAATACTACGGGAAAGCTGTTAGTGGGCTAGATTTAAATAGCGTAAGAACATATCTTGAAATGATTGATCTGGTTGTTGAACAAAATGGTGAGGAAGGCAATATGTATGTTGCTGGCAAAGACATGATACCCACACATATTGATTTTCTGAGAGAATTTATGGATTATAGACAATCTCAAGAAGCCAATAGCGACACAGACTCTTAACTTATTGACAAATTTTATAAAAAGGTTATGCTTATAAAGTAATCGTGCGCACGCGGCGCGTGAAACAAAAACGAATATAAAAATACCACCCGTCGCGGGTGGGCGCGCACGAAGATAAAAAGACCGAAAACTTCGGTCTTTTGATATGGTGGAGCTACGCGGGCTCGAACCGCGGACCTCTTGCATGCCATGCAAGCGCTCTAGCCAACTGAGCTACAGCCCCAAGAACAGAGTGATTTTATATTATATCAAGCCTTATTGCCAGATTTAGCTATTTTCTGCCGCGTCTTAAAATCCGCTTTCGTTCTCTTTCAGAGGCTCCGCCCCACACTCCGTGTTCTATTCGATTTTCTAGCGCATATTCTAGACACTCGGCTCGCACAGCGCAACCACCGCATACTTTTTGGATTACTTTGACACCTTCCCCGTCTTCTGGAAAAAATTCTTTAGTTGAAATGTCCTTGCACATGGCTTGATCAACCCAGGCGTAAGGAGCGGGTATAGGGATATGTTCGCTGAGATCTTTACGGGCGGCATGCAGTTCTAACATATCCGCTTTTCGTCTTTGGGTTTCGGCGGCAGCATCCGGTCCAGTAATTACACTGCCTGCATAGGATGCGTGAATGGTAGCATTGCCATTTAACCCAAGTACATCTTCAGCAATCATTTCTCTGCCCATAATGCAATAAACATTACAGCTGTTCAAAACATTTTACAAGTTAATTTGTAATAACAGTCTAAAAATGGTGGAGATGCGGGGAGTCGAACCCCGGACCTCGGCAATGCGAATGCCGCGCTCTAGCCAACTGAGCTACATCCCCTTGAGGCGTACCTAGCATAATTATAGCCTGAATTGCTGGTACAATGGTGGCATGTCAAAAAATGGGTCAAACGTGGTATCGATAAATAAAAAAGCCGCAGCTGTTTGGGTTACAACAGGGGCAATAGTTATTTTAATACTTTCGGGCTGGCTATGGTTCCACAGCGTTTACATGAGCTCAAACAACGTATTTTGGGGCATGCTTGACAATAACTTGGCGACCACCAGCGTTACCGAGCATGTCACACAGATCGGTCAAGCCCAGTCCGTCGAACAATACATTCAAAAACAATTTGGCGCCCAAAACTCAGTCCATAGCTTAATATCTCTCAAACAAAAACAAGGTAAAACTGTGGCTACTGTTAAGTCGGAAACAATTGGCACACTGTCCGCCGACTACAGCCGCTATCTGAGCGTTGACAGACAACGGATAACAGCTAAAGGCCAGCCAGAAGATTTTTCTAGTGTAGTCGGCCTATGGGTAAAAACTGATATTAAAAATAATCAAGCTGCTAGCAATCAATCTTTCAAACAAAACGTACTAGGAGTCGTGCCATTTGCCAACTTAAACTCCGACCAGCGGCAAAACATCATAAAAATGCTGAGAGACAAAGACGTATACGATATTTCCACCGGCTCAATTAAGAGTATAAGCGTCAACGGACGACCAGCCTTTGTTTATGACGTCAATATTAAACCTAAAGCCTATATAGAAGTTATGATCCAAGTTGTCAGGGATATGGGCCTAGGTAACATTGGCCTGGATGCCAGCCAGTACGATAACAGTTCAACCTATAAAGCTCAGTTCACTGTCGATAAGCTGTCTAGGCATCTGGTCAAAATAACTTACTCAGCGACCAGCCAAATAACAACATATAGCTCACAAGGACTGGAGCAGAAAATTACTCTGCCGACTAATACAATAACCATGGCCGAACTTCAAAAACGCATCCAAAAAGTTATACGCTAAACTTTCAACCAAACCCCAAGTTTGTTAACATAATCCCTACGGGGCTCGTGTAGGCTTACGTCTACACAGCTCCACCACGTTAGAACTTACTTCAACCAGCAAACAATAACCAGGTTAGCGTTTTGAGAAGTGTAAGGTAAAATAGGCGTATGCTTAATGGCTTGAAAAAACGTCTGTACTTCGCAGTAGCGGCGTACTTTGCACTGTGGGCCAAAATAGTCTTAATACGTTGGCGTCCCAGAATTATCTTAATCACCGGCTCCAGCGGCAAAACCACTCTTCTGCATATGGTCGAGGCCCAGATAGGTGAGGCGGCTGTTTATGGCCACCACGCCAACAGCGCTATCGGTATTCCGTTTCATATCCTGGGGCTTGAACCCAACGTGCCATCCAAACAAGCGTGGTTAACTTACGCCTTAAAAGCACCCTTTAAAGTATTTAGACAACTACCTAAACAGAAGCTATACATTGTCGAAGCTGACTGTGACCGACCCTGGGAAGGTAAATTTACTGCCATGTTACTTAAACCAGAAGCCACACTGTGGGTTAGCGTGTATCGGACTCACAGCATGAACTTTGATCGGCTGGTAAAGCGCGGACGGTTCGTGAGTCACGAGGCGGCCATAGCCCACGAGTTTGGCTACTTTGCCGAGGCCACAACTAAATTAGTAATCGCCAACGGCGACCAGCCCACCATTGTCGAGGAACTAAAACGGGTAAAACCCCCAGTTAACGTTAAACAAGTCTCACTCAAGACAGTGTCGGGTTACGCGATTCGCGACCACGAAACCGTGTTTAGCTTCGGTCAACAAAATATCCGTTTACCGGGTTTGCACCCCAAGGAGTTAGCCATTGGCCTGCAGTTGGTCAATGAACTATTAGCGTATTTGGGCATGCCGCTGGAGCCTAATTATCTGCAGTTTCAAACACCACCTGGTCGCAGCAATGTCCTTAAAGGCAAAAATAACACTACGATTATTGATAGTACTTATAACACTGGCCTGGGGGCCATGACCGCAATACTGGATTTATTTCAGCTCTACCCTAAAAAACCTAAATGGTTGGTAATAGGCGATATCTTAGAACAGGGGAGTGTTGAGAGCGAAGAACACGAAAGTTTGGCGAAAAAAATTATCAGCCTGCAGCTGGATCATATAATCTTGCTAGGCCCGCGCATTAAGCAATACAGCTACCCAATTATAAAAAGCCATTTCACAGCTATTCCAGTAGTGGCATACGAAAGCCCTAAAGAAGTACTAGATCACTTGCTTGCCAATCTGAAAGGTGGTGAGGTGATATTGTTCAAAGGCGCCCGGGGACTGGAGGGTGTAATAGAACAGTTACTGGCCGATCCCAAAGACGCTAGTCAACTAGTTCGCCGCGAACCGGCCTGGGTAAAACGCCGCCAGCAGTGGGGCTTACCGAGGTGAAAAAAGTCTATATTATTCACGGCTGGACTTACAATCTAGATAAATGGGCAAATTTTAGCGCTGCACTCAAAGCCCGCGGCATTGATCCAATTCTTCTAAAAGTCCCGGGTTTGACCGAGCCAAGCGACAAAGTTTGGGATATAAACGGTTACGAGGACTGGCTTAACGATCAGATAAAGACTGAGACAAAGCCGATAGTTATTGGCCACTCCAATGGTGGCCGCATCGCCCTGTCGTATGTTCAAAAATATCCCGGTCGGATAAGCCAACTAATTTTAATAGATAGCGCCGGCATTGCCCACAATGAAGCTCGCTCCATTATTAAATTAAAAATTCTGAAATTCCTATCTAAAGTCGGCAAGGTATTGTCTCTCCTGCCGCCGGTTAAAAAACTTTTTTACCGGGTTATTGGCGCTCAGGACTACTACAATGCGCCGCCAAATATGCGCCTGACCATGCAAAATATGCTTCGGGCCGATCAGCAACTGGATTTATCTCAGATCAAACTACCAGTAACTATTATTTGGGGTCAGGACGACACTGTCACACCACTTAGTGACGGCCAAAAGATGCAAGCCTTAATTAATGGCTCTAGCCTTCAAATAATTAGAGGCGGCCGCCACGCGCCTTTTAATAGTCAGCCAGATGAAGTCGCAGAAATAGTAGCCGAGGTCCTAAAAGACCAACCATGAGCACCTTTAACTCACTTGGCTCTAACTATTCTTGGCGGTTTGTTTGGCGCAACTTGACTTCGCGCGGCTCAAAAAGCGCGACTGAACTGTTAACGGCTGGTCTGGGTCAGCACTATAGTGGCCGAGCCGTGCTAACCTACAAGGGACGAGAAGCCCTGGAACTAGCCTTAAACCAAAGTGGCCTGCCGGTAAACAGCCAAATCGGCATTAATGGTTTTACTTGCTATGTACTCTACCAAGCGGTAGTGAACGCTGGTTATCAACCGGTTTTTATAGATATTACACCGGGACAAACTAACTTTGGACCGGCTGAGCTAAAACATACCAAAGATAAAAATCCCGGGTTAAAAGCCGTTATCATTCAAAATACCCTGGGCTACCCTGCACAGATGGCAGCTATTGCAGATTTTTGCCGGGCTCAAGGCATCTTAATCGTCGAAGACCTGGCTCATAGTCTCGGCGCCGTATATGACAATGGCCATGAAGCCGGCACAGTCGGCAGCTTCACAATGCTGTCTTTTAGCCGTGACAAACCACTAGATACAGTCGCAGGCGGTGCGCTAGTTGATCGGCGGCCCTTGCCGCCAAGGACCGACAGCAGCCTATTGCCAATGCCGACAATCGATTGGGGCCAGCAAACCATAAACCGGTTATACCCATTGCTGACTGGCGTAGTTAGGGCGACCTATCCCATTGGTCTAGGCCGTCTGCTTCATTTTGGGCTGCGCAAAGTCGGGCTGCTCACCAGCCCGATGGAAGATACCCGCACCGGGCTGCATAGTATGACTCCCAGCGCGCCAGCGCTAATTCTACGCAAATGGCAGTTCAAGCAAAAAGAGCTAAGCCATCGTCGGCAAATTGCCCAGATCTACACTACAAATCTGCCAGCCGATATTCAACTGGTTCGAAAACCATCCGGCACGCCGGCTTATCTTAGGTTTCCCTTATTTATTAGCGATCCGGTCTCGCTGCATAAACTGCTAAAGCGGCACCAGATTTATATTAGTGACGCCTGGTACGATGCGCCGGTTGCTCCCAAACGCTATATGACAAGGACCATATACCAGGCTGGCAGCTGTCCAGTAGCTGAAGATTTGGTAAAACACATTGTAAACTTACCGACCCACCGTCATATCACCCCAGAAAAAGCCGCTGATATTTGTGCTAAAATCAAGCAGTGGCAAGCATTACAGCAAAAACCGTAGACAAACTAACTGAGTGGGAAGATTTCTTAGCCGGCCACGACGAAGCTAATTTTTTGCAATCATGGTACTGGGGCTTGTTTCACGAACACATCGGACATAGCGTCATCCGACAAGGCTTTTATCAGGGCGACACACTCAAAGGTGTTATGCAAGCCGTAGTTGAACCGGCCCGCCGCGGCCGTCACTTGGTGATCGCTGGCGGCCCAATTCTAGACTGGCAAGATAGCGATGCCATCCAAACTTGGCTGACAACCATCAGGCAAATCGCTAAAGAGCATCAATGTCTATTCGTGCGGGTTCGTCCCCAGCTACTTGACAACGCCGATAACCGACAACTGTTTAGCACTATGGGTTTTCGCAAGTCACCAATGCATGTGACGGCTGATCTAACCAGCCAGCTTGACTTAACTAAATCCGATGAAGATTTAAAACGGTCCATGCGAAAGGGCACCCGTTATGAATTAAATCGAGCTCGTAAATTAGACATTAAAGTTGAAACTGGTATAGACCAAAGCTACATTGATGAGTTTTACAACCTGCAACTGAAAACCGCCAAACGCCAAAACTTTGTACCATTCTCCCGTAATTTTTTATCTCAGCAGTTTATAACTTTCGGCGAGGCCAATAAAGCCTTGCTTTACCGTTCCAGCTACCAGGGTAAGCTCCTGGCTATGGCCTTTGTGATTTTTTATGGAGCTGAAGCCGCCTATCATTACGGCGCCAGCACCGAGTTAGCCCGCGAATTGCCAGGAGCTTATGCCATCCAAGCCGCGGCTATCGCCGAAGCCCGGCGGCGCGGCTGTTTGCGTTATAACCTTTGGGGTGTGACCGAACATGGTCAAACCAAACATCGATTTTACGGCGTATCGGTTTTCAAACGCGGTTTTGGCGGTGAAGACGTGGCTTACTTACCAGCCCGCGATTTAGTCATTAATAGAGCAAAGTACCAGGCCACGTATCTATTTGAAACCGCCCGCCGCAAGCTGCGCCACCTGTAAGGTGATTTGACCTTTATTGGCAGCTGCGTTATGGTGTGGACACCGTGAGAGTGGTCAACTCATCCCGGTTATGGGATAACCGTGATATTGCTGCGCCATCGCCTTTTTACCTTGTGCCGCGCATGATAGCCGCCGGTGTGGTCGTGGGATTAATCCTAGTATTTGTTATTTTGAATGCCAACCATAAGCCGACTCGACACCCGGTCACAATATCTACAAGTCAACAATCGACAATCATTACCGGCGCCAATGGACTGTTATTTAGTCCCAGCCAGCCACCGCCGTTCACTCTAGCGATTTTGCGTCAACTATCTCCGCCGCCGAACTGCGCTAAAGTCGCTTGCCTAGCTCTGACATTTGACGATGGCCCCAACCCGGCTAGCACACCAATAATTCTTGATTCCCTTGAAGCCGCCGATGCGCATGCCACATTTTTTGAAATCGGCCGCTATATTAAAGGCAACGAAAGTTTGCTGCTGCGCATGAGCAGGGATGGTGACGATATCGGTAATCACAGCTGGTCCCATCCCGACTTTACTAAGCTCACGCCCCCACAAATACGCAGTCAAATTAACAAAACCCAGCGCGCGGTTACTAATTTAGGTCTTAGCGCACCTAAAATGTTTCGCCCGCCGTATGAATATTTTCAGCTCTCAATGCTTCGCTATATTAAAATGCCAGTCATACTTTGGAACGTTGACCCCAAGGATTGGGCCCAAAAAAAATCATCCAGTGTGGCTAGGATTGTCGAACAGCAAGCTCGACCCGGAGCAATAATAGTCATGCACGATAAGACCACGACCGCCGACGCCCTGGCAAAAATACTGCGAGACCTAGCCCCAAAATACCAATTTGTCAGCGTTAGCGAACTACTCAACCTAAAAGCCCGGTCCAGAGGTATTTATATCGGTTTATAAAGATGACAACAGAGGTTGTTTATCTTATAATGACTCTAAATGAGACGCTATAACCCCAAGGCAATTGAGCCCAAATGGCAAAAAAAATGGGCCCAGGAAAGCATTTACCAAGCCACCGAAGATCCAGCCAAGCCCAAACGCTACGTGCTGGAGTATTTTCCCTATCCCAGTGGTGCGGCCATGCATGTCGGTCATGTCCGCAACTACACGATAGGAGATGTTATTGCCCGCTGGCGGCGAATGATGGGCGACAATGTGCTGCATCCCATGGGCTGGGACGCCTTTGGTCTGCCGGCTGAAAACTACGCCATTAAAACCGGCATTAGCCCCCAACAAGCCATCAAGCAAAACACTACCAAGTTCAAGCAGCAGCTTATGCAAATGGGCTTTGGTTATGACTGGTCCCGCGAAATTAACAGCAGTGACCCGAGTTACTACAAATGGACGCAGTGGTTCTTCTTGTTACTATTCAAACGCGGACTGGCCTATCAACAAGACAGTCTGCAGTGGTGGTGCCCCTTTGATAAAACCGTACTGGCTAACGAGCAGGTGGAAAACGGCCGCTGTTGGCGCTGTGGCCATGAAGTTGAGAAAAAAGCCTTAAAACAATGGTTCTTCAAGATTACCGACTACGCCGATAGACTGGCCGACGATCTGGATAATCTGGATTGGTCCGATGCAATCAAAGCTATGCAGCGCAACTGGATCGGTCGCAGCGTCGGTGCCGAAGTAGATTTTAGGATTGACGGCAGTTCCAGCACTATCACAGTCTTCACGACCCGGCCTGATACGTTGTTTGGGGCGACGTTCATGGTTTTAGCCCCGGAACATCCGCTAGTTGACAGAATTACAACCGACGAGCAGAAGGATAAAGTCACCAATTATATCAAAGACGCTCAAAAAAAGTCAGATATTGAACGCCAGGAAACTGAGACCGATAAAACCGGAGTATTTACCGGTGCTTACGCCATTAATCCTGTAAACAATGAAAAGATACCTATCTGGGTGGCCGATTACGTACTGATGGGCTACGGAACCGGCGCCATTATGGCCGTACCAGCCCATGATGAGCGCGACTGGGAATTTGCAACCAAGTTTAAGCTCCCAATCAGGGAAGTAGTCAAGAAACCCAAAAGTTTTAAAGGTTGCTACAGCGGCGAGGGCGAAATGGTAAACTCAGCTGACTACGACGGACAAGCCTCCGAAGGGGCCCGGGAAAAAATTGTTGAGGACTTAGTTGGGCATGCAGTAGCCCGCGAAAAAGTAAACTACAAAATTCGGGACTGGTTAATTAGCCGCCAACGCTACTGGGGCGCACCAATTCCAATTATTCATTGCCCCAAAGATGGAGCTGTGCCTGTCGCGGAAGAGGATTTACCAGTAGTCTTACCCGAAGTAAAAAGCTATGAACCCAGCGGTGATGGCCGTAGTCCTCTGGCCCTAGTGCCGGAGTTTGTTAACACTACTTGTCCTAAATGTGGCGGTCAGGCCCAGCGCGAAACCGATACCATGGACGGGTTTGCCTGCAGTAGCTGGTATTTCCTACGCTTCGCCGATCCGCATAATAATAAGGCTCCCTTCGATAAGCAAAAAGCTGCCTTTTGGCTGCCTGTCGATGATTATATCGGCGGTGCCGAACACGCTGTTATGCACCTGCTGTATGCCCGTTTTTGGACCAAAGTTATGTTTGACGAAGGTCTAATAAACTTTGACGAGCCATTTACCAGTCTGCGCAACCACGGCATGATACTGGCCCCGGATGGCCGAAAGATGAGCAAAAGCTGGGACAATGTTATTGCCCCGGACGATTTAATAGACCAAGGCTACGGCGCTGACACGGTTCGGATTATGGAACTCTTCATAGGTCCTTGGAATCAATCGGCTAACTGGAGTGTCGAGGGCATGGCCGGCGCTTTCCGCTTCTTGCAGCGGGTATGGACACTGGCGCATGAATACGGGGACAACCAAAGCAGGAGCCAAAGTAAGACCAGCGAGCTTAAGCCACTGCGACACCGGACAATTGCTAAAGTCAGCCATGATCTCGAAGACATGGGTTATAACACCGCCATCGCCACGCTTATGGAATACGTCAATAAACTCTATAAAATCAAGGTTCGGGATAAATTTGCCGACAAAAAGCAGTGGGAGGCAACCTTCAGGGATCTAATACTCATTTTGGCACCCTTCGCCCCCTATATTAGCGAAGAGATTTGGCAATCCGTGCTAAAAAACAAAACCTCAGTTCACACGGCCGCCTGGCCAGTCCACGATCCCAAGTATTTAATAAGCGACAGTATGACTATCGTAGTGCAGGTAAATGGCAAAGTCCGCGCCAATATTAAATTACCAACTGACACTAATGAAAAACAGGTTATATTAGCCGCCGGGAAAGATAAAAAAGTAACAAGCTACACTAAGGGACACAAAATTAAAAAAACCATCTACGTGCCAGGCAAACTAGTCAACTTTGTAATCTAGCTGTACCTTAATCTCTCATTCCTGATAGGCTTGCCACATATAATATTTTTGACTATTCTTGGTGAACATGACTACAGATGACAATGAGTTCACGCATTGGGTAGACCCCGATATCCTAGCCGAGTACGATGGTAAGGACATAGGTTATGATCGGGAATCCGAGCAAGAGTTTAAGGAATTCTTTGAGTCCAGTTGGCCTGATCCTAAATATGACGATATTAGAGAACATTGGGATCCACTGATTCATGATGAAGAACCCAAGGGCCGGTTATATGGGAAAATTGCTCTATGGAGTCTTGTCCGGTTGCGGGCTATAAAGTCCGGTAAGCCACTAAAGATTGATAGACAGTCCGAAATTTAGTTGCAAACCATCCAAGTTAGACACCAATATGCTTGAGTTTTATCTGTTAGTCAGCTACAATAGGGTGCAAGTTATTAGCCTAAAGACAGTTAGGAGAGTTATTCTCTCATGGGTAAACCCAAAAAACGTACCAGTCCCCGCCGGACCGGCAGTCGTCGTAGCCATTTGGCTCTGAAGCTAGCCAGGCAAGTCAACGCCAAGTCACCTATTAAGGTATATACGACCCGCCGCGAATCCGGCAAGGTCAAAGCCCAGTAAAACCTGGGTTGTTTAGCAAAGTAAACGGAACTTAACAATGAGTGCTAACCGACATCTAGGCCGCATAGTCGCACTGCAAACACTTTACGAGCAGGAATTTCGCTACGAATGTGGTGATCGCAGTGTAGACCTAGATGAAATTTTAGC
>CAZFNQ010000011.1:0-17212 GCA_964520375.1 uncultured Candidatus Saccharibacteria bacterium
GCAGTAGCATTGAACTGGATCATTACGCCGATGTACCGAATCATGTGGCCGAAGCCATCATTGCTAAAAACAGCAAGTAAATAACTCTTTACAAAATGCTTAATATCGGATAAGATAATTCGGTAACTCGTGTGGGTATTGTTTATTATTGCTCTACTTACGCGAATGCTTATAAATAACTGTTAATCAGGAGAAGAAATAAATGGCAAATTTTGACAGAAGCAAACCACACATTAACGTTGGCACAATGGGCCACGTTGACCATGGTAAAACCACTTTAACTGCAGCTATTACCGCTGTACTGGCTAAGCGCTTGCCCAGTGAAATAAATAAGCCTGTTAAATATGATGAAATTGACAACGCACCAGAGGAAAAAGCTCGTGGTATTACTATTGCTACTTCTCACCAGGAATACGAAAGCGAAAAGCGCCATTATGCCCACGTCGACATGCCAGGACATGCCGACTATGTTAAGAACATGATTACCGGTGCCGCCCAGGTGGATGGCGCCATTTTAGTTGTTAGTGCCGCTGATGGCCCGATGCCACAAACTCGTGAGCACGTCCTACTAGCCAAGCAAGTTGGCGTGCCATCAGTACTTGTTTTCATGAACAAGATGGATCTGGCTGACCCAGAGTTAGTAGAACTGGTTGAAATGGACATACGCGAGCTACTTAAAAAGTATGACTTTGATGAAAACGCACCCATAATTAAGGGTTCTGCCACCAAAGCACTTGAAGGCAGCAAAGAAGACGAAGACGCCGTCATGGAATTGGTCAATAAAATGGATGAGTATGTTCCAGAACCCAAACGGGACCTTGACAAGCCATTTCTAATGCCAATTGAGGATGTTTTTTCAATCAAGGGTCGCGGAACTGTTGCCACTGGACGTGTCGAACAAGGCGTCGTTAAAGTTAACGAAGAAATTGAAATCGTTGGTATTCGTCCCACCAAGAAATCTGTTGTGACCGGTGTTGAAATGTTCAAAAAGAATCTTGACCAAGGCCAAGCTGGCGATAACGTTGGAATTCTGCTTCGTGGAATTGAGCGTGAGGATATAGAACGCGGTCAGGTGCTGGCCAAGCCAGGTACTATTACGCCGCACACCGAATTCGATAGTGAAGTTTACATCTTGACCAAAGAGGAAGGCGGCCGACATACCCCATTCTTTAAGGGCTACAAGCCTCAGTTTTACTTCCGCACAACTGATGTAACTGGTGAAGTGGAACTACCTGCCGACAAAGAAATGGTTATGCCAGGCGATACACTGACATTTAAAGTTAAACTACTAGCCCCAATTGCCATGGAGCAAGGCCTACGCTTTGCTATCCGCGAAGGTGGCCGCACTGTTGGCGCCGGTGTTGTCACTAAGATCGTTAAATAGGCTCTAGATGAACGACCAACTTCCGCAACCAGCTAAGATAACTGGTTCTTTAATTGATGATCAACTTGAGTCAGGCCGACCAGAAGCTCCAGATACTTCCGATGATTATCTACGAGAAACGCTATTTGATACAGGTCAGTTAAAAGTGATAAACATTATAGAAGAAGAACTAGGTCTTGAAGCTGCCCGTTTTTGCGGCGATCTTTATTATGAGATAAATAAGTTGGATCTTGCAGATGGCAGAAGCTAAAAAATCAACGGCAAAGAAAACTCCGGTAGCAAAAAAAGCTACCGCTAAGAAGCCGGAGCCGGTGATTGAAGCTATGCCTGATCAAACTTCCGAAGTAGAAGTTAATAAACCTGCCGTAATTAAATCTTCTTCAACCAGAGCTCCGAAGCCAACAGCTTCTACCAGTCAGCGTATTCGCATTCGCCTAAAGGCCTACGACCACAAGGTAATCGACCAAAGCGCCAAGCAGATTGTCGACACGGCTCTGCGCACCGGCGCAACCATTGCTGGGCCTATACCACTACCGACTAGACGCAGCACCTTTACGGTTATAAAAAGCCCCCACGTTTTTAAAAAAGGCCGTGAACAGTTTGAAATGCGTGTTCACAAACGACTGATTGATGTACTTGATCCGACTCCCAAGACGATAGACAGCCTAATGAACCTATCACTTCCTGCTGGCTGCGATGCTGAAATCAAGATGTAGATTAATAATCACGTCAGATTTCTTTTGATAACATGTCGCTTGTCAACAATAAGTTAAAGAGTATAATTGGCTTGATTTAATAATATTCGGGTAGAATTAACAATTAATTTTTATGTTGGAACATGACTTTACAGCCGATCAGGTAGCTAGGATAACTTCGCCTGATATTAGAAATCATTTATGCGACATTGCTGATGATTTTGTATATGCCTATGTGCGTGGAGGAGTCTACTTCGAAACGGGATTGCGTTCTCTTTTGACCGCACCGCTCGGAGAACTTATGTTAAATGGCGCGGAAGCTGTAGTTGATGAACGGTCACCAGCGGAAACTTCTGGCCGGGCAACTGTATTTATTTATGGTACAAGCTGCATGTATAGAGCAATTAATGAGTGCGATCTAAGACTAGCCGCTAGGCTACATTTGCATGCCAATTCATTGTTAGCGGGAACGCCCAGTCATAATCTAGTCTACCAAATGGAAAAACCCGGCTCAGGGCCAACTCAAAAATCGGACATAATTATTCAAGAAGGAGAAAGAGGGCTAAATCTATCCGGTTTAGCGGACATCTTGGCAGAAATTGAAGAGCTTGTAGTATCCAATGACGACTTTAAACCTTATTTACAAATAGGTGGCGGTTGGTTGGCCTACCAAGCATTGATGAGCATATAATTTTTGATTTGCTTGTGCTTGCATAGTCAAATGGCAATGTTAGGCTAGTAAGTATGGCAGAAATAATAGGTCAGATTGATAATGGCTGGGCAAAACGTTTATCACCAAATTATAGAATTGTTGATGCTTTCAATTTTCCACAAAATCAAAACTTATGGCGTAAAATTACCTTTTCTAACTTAGGAGGTTTGAGCTTAAGGTTTTATGCCTTTGACGGGGTTTTTGCCCCAAAACAAAGTGATGAACAATTTAGCGAACTAGAATATCTAATCAGGACGCGGGGTATTATTAATCTATCTTTTGCACCGCCAGGCTGGGTAACACTAACTTCGGAACTATTAACCGCAGCAACACAGCAGCGCACGCCAGACGATACACTGACTAAACAACTCACTCAGCGTATGACTCAGCCGGAAATTAGCGGTTATGCTCCGGTGGATGCTCAGGTTGATCTACACCTGAGGCACGCAACGGATGAAGTCTGGCTGCTGCCCAAAATTGCCGTCGTAGCGTATAGAGATGCGTTGTAATAACAATTATTTACTAATTATGCTTTAATAAAGCCAGTGTCTAATACAAAAACTAGATCTAGAAAAAGTCAGAACCGGGAACTAGACAGCGTGTACCTGTTAAAAATGTTAATATATCTTGTCTTGGGTTCATTTTGGCTCAGACTGACAAATACTGGCCAAACCTGGCAGATTCCATTGCCCATCGGCTTGATCATCGGCTTATTTATAGCCAGCAGAGAAACATTCCAAATAGACCGCAAGTTAGAATATGCCATTTTGCTTATGGCTATGTTTATTGGCTTTTGGCTTCCAATTGGCTTAATTATAGTGAAGTAGTACTTTTGGCTAATACGTATTTTTGATTCGGCGTGTTCAGCATAAGCTGTTCACGGAATTTATCTGATCGACGGTTGCTAATATTAATGTCAAATAAATGACTTTTACTACCTAACCTAGCCACCATAAAACCCATATAGAGGTTACGTTCTAGATGAAGGACATTAGCTTCTTGCATGTCCGCAAGTTTGTCGCCCACAAACACAGCACGTTTTGCCGGTATATCAATAAAGCCAAGATTATTCAGCATAACCCTACCCATATTGCCTGACGGCTTGCGAAAAGCGTTTTCACCGGGATGAATGGTGTTTCTAAAGTTCAAATCGCCGCCATGATATTCGCGGCGCAGTTTATGTAACTGCCTGCCTAGGCTAGAACATAGATCCCTACCGACATCGCCACTCCTGTCTGTTTCAAGCATCATAGCACCCAGGGCACCACTGCCGTAACCATCTGAAATCCAATCCATGACATCTGGTCTGATGAGTCTCTCGCCGTGCGCCTGGGTAGTACCCTCAACGCTACTTATAACCCCCACTGGACCGCCTAAATCCTCAGCAAGAAGTACTACATTGATATCAACAATACGTTCTGGCGTCTCGATAGGCACCGCTAATTCTTGCGGTCTAGTCATACTAACCTCCAAGTAATGTCTACAGTTTACACATAGCCCCCAAATTATTAGTAAAGTAGAATTAACAACATATTGACAGAGGTAGCTTAGGTCTGTTAATCTGTATTGGTACATAAAAATCATTAAGAGCTTGGCAAATTGGCAAGTCATCTGTAAGCTTACCAGCAAACAGAGGTAGATACTACCAGTAGCCAAGAATTTTTGTGTCTAGGGACCTTCTGGGACCGCCAATAATTTAATAAATCTAGGGCTTCGTTAATGTTAATTGAGCGAAGCGTGGAGAGTAATAGTTGAAAGCATTTATTGCCAAGAAAATCGGCATGACCAGCACCATTTCAGAAAATGGTGACGTGGCCGCTGTGACTCTGCTTTTGGCTGAACCTTGTGTTATAACCCAAATAAAGACCGTAGATAATGACGGTTATAGTGCGCTACAAATTGGCAGCGGCCAAGCTAAGCTTGGAAAGTCCCAAGCCGGCCATTATAAAGCGGCCAAGATTATGCCGCGAATTACACGCGAATTCCGAGTAGATGAATTTAGCGTCCAGGATGACGAAGACCTCAAGGTTGGAGCCACACTCAGCCCCGAGGTCTTTTCAGTTGGTGACGTTGTTGCCGTAACCGGTACAAGCAAGGGTAAAGGCTTTGCTGGCACTATAAAGCGCCACAACTTTCATCGTGGCCGTAAGACCCATGGTGGCCGCAGTTACCGTCGTCCAGGCTCGATTGGCTCAATGTACCCCCAAAAGATATTCAAGGGTAAAAAAATGTCAGGTCAAATGGGCCATGAGCGGGTGACGGTTAAGAACCTTAAGGTTGCGCTGGTTGACAGCGAGAATAACGTTATAGGTGTTGAGGGTGCCGTACCTGGTCCGCGCAAAGGCACAGTTTTTATCCGGGGGGCCGCCTCATGAGCGTAACTACATATACTAAGACCGGCAACAAAGCCACCACTGCGGCCAGGTTAGACAAAAAAGTTTTTGGCATTGAAGTTAAAAGTCACGATTTATTAAAACAATCTTATTTGGCACACCTAGCTAACAGCCGGACAAACTCAGCCATTACCAAAAAACGCGGTCAAGTCAGAGGTGGTGGTAAGAAACCTTGGCCGCAAAAAGGCACTGGAAGGGCCCGTTTTGGTTCATCTCGGGTACCGCTTTGGCGTGGCGGCGGCATTACCTTTGGTCCAACTGGCAATGAAAACTATGCCATTCGTATGAATGTTAAAGCGAAGCGCCTGGCACTGCGTCAAGCCCTGTCACTGGCGGCCGACGGGGGCAAGATAAAAATAGTCGAAAGTCTTTCCGCAATGGAAGGCAAGACCAAAGACATGGCTAAATTCTTAGCTAAAATAGACGCTACGGGCAAAGTTCTGTGCGTCGTCAGCGAAAAAGATGCTACTAAAGAGCGAGCCGCTCAAAATATACCCGACTTGAAAGTAGCTGGTGCCATGTCGCTGAACGTTTTTGATGTTTTGAACGCCGATTATATTGTCATAAGTCAAAAATCTATGCCAGTTATTAGCGGCTGGTTGGCTAAGGCGCCAGTTAAAGAATCTAGCACTGCAGCTGTACCAAAATCTACGGAGGCCAAACAATGAACGCCTCAATTGGCCTAAAACCACGCCTAAGTGAAAAGTCATACGGACTTAGCCAAGTTCGAAACACCTATGTATTTGATGTCCCGACTAATGCTAACAAGTTATCGGTGGCCGCTTCTGTGGCAGCTCAGTACGAAGTGACAGTAATTAAGGTCAATATTGCCAACATTGGCGGCAAAGACAAACGGACGTTTTTAAACCGACGAGGCAAATTTGTACGTGGCACCCGCAGTGACGTAAAAAAGGCATATGTAACTCTAAAAGAGGGTGATAAATTGCCAATCTTTGCAAGTGAGGAAGAAGCCGATGCCAAAGCCGAAAAAGCAGCTGAAAAAGCCGCTAAGAAAGCTGCCAAGGAGAAAACGTAATGCCAATACGCAGCTATAAACCAACAACTCCTGGCCAGCGCGGCATGACTACACAGGATTTACACGAAGTAACCACCCGTAAGCCATTGCGTTCACTACTAATAGCCAAGAAAGCTGGCAGTGGCCGCAATAACCAAGGCCGTATTACTGTTCGACACAAAGGTGGCGGGGTACGCCGTTTTTACCGTCTAGTTAACTTTGGTTTGCCAGCAGGCATAAGTGCTAAGATTGAGCAAATTGAATACGATCCTAACCGTAGCGCTAGGATTGCTAGAATTAAAGACGATCAAGGTGCTTATCACTATATTATTGCTGCTAAAGGTATGAAAGTTGGACATAAGATTGTTAGCGGCGAAGAAGTAGCTATAGAAAACGGCAACCGCTTGCCGCTTAAGAATATACCAGTTGGTAGCACAATCTTCGCTATTGAGCTGCAGCCTGGCAAAGGAGCTCAATTGGCCCGTAGTGCCGGTACTAAAGCTCAATTACTGGCCAAAGAGGGCGATTATGCCCAGGTTAAACTGCCCAGTGGAGAAATTAGAATTGTGCCCTTGGAATGCATGGCCCATATAGGAAGTGTCGGGAATGAGCAACATCAGAATATCAAAATCGGTAAAGCCGGCCGTAATCGCCACAAAGGCATTAGGCCGACTGTTCGCGGCGTAGTTATGAATGCTGCAGACCACCCTCATGGTGGTGGTGATGGTGGCCGACACGGAACGGCAAAGGATCCACGAACGCCTTGGGGACAAAAGACTTTGGGCTACAAAACCCGCCGGCGCAAAAGTACTAATCGGTTTATTATCAGGAGCCGCCATGCGGCTAAAAGGAGATAATTGTGGAGACCTTAGAACATAGACTACAGATTCGAGAAAATTGTCAGGCCGGCCATGAAGAAGGTGCCCGCCTATTGGCTTTGACGCCTGAAGCTGACCGATCAAGTCTGGAAGTTGCCGTTGCCAGGCGATTATTGAATAGTAAAGGCTACCAGCATAGCTATGAACAGGGAGTATGGTACGAAGTTAGCCGAACACCACTTTGTCTTGTTAGGGAACGTATTGAAATGAGGCAATTAAATGTCTAGATCACTTAAAAAAGGACCATTTATAGACCCTAAGCTTGCCAAAAAGGTAGCAGCGCTGGGCAATGAAGACCGGACCATTATTAAAACCTGGGCCCGGGCGTGCACGATTGCGCCAGAATTCGTAGGTCGTACGATTGCCGTTCATAACGGTAAGGTTCACGTGCCGGTATTTATCACGGAAAACATGGTTGGTCACAAACTTGGCGAATTTTCTCCGACCCGTAAGTTCCGCAGCCACGGCGGCAAGCTAGCTAAATCGGAGGCCAAGTAATGCCTGTTAAAGCTATAGCTAGGGGAGTCCGAATGAGCCCCCGCAAAGTTGGTGTAGTGGCCGGTTTGGTACGCGGTCACAGCGTTGAGGATGCTTTGACCATACTTGAACATACTCCTCGTCGCTCAGCCCAGCCTGTGAAAAAGGTAATTGAAAGTGCCCGAGCTAACGCTGATCACAATCATAATCTGCGTCCGGAGACACTGAAGATTGTATCAATAAGTGTAACTCCGGGCCCCAGCCTAAAACGGGCACGACCAGCCGCCCGAGGTAGAGCCCTGCCTTTCCAACGTCGTTCAGCGCATATTTATGTAGTCGTAGACGGCGATAAACGCCAGCCTAAAAAACCGGCTGCGACAACAGCTAAAAAGGAGGCCAAGTAATGGGACAAAAAGTTAACCCTATTAGCATGCGCCTACAAGTTAACAAAGATTGGCGGAGCAAGTGGTTCGCCAATAAACGTGAATACGCTAAATACTTAAGCCAGGACTTGTCCGTCAGGAAGCTAATACAAGACAAACTTGGATCAAGAGCCGCTATTAACAAGGTGGACATTGAACGCTCACCCAATTTAGTAACTATTACTATTAACACCGCCAAAGCTGGTGTGGTGATTGGCCGGGGCGGCACCGGTGCTCAGGAACTTAAAACTGACATTGAAAAGATATATAACGTACCAACCAGAGTAAACATAGAGGAAGTTAAGAAACCTGAACTGCACGCTAAGCTAGTGGCCGAAAACATCGCCCACCAACTGGAGCGACGAATATCCTTCCGCCGAGCCGTTAAGCAATCAGCGGCAGCTACAATGCGAGCCGGTGCCAAGGGAGTCCGTGTACAAGTCTCCGGACGATTAAACGGCGCCGAAATGTCAAGGCGTGAAAAAGAAGTGGCCGGCAGCGTGCCGCTACATACCATTCGAGCTGATGTCGATTATGCCCAAATTGACGCCCATACCGTGGCTGGCATTATTGGGGTAAAAGTCTGGATATATAAGGGAGAGGTTGCCTAAGATGTTAATGCCAAAGCGCCAAAAATACCGCAAGGTCAGAAAAGGACGCATAACTGGTGTTGCTACTAGTGGCGACTATGTCGCTTTTGGCGATTATGCCTTGCAATCACTTGGCTCAGAACGTATAACCGCTCGTCAAATTGAGGCAGCCCGTCAGGCTATGACTCGCTACGTTAAACGCGGTGGCAAAATATGGATCAGAATATTTCCCCATATTCCAGTTACTAGAAAACCCCAGGACGTTAAGATGGGCAGCGGCAAAGGCAACCCAGAATTTTATGTAGCTAAAGTCCGACCTGGAACCGTACTGTTTGAAATGCAAGGCGTCAGCGAGGAAGTCGCTCGTGAGGCCATGCGTTTAGCCGCCCATAAACTACCGGTCAAGACGAAGTTCTTTGTTAAGGAAGAGGTCTAGCATTATGAAGATCGCTGAAATACGCAAATTAAGCACAGCCGAACTGGCCACCCAAAGCACCAAGCTGCGTGAGGAAATTGTCAGTTTGAGGCGAAGTCTGTACGGCGGTGAGACCCAAAACGTACGTATTCTTCGCTATAAGCGCAAAGACTTAGCGCGTATGTTGACCGTCCTGAGCGAACAACTGGCTAAGGAGAAAATCTAATGGCTAGGATGCTAATCGGTATAGTCTCCTCAAATAAAGCCGATAAAACTATTTCCGTGCTGGTTCAAGACCATAAAACCCATCCGATTTATAAGAAACAGTACCTGGTATCGAAGCGCTATTTAGCTCATGATGCCAAAAATGAAGCTCAGGTCGGTGATAAAGTCTCAATTGTCGAATGCCGGCCACTCAGTGCCCGTAAGCGCCACCAATTGTCTAAGATTATTGAACGACCACTAATCCGCGAGGAACAATCGGTTGACGTGATTACAGCAGAAGAGCAGCCTGAACCAGAGATGGAGAAGTCATGATACAGCAAGAATCCAGATTACTGGTTACAGATAACAGCGGGGCTAAAGAAATTCTTTGCATCCGCGTTTTGGGTGGTAGCCGCCGTCGTTACGCCCGGGTTGGTGATGTGATTGTAGCCAGCGTTAAACAAGCAAACCCTAGCGGCAATGTTAAACGAAAGACGATTGTAAAGGCTGTAATTGTTAGAACCCGCTCGCCGATAAAGCGCCGCGATGGCTCAATCATCAAGTTTGACGATAACGCCGCGGTAATAATTGGCGACGATAAGCTCCCCAGAGGCACACGTATTTTTGGGCCAGTGCCGCGCGAACTGCGTGACGCTGGCTATAGCAAGATTATTTCCCTGGCTCCGGAGGTTCTATGAACGATAAACAAATATACAAGATTCGCTTAAAAGTCGGTGATAACGTTATGGTACGCTCTGGTAAGTACAAAGGCAAAACCGGCAAAGTCAGCTCCGTCCATCCTAGTCTCAATAAGGTCACGGTGGAAGGAATCAATATAGTCAAGAAACACCAAAAAGCTAATCGGGAGCGACCCAGTGGTGGCATAATTGAAATCACCAAGCCAATTTGGGTAGGCAAAGTCGGTATTGTCGGTCCAACTTCTAAAAAACCTAGCCGCATTGGTTACAAAGTAAGCAAAGAAGGCGCTAAAAGTAGAGTCTATCGACCAACTGGCAAGGAGATAAAGTAATGACTACTTCAACTGCTATCGTACCAGCTCGCTTAAAGCAGCTTTACAACGACTCTTTGGGCAAGCAGCTGAAAGACCAACTGGGTCTTGGTAATGTCAACCAGGCGCCGAAGCTCGAGAAAATAGTCATTAATGTTGGCTTGGGGCGAGCTAAGGACGATAAAAAGCTCATGGAAGTTGCTACCAACACGCTTCTTAAAATTACCGGTCAAAAGCCGATACAAACCACTGCTAAAAAGTCGATAGCATCTTTTAAATTGCGCGAAGGCAATAAAATTGGCTTAAAAGTTACACTACGGGCGGAGAGAATGTATGAATTTATGGACCGGTTTATTAATATAGTATTACCTCGCCTCCGAGATTTTCATGGGGTTAGCCGAACAGCCTTTGATAAAAGCGGTAACTACAGCATAGGCCTGCCAGACCAGTCTGTTTTTGCCGAGCTAAGCTTTGACGAAACCACCACGGTGCACGGCTTACAGGTAATTTTTGTAATCAAGTCTGACGGCCCCGAGCATTCCAGGGCCCTACTTGAAAAATTTGGAATGCCCTTTGAGAAACTTCCAAATGAGCCGATTGAAAAGAATAATAAGGAGGCCAAATAAGATGGCTAAGAAATCTATCATTGCCCGTGACTTAAAACGCCAGAAGATGATTAAGCAATACGCCGCTAAGCGGGCTCAGTTAAAAGAGCTTGGTGATCAGGTCGGCCTGCATATGCTGCCGAGGAACTCATCACCAACCCGCTGGAAGAATCGTTGCCAGGAAACTGGACGACCACGCGGTTATATGCGTACTTTTGGCTTATCACGAATTTCATTCAGGGAACACGCCAGCAAAGGTGAAATCCCAGGCATAACCAAATCAAGCTGGTAAGAAAGGAGACAATGCAATGACAACCACAACTACAGACCCAATCGCCGACATGCTTTCGAGAATTCGTAATGCTATTGCTGTCAATCACTCAGAAGTCTCTTTACCGCACTCAAAAATTAAGGAATCTGTCGCTAAAGTTTTGAAAGCCAACAATTTCGTGGATGATGTCAGCGTAGAAAAGGGATTAGTCGGTAAGGCTTTGAAAGTAACAATTAACAACCCTGACCAAAATGCCCGGATAACAGAAATCGTGCGGCTTAGTAAACCCGGCCGGCGCCATTACGCCAGCGCTTCTCGGATGCCAAAGGTTAAGCAGGGCCGTGGTATTGTGATAGTCTCAACCTCACAAGGAGTTATGACCGGCTCCCAGGCCGCTTCAAAAAAAGTTGGCGGAGAGTTAATCTGCAAGGTTTATTAGTATGAGTAGAATAGGCAAACAACCAATTAAAATACCAGCTAGCGTCAGTATTACTATTGATCGTGGAGCCGTTGAGGTAAAAGGCACCAAAGGTAGCCTTAGCCAGTTTGCTATGCCAGGGATTTCTATTAAACAAGAAGACGACAATCTAATTGTCAGTCGAGCCAACGACGATCCAAAAGTCCGGTCCAAACACGGTTTAATGCGCTCTCTTCTGAGCAATATGGTCAGCGGTGTCAGCGAAGGCTTCAGCAAGCAGCTAGAAATTAACGGTGTCGGCTACCGCGTTAGCATGGCTGGAGCCGATCTAAAGCTCAACGTTGGCTTTTCGCACGATGTTACCTATAAAATACCGCCCGGAGTAACCGCCAGCATTGATCAAAATATAATTACCATCAGCGGCATCAACAAACAACAAGTCGGTCAGGTAGCAGCTGAAATTCGGGCCCTTAAAAAGCCCGAACCTTATAAGGGCAAAGGCATCAAGTATGTTGGCGAGCGCATAATCCGCAAAAGCGGTAAATCAGGTAAGGAAAAGTAGGCTATTATGAATAATCTTGAACACAAATTAAACAATCATGCCGTCCGCCGGGCTCGGGTCAGAGCGGTAATTAGCGGTACTCGTCAACGACCGCGTCTAAATGTTAATATCAGCAATCGCCACATCACTGCCCAGATAATCGATGACACATCTGGCAATACGTTGCTGTCAATAACTACTGTCGGTAGTAAATCTGCCACCGGCACCATGACTGACCGAGCCATTTGGATCGGTACAGAAGTTGGTAAACGGGCTAAGTCCGCTAAAATTAAGCGAGTCGTTTTTGACCGAGGTGGGCATTTGTACCATGGCCGCGTTAAAGCCCTGGCCGATGCTGCTCGTAAATCAGGACTGGAGTTTTAATATGGCCAATAGACCAATAACAATGCCAAGGCGTGAACAGACAGCAGAAGAAAAGCAGTTTGATGAGCGAGTGGTTCATATCGACCGAGTAGCCCGGGTTGTTAAAGGCGGCCGTCGTTTCCGATTCCGTGCCCTGGTTGTACTGGGCGATCACAAAAACAAGGTTGGAGTTGGCTCGGCAAAGGGTGCCGACGTTACAGCGGCAGTCACCAAGGCTGTAGACATAGCCAAAAAGAACATGATTACACTATCAATCTACAACGATACTTTGCCACACGAGGCTGAAGCTCGGGTAAGCGGCTCGCATATCTTAATAAAACCAGCTAGTCCCGGTACCGGGTTAATTGCTGGCGGAGTAGTCCGCACCATCTTGGAAGTTGGTGGTATTAGTAACGCCCTGAGCAAGTCATTAGGCTCATCTAATAAGACCAACACAGCCTATGCTACCCTAAAAGCCCTGCAGAGTATGGTGCCAGCTAAACATTGGGTTACTACCACAGCTAATAAACGACCTGCCAACAAGACAGTTGTTAAGAAGGCTCCGTAATGAAGTATCATGAACTAAATATTACTCGCCACAAACAAGCCCAACGGGTTGGACGTGGTATTTCCGCCGGACAAGGCAAAACTGCTGGGCGTGGTACCAAGGGTCAAAACGCTAGAGCCGGCAGCGGCCGACGCCCTGGCTTTGAAGGCGGACAAAACCCACTAATGCAACGCTTGCCAAAATTACGCGGATTTACTTCTCACCGAAGACAAGTTGAGAATGTCTACACCGGCCAGATAAATGAATTGAGCGGAGTAATCGATAACCATAAAATAGCTGAAGTCGGTCTGGTATCAAGCCCACACGTTAAGGTAAAACTAATAGTTAAGGGCGACATTACTAAAAAGTTATCTGTAAAGCTGCAATCGGCCAGCAAGCCTTCAATCGAGGCCATACAAAAAGCCGGCGGTACTTTTAGTCCAACTCTGCAAGTCGCACGCGTTAAAAAAGAAAAATAAAAAAAGTAGACGGCTAGCAATTTGGCTACGCTGCCAAATAATAAGTCTCTGTAAACAGGCTCCTATGTCCTGTATACTGGGTAAAGATTTTTGAGTTAAATTGGGGTCAATGAGCTTATGAACTGGAAGATAATTTGGCGGTCACTAAGCACAGCAGATATGCGTAAGCGTATATTTGCAGTGCTAGGAATGTTACTGGTCTTTAGAATTATGGCCCATATTCCGGTACCGCTGAGCGATCCCAAAACCCTTAAGCAGGTGTTGGAAAACATTTTCTCGTCCCAACAAGCGCCTCAGTTACTAAGCTTTATTAATGTTTTGTCCGGCGGCGCTCTAGCTAATTTCTCTATAATGCTAGTTGGCCTGGGCCCCTATATTAACGCCTCGATTATTCTGCAGCTGTTAACTAGGGCCATACCTAAGCTGGAAGCTTTGAACAACGAGGGCGAATACGGGCGAAAGAAGATAAATCAATATACCCGTATACTGACGTTCCCGCTGGCTATAGTCCAGTCTATTGGGGCAATATTTCTTGTTCGTCAATCGGCCGCCAGCATTGGCGGACTGGGCGACATTACAGCTAACACCAAGCTTATTCAATGGGTGCTTATGGTGGCAGCTCTAACTGGCGGAGCCATGATATTGATGTGGCTAGGTGAACTAGTGACTGAGCAGGGGGTTGGAAATGGCATATCGCTAGTTATTACTGTTGGCATTGTTAGTAGCTTACCTAAGACCACTGCTGCACTCATTAGCTCTATAACTAACAAAAATGCCAAATGGCATCTGTGGGGCAAGACTTTGCCAATAAGCCGCAATGGCCTGCTATTTAGCATTCTTATTTTAGTTATCGTCACGGCCGTGACGGTGTTTATCGTTAAGCTTAACGAAGCGTCCAGGAACATTACTATTAACTACGCCAAACGTGTACAGGGAAACCGGGCTTACGGCGGCGTAACCACAGTGTTGCCGATTAAACTTATTACGGCTGGAGTTATTCCAATCATTTTTGCCGTTGCCTTTTTGAGCGTGCCGAGCTTTGCCGGGCAAATAATGGCAGGCAGCGCCAGCGCCCATTTACAATCCATTGGATCGACTTTGCTAAAGCTTTTCCAGCCGCCCAGCGTCCAAAGTTTTCAAAGCGGAGGCTGGCAGCCGTTTCTATACCCGCTAGTTTACTTCTTACTGGTAGTTGTCTTTACGTTCTTTTACACCAATGTGGCCTTTAACGCCAAGGAAATTGCCGAAAACCTTCAAAAACAAGGTGGCTTTATATCTGGTGTTCGTTCTGGCAAGCAAACCGAGAAATACCTAGGTAAAATCGTCAACAGGTTAACACTGTTTGGCTCCATGGCCTTGGGATTTTTGGCACTTTTGCCAATGATAGCTCAGATATTCTTAAAAACCAATATTGCTATTGGCGGTACCAGCCTTCTGATTTTGGTAGCTGTAGCACTAGAAACACTTAGAGCCATAGAATCACGGGCCCTGATGGTAACTTACGACCAATATTCACAGCCAGATTTTTTCTATGATTCCTCGATACCGGCCGAAGCGGCAACTGGTGGTCGGCGACTAAGGTTCCTGCCGCGCAAAAGCAAAAAAACTTGATTGAACGGCTAGAACTTGGTATATTGCAAGCATATCAAGGTCCCTCCTGAGACTGTAGTGAGGGATTTATAAAAACACTTTACTTTAGTGTGACTCATCTGGTATAATTATCGTTTGTTATATTTATGGCCGCAAACAAGGAAGTAATTGAACTAAGTGGTACGGTGGTCGAAACGCTACCGGGCACTCAGTTCAAAGTAGAGCTTGAAAACGGGCATCAAATTATAGCTCATGTCGCTGGTAAAATGCGCAAGCATTACATACGTATTGTGCCAGGCGACAGCGTAACGGTTGAGTTGACCCCTTACGATCTTACGAAGGGCAGAATCACCTATCGCAAATCATAAAGTTTAAGGCAGTCAGTTAAAGACTGCGTTAAGGAGCATGGGCCAAGGCATGAAAGTACGTGCTAGCGTCAAGAAAATCAGTCCCAGTGACAAGATTGTCCGCCGCAAGGGCCGGGTATATGTTATTAACAAAATGAAACCTAAGCACAAGCAAAGGCAAGGCTAAGTATGGCCCGAATCGCCGGTATTACAATCCCATCCGAAAAGCAAGTCCAAGTTGCCTTGACATATATTTACGGTGTTGGCCCCAAGACTAGCCGTGATATATTGGCTGAAGCTAAAGTCGAACCGATTGTCAGGGTCAAGGACTTAAATGACGGCGAGATTTCCCGCTTACAAGAAGTCATAAATGCTAAATACATTGTTGAAGGCGAACTCCAGCGGATTGTGACGGGCAACATAAAGCGGCTTAAAGACATTAATTCCTATCGTGGACTGAGGCATAAAGCCAGCTTGCCATCACGTGGACAACGGACTAAAACTAACGCTCGGACACGCAGGGGTAAAAAGATTACAGTCGGCGGTACGGCTAAGAAAGCGCCGTCTAAGACTTAGGATTATTAATTATGACAGACGAAACTACCACCGACACAGTTGCCGAAGCCCCAGAACTTACTGAGGCAACTAAACCAACGCCCAAAAAGAAGAAAGCCAAGCGATCAGTTCCATCTGGTCAAATGCACGTGCTGGCATCCTTTAACAATACAATTATTTCGTTTACCGATGCCAAAGGCGGCGTACTGACGACCTCTAGCGCCGGGGCGTGTGGTTTTAGAGGCTCTAAAAAAGGTACTGCCTATGCTTCACAGATCGCTACCGAAAAAGCTGCCGTCGCTGCCAAACAGCAATACGGACTAAGCAAGGTTGACGTATTTATTAAGGGTATTGGCCTAGGCCGCGAAGCGGCTGTTAGGACACTTATGACTCAGAATATTGCTGTCGACAGCATTACCGATGTAACGGGAGTACCGCACGGCGGTGTCAGACCCAGGAAGGCCAGAAGGGTTTAAGCTATGGCACGAGAAAGAGGCCCAATTGTTAAAATGTCCAGGCGCGAAGGCTACGCGTTGCACCCTAAGGCACACAAAGCCTTGGTTAAGCGTTCAACTCCACCAGGCCAGCAGCACAGCGGCCGTGGCTCACGTAACAAAGCTAGCCAATATTCTCTGCAGCTAAGGGAAAAACAAAAGGTCAAGCGCTTGTACGGCTTACTTGAACGCCAGTTTAGTAACCTAATGAGAGAAGCAGCCCGTTCACGCGGCCAATCTGGTCAGGTATTACTACAGTTTTTAGAACAGCGCCTCGATAACACAGTTTACCGCAGCGGTTTGGCAATGAGCCGCCGGGCCTCCAGGCAACTTGTCACTCACGGACACTTTACACTTAACGGTCGACGCGTAGATATCCCATCTATAAGGGTCAAACCAGGCGATGTAATAATCGCCCGCGACCACAGTAAAAAGACAGAGTATTTCAAACAACTAGAGACGGTCAGTCCGGCTAGCCCAAACGATTTGCCAGGATGGTTAAAGGTAAACCGTAAAAAGTTTGAGATTTCCGTTACCGGCGTACCTAGCCGCGAAGAGGTAGAGCCGGATATTAATGAACAACTAATCGTGGAATATTACTCACGTTAAGAAGGCAAGGAGCGAAAGATATGTCAAAACTAATTCACACACCAGGACTGGTCAAGGTAGACGAGCACGGCAAAACTTCAGCAACTTTCAGTATTGAGCCATTGCACACCGGTTACGGCATGACACTTGGCAATTCACTGCGCCGAGTTTTGTTATCCAGTATTGCTGGCGCAGCTGTTACCAGTTTTAAGATCGAAGG
>CAZFNQ010000012.1:0-5845 GCA_964520375.1 uncultured Candidatus Saccharibacteria bacterium
CTGGCTGTAAGTTCATTTGTGGTTGTATTTAGCCTGGTTGCTAGTAAAGCCCTGCTTAATCAGCGTGCTTATCAATCAAGAGTTATTACTAAGAAAGAAGCAGCTAGGGACCAGCTGAGGAAAAATGTTGCCGCTACTGGTCCACTTATAGCTGCCTATAAAGTTTTTGTCGGCACATCTGCCAATATTCTAGGCGGTAACCCGACTGGCGTTGGTGACAAAGACGGCGATAACGCCAAAATCACACTCGATGCTTTGCCTAGTAAGTACGATTTTCCAGCCTTGGCTACAAGCCTAGATAAATTACTAAGTCAAAATGGTTTAACGGTCGGTGGTTTTAGTGGTATAGATGAAGAAATCTCACAATCTGGTCAAGAAAGTAGCAGTACTCCTGTGCCTGTTATAATGGCCTTTCAAGCGTCAGTATCAGGCAATTATGGAAATATACAAAACCTTATTTCTGTATTTGAAAGATCTATCAGGCCGATTAGTATCGATTCCATTAACTTCAGTGGCAGTGACAAAGAGTTACAAGTTAGCATAGCGGGTAAAACCTACTATCAACCAGAAAAGGATCTAACTATAAGAACTGAGGTCGTGAAATGAAACAAAAAGACATAATGTTAATAGTAGTTGTTATTGTTGTTAGTGCAGTGATGTCGGTTGTGCTTTCAAATGTACTCATAACAGCTCCTAAACACCGTCAGGAACAGGTGGAGGTTGTCGATCCTATAACTGCAGATTTCCCTCAACTTGATAAAAAGTATTTTAATGACAAATCAATTGACCCAACTCAGTTAATAAAAATTGGCGATAATTCCAATAAACAACCATTTAATAGTAATTCACAATAAAAAGTTACGAGATCTTTAACTTATGAGCGTGCTCTCAGCCACAACCCAAAAGCAGGTTGAAGATAATCTTATCAAAGACGGTCTATTAACTAGCGAAAAACTGTCACAGCTCAAAGCCGATGCTTCTAAAACTAACACCCCGCTTTTTAGTATGTTGGTAAACCAAGGTGGTGTTTCCGACGAAGTGTTAACTCATGCTATAGCCAAAGCTACAAAGGTACCTTATGTAAATTTGAGTAACGCTACTATTGAGCCGTCAGTCTTAGCCTTGCTGCCGCAGGACTCAGCCGAGCGCTATATGGCAGTTCCTCTGGGAGAAATGCAGCACCGTTTAGTAGTAGCTATGCTTGATGCAGACAACGTGCAAGCCGTTGACTTTTTAGCTAACAAAATTGGTAGGCCACTTAAAGTCTATTCCGCCAGCGAAGCCGGCATTAAACACGTTTTAGAACAATATAAAGCTACCATTGATAAAGCCACCAGCGCCTTTAAAAGTTTTGCCGGCCAAAAAGAAATTGAAGAATTGGTAGTAGAGCAGGGCTCGTCACAGCAAAAAGATATTCAAAACATTGTCCAAGACTCACCTATAAGCAAAGTCCTATCGGCAATTTTAGAATTTGCTGCAAAAAACCGAGCTAGTGATATACATATTGAACCGCACGAAAAGGAATTAAGCATTCGTTGTCGGATAGATGGCGTGTTACGAGAAATGATGAAACTGCCCAAAGCCACTGAGCCACCAATAGTTTCACGTATAAAAATCTTATCCAACTTAAAAATTGATGAGCATCGTATACCTCAAGACGGCGGATTCACTGTTATGGTAGCCAACCGACCGATTGACTTGCGTATCGCAATTTCACCTGTGGTTTGGGGTGAACAGGTCGCCATTAGATTACTTGATAAAACAGGCACCAGTCTAAAACTGGAGGATATGGGTTATAAGGGCCGAGCCTTACGCATGATTCGTGGTGGCATCAAAAAGCCCAACGGCATGGTTTTAACGTCTGGTCCGACTGGTTCGGGTAAATCGACTTCAATGTATGCCCTAATTCAGGAAATTAAAACACCAACTATAAATATCGTTACATTGGAAGATCCGGTTGAATACAAGATATCAGGTATCAATCAAATACAGGTTAATAATGATGTTGGTCTAACATTTGCTACTGGACTGCGATCTATTTTACGCCAGGACCCTGACATAGTTATGGTAGGTGAGATTCGTGATAAAGAAACAGCTACCCTGGCAGTACAGGCGGCTCTGACCGGGCATTTGGTATTTTCAACTTTGCACACTAATTCAGCTGCTGGAATTCTACCGCGCTTACTGGATATGGGCATAGAACCGTTTTTGATTGCCTCGACTGTACATACAGTTATTGGACAACGATTAGTCAGACGTATACCAGATGAGGACAAAGAAGAGTATCAATCTACAAAGCCTGAAACAGAGGCTATAAACCAGACACTGAATCATTTACTGCCAGCCAATGAACAAGAACAGAAAAAAATAGGTGAGGATTTAGGCTATGAAAACTTGCCAGTAAAAGGTCAAAACGCTTATACTTTGTGGAAGGGCAAAGATAGCACTCAAAGTCCGGGCGGATATAAGGGGCGAATGGGTCTGTACGAAGTTTTTGAGGTTACAGAGAAAATCCAGGATCTGATTTTAAAACGCTCAACTAGCCTGGAAATTCAAAAAGCAGCCCAGCAAGCAGGTATGGTAACAATGCGTGAAGACGGTTATTTAAAGGCACTAGCTGGCTATACATCATTAATGGAAGTTAACCGTGTAGCCGCTTCAGATAGCGCCTAAAGGGGGTGGATAATGGCACAACTTAGAATAGAATTGCTACTAGAAGAAGTCGTAAAAAAGAAAGCTTCCGACTTACACTTACAAGTCGGTCTACAGCCAATGCTGCGGGTTGATGGAACTCTATTGCCGGTTAGCGGCTCAGAAGCCTTAACAGAAGAGACCCTAGAACTATTAGTGTTCGCTATATTAGATGAAGATCAAAAGCAAATACTTCTTAAAGACAAAGAATTTGACTTTAGTTTTGCCTTTGGTGATCTAGGACGTTTTAGGGTAAATGCTTTTCATGAACGTGGCAATATGGCGGCAGCGCTAAGGCTTATACCAAACGAGATACTTTCTATTGAGCAGTTAGGATTACCACCGGTTGTAAATAAATTTGCAGACTATCCCCGCGGCCTGGTACTTGTAACCGGTCCGACAGGTTCTGGTAAGTCTACTACGCTGGCCGGTCTAGTGGGCCGTATAAATAATGAGCGCTCTGCCCATATTATTACTATCGAAGACCCAATTGAATACACTCATAAATCTAAAAAGTCCATCGTTGTTCAGCGTGAAGTTCACTACGATACATACTCTTTCTCTGCGGCACTGCGCTCTAGTCTACGTGAAGACCCTGACGTAGTGCTTATTGGCGAAATGCGCGATCTAGAAACCATTTCCTCGGCTATTACTATTGCTGAAACCGGTCACTTGGTGCTGGCTACCTTGCACACCAACTCTGCTAGTCAAAGTATTGATCGTATGGTTGACGTTTTTCCACCACACCAGCAACCGCAAATTAGAGCTCAGCTGGCTAATATACTAATGGCTATATGTTCTCAGCGCCTAATACCAGCAATTGGCGGTGGACGGATTGCTGCTGCTGAAGTTCTGGTGGCAACACCAGCCGTTCGAAATATTATTCGTGAGGGTAAAAGCCATCAACTAGAAGCCGTCATACAAACTGGTGCCGAACACGGTATGCAATCTATGGATAAAACACTGGTGAATCTTATTCATAACGGCACTATTACATATGACGAAGCTAGAAATTACGCAGTTGATCTAGAAGAACTAGATAGGATGATGAGAAGCTAAATGGTAATCCAAAATCTAATGTCGATAGTTTCAAGTTTTAAGCGTGGACAGATAGTTTTTGATGACCAATCCTTAAAATTGGTGTTTTTGCCATGCTAACTTACGCTTACGAAGCTCGCAACGCCACCAGCGGGCAAAAAGTTAAAGCAGAAGTTCAGGCTGATAGTGAGGCAGCGGCAGCCAAACTTATTAGGGGAGAGGGCTTGTCCCCGGTATCAATAAAACTTAAAGAAGGTTCTAACGAGGGCTTCAAAAAGTTATTTAACCGAGTAAAAGCTAAAGATAAGGTACTCTTCTCACGCCAACTATCTACTCTTATTAATGCTGGTTTGCCATTAGTACAGAGCTTAAACAATGTTATGGGTCAAACGGAGAATAAAAAGCTCAAGGCAATCCTGAGCAGTATTATTAATGATGTTGAAGGTGGCTCTAGCTTTGCGGCTTCGCTTGGTCATTACCCAGACATTTTTAACCGGGTGTTTGTGAGCTTGGTTGCCGCCGGCGAGGCATCAGGTACTTTAGACGCAGCCTTGGAACGGCTGGCTAATCAACAGGAAAAGGATGCTGAGATACTAAGCAAGGTTCGTGGTGCCATGATTTATCCTCTGATAGTACTGGTGGTTATGGTAGCGGTGGTCGGCTTTATGATTGTTAAAGTCTTACCGCAGGTGGAAAGTCTATATAAGGGCTTGCCGGGAGTTACCTTACCGTTAGTCACGCGTATATTACTGGCTGTTTCTCATATAGTAATTAAGTTTTGGTGGGTCATAATACTGGTATTCATCATAAGCGGTGTATTTACAACTAGATGGGCAAATACCCTTGGGGGCCGGCAAATTGTTGATAAAATTAAAATGCGTGCCTGGCTAATCGGGCCACTGTTTATGAAGCTGTATATGGCTCGTTTTGCTCGTACTGGTCAAACTTTAGTCGCAACTGGAGTTCCGCTTATACAAATGCTAGAAATTACTGGCGATGCTGTTAATAATGTCCACGTCGAAAATTCCATAACTAAAGCTATAGAAAAGGTAAAGGGTGGCAAGGCTTTGTCTGACTCATTGTCTGGAGACCCTAATTTTCTGAACCTAGTACCCAATATGTTACATATCGGTGAACAATCTGGATCATTGGAAGCTATGATGGGAAAAATTGCCGACTATTATGAGCGGGAAGTGGACATGGAAATTAAAAACATCTCTACTATTATTGAGCCGGCAATGATGATTATATTAGGAGTAGTTGCTTTTACGGTAGTTGCGGCAGTCCTACTGCCAATCTATGGCCTAGCCGGTAAGTCCATAATTCATTAAGTGATGCTAATATTTAATCTTGATAATAGACCTGAAAATTCCTCGAGTATTAAAAAATCCATAGGTTTTTATGGGGGTCGAAACTCCCAATGCATAAGTTTTATCCACAGGTTAAATAAATATTACAGAGGTAAACATCGATATTTTCCGAATACCATATTTCGGGACTTGCTTTTTATAACTATCCCACGTACCATTCATACCATAAGCAATTTAACATCAATTAATAAGGGGGGCACCTCAAATGCTTAAAAAATCAAAAAAACTTAATCAAGATAAAGGCTTCACCATCATAGAAGTCTTAATCGTGCTGGCCATAGCCGCGCTGATCATCCTGGTCGTGCTGCTAGCTGTTCCAGCTCTGCAGCGTAGCCAACGTAATACAGCTCGTAAAACTGATGCTGGAAGGGTGAGTGCCGCAGTAGTTGACTTTACAGCCAACAACCAAGGTGCTTTGCCAACAACGGCAGCACATTGTACGGCTCTACTTAACTCTTTACCGGCAGGTGGGCTAGCTGTGTATATAAATTTGACATGTGCTGCTATTGCAGCAACTGGACCAGCCGCACCAGCTGCCAACACTTTCTACATCGCGACCAATGCCGGTATTTACACAGCTGGAACGGCTGTCAGTAATACTATGGTCTTGGCTGAGCAGGCACAATGTAATGGTAGTAACGTTACACAAGCAGGCACAGCTCGCCAAACAGCCTTACTCTACACTGTAGAAGCTGGCTCTGGTTGGAACTGGGCATGTGTTAACCCGCAGTAGTAGTTTAAAAAAC
>CAZFNQ010000012.1:5945-8607 GCA_964520375.1 uncultured Candidatus Saccharibacteria bacterium
GTTTGGGTAGCTTTGTTAATGCCTTAGTATGGCGGCTTCATGAGCAAACAAAGCCAAGCCAAAAGCTAGGATCCAAAAAAAGCAAGACTAAAGAACAAGTCACGAGTAGAAATAAGTTGATAACTGATGATCTTTCTATCTTAAAAGGGCACAGTCTGTGTCCGAATTGCCGCCATAAACTAGCGACAAAAGACCTAGTACCAGTCCTGAGCTGGCTGTGGCTAAGGGGCAAATGTCGTTATTGCCATCGGCCAATTTCAATCCAATATCCCTTAGTTGAGCTAACTACCGCGCTTTTATTTTTAGTCTCATATATATACTGGCCATTCGCATATAATGCTAGAGGTATAACTCTAATAATTTTTTGGCTGGTATTTTTAACTGGTCTGGTTGCTTTAGCGGTCTATGATCTTAAATGGTACTTGTTACCAAATAAAATAGTATATTTTTTAATGACTTTAGCGGTTTTGCAATCCTTATTACTTGTTTTTGTGTTCAACGATGGTTTAAGAGCGGCTGGTCAAATAATTATAAGTTTTGTAATTGGCTCAGGGCTGTTTTATATATTGTTCCAAGTATCTAGCGGTAGATGGATTGGCGGCGGCGACGTGAAACTAGGTATGTTATTGGGCCTTATATTAGCTAACGGTGAGTTAATGCTGATAACTATTTTCAGTGCCTCACTTCTAGGAACATTTGTGACTTTGCCTCTTTTGGCTTCTGGAAGAGTTAAAAGGACTTCAAAAGTCCCATTCGGGCCATTATTAATAGCTGGTGCCATATTTGCGCGTCTCTTTGGCGCATCTGTTATACATTGGTATAAAACCAAAGTCCTACTTATCTAGGGACTAGCCTAAATGCTTATGGTATACTTGAGTTCATGAACAGAGGTCTCAACCCTCAGGCCTTTACTATAGTTGAGGTTATGATTTTTTTAGCAGTATCTGCATTAATGATGGTTGCTGCCTTTGCTATGTTTTCGGGACAAACCCAAAAGACTCAATTTACGCAGGCCATTAACGATATTCAAGCTCAATTAAACGACGTGATTAATAACGTCAGCACTGGCTACTACTCAAATACCAATAACTTTCAATGCCGAGCACCAATCGCAGCAGAAAGTGGACCACAAATTACTGCCTTGGCCAATGCCAATAATCAAGGTACAAATGGTGGTTGTGTCTATATAGGCCGGGCTGTTCACTTCAACGTAGGCGGAAATAAGAAGCTATATAACACTTACAATCTTGTAGGCTTACAATACGTGACAGGTTCAACCAGTACCATTCCTATTTCATTAACACAATCTTTTCCGGTTGCGATTGCCCCATCGGCTAGTGCTGCTCATTTATCTGTTCCCCCTGGCCAAGTATCGCAAACGTTGAGCTATGGCTTGCAAGCTATAGCCATGCATTTTAACGGAACCTCGAATTCGACTGCCGCCCTGGCTATTATTAGCAGTTTTGGTCAAAACGATAGTACTGGTAAATTAGCGTCTGGCTCTAAAGTAGCCAGCCTATACGCCATTAACCCAGCCGTTCCCATAAGTATTAGTACTGGTACAACATCACCGGCTATGGCCGATTATTTAGATAGTTCCACAAACTATACCCTAGCCTCAAGCGTAATAATCTGTTACTTGGGGAAGGGTGGGCAATACGGGGTAATAACAATTGGTAGCAGCGGCCGTCAACTTAATAACACCCTAGCCGTATTCAATAATATTGGTTCAGTCTTACCGAGTGGGGCTTGTGTGCCGTGAAATACTTATCAAAAACAGGCGATACTATTATAGAAGTCCTTTTGACGATGGCAGTGCTAGGTATTGTTTTAGCTGGAGCGTATGCGGCCACAACTCGAAGTTTGAATAACATCTATAGAGCTCAAGAACGTGTTGAAGCCCTAAAACTTGTAGAAGGGCAGCTTGAAGTTTTAGATCTATTGGGTAAATCGACAAAACCTGCCGATGTTGCTAGTCCTACAAATATATTCGGTGCTACGCACGTGTTTTGCATAGATACAAGCAATAATAACGCTGTTATCGACGCTACTAATCCGACAGTCAATATTGGCGCAGCCTTACCGACGTTATTTTCTAATTCAGATTTTGGTAACATTGCTAATTGCAGTAGTGGTATAAACAGTCGGTATCATTTGGCGATTGAGCGCAAAGACGATGCTGGTACCAATACTGGATCAATTTTTTCAGTTCACGCTCGGTGGGATAGTGCCGGTGGTAATAGCTCGGGTACAAATGGCCACGACGAAGTAATAGTTAGATATAGGCTTAACAGACCATGAACAGGCAACAAGAGACAAACAATACGTCAGCGCCTGGATTTACTATTGTTGAGTTAATGATCGCAACTTCTGTATTTGCAATAATTTTGTTAATAATGACTTTTTCTTTGCTCCAAGTTGGGCGTACTTACTATAAGGGGCTAACAACTTCTAGAACCCAGTCCGCGGCTCGCAGCATTATGGATCAGATAGCTCAAGCAATTCAATTTAGCGGTGGTGTTGTTACTGACACAGTCGGTAAGGACACCCCAGGTACTACCTATGCTTTTTGTATTAATACTACCCGCTATAGCTATGTTCTGGATGCAGAAATAACAGATGGTACAGCAGATTATGTCAATAAACATACAACTAATCACGC
>CAZFNQ010000012.1:8707-13102 GCA_964520375.1 uncultured Candidatus Saccharibacteria bacterium
CCATTTATGCGCTTGGCGACTCTGGACATAGAGCCAAGTGCCAACCCTGTAAATATAGATCCTCAACATCCAATTCTGTATGAAATTACTATTCGAGTAGTCTATGGCGACGATGATTTGCTTAATAGCGATCATAATTTATGTGTTGGTGGCGCCGGATCGCAATTCTGTTCAATTTCAGAACTAAGTACAGTGGTACAAAAACGCCTACCATAATAAAGGAGATATAAATAAATGAGACTTCACCTAAAACCAATTGATAGCCAAGACGGATTTGTCTCGATAGTCGTGACAATGGTTTTAATGGTAGTACTTAGTCTTATTATTTTAGGTTTTGCTCAAATTGCCCGCCGTGAAGATCGCCAGGCCCTAGATAGGCAACTAAGTACCCAAGCTTTTTATTCTGCCCAGTCGGGTATCAATGATGCTATAAAATCTTATAATAGCGGCCAAACAACTTCTAAAACCACCTGTGCTCTTGATCCACTCAGAAGTCCTAATGGTGCGGTTCTAGACGCTACTTCGGGCACTGCCTACACTTGCTTGTTGATTGGTTCATCGCTACCAACTCTACACTATGATAAGGTAACAGAATCATCAACCATCGTGCCGATAAATTCCGCCCTCATATCGGTTCTGCATATTAGCTGGCAGTATGCCGATACCTCTGTTACGCCTACATTCTCTAGCCAATTTACGGCGGGGCCAAGTGGCACACCATTGTTCCCAACTCAAGCTAACTTCGTAGGAAATACCGGGGTTTTAGAGATTAGTTTAACGCCACTTGATCAACTAAATCGGCCAAGTCTAATTGCCAACACCTTTACTGCCTATTTATACCCCGAAAATACTGGACCAGGCGTCAATAATGTTTTTGATGTTGGACTAAATGGTAATACCCCTAGCAAGCAGGGTCCAGTGTTAAGCGGTGGCTGTAATACCGGGAATATAACTGGCTCTATCTACTCTTGCAATGTGATGCTGAGTGATTTGCTGCATAATACGCTCTCAGGCTATATTTTACGCATTAAATCTTTATATAGTGACTCAACTGTAAATATTTGCGGTAGTACCAACAGTGGTAGTCCGGCTACCTGCGACAGTTTGTTTACAGGTGCGCAATTACAAATTGATGCCACAGGCAAAGCCAAAGATATACTTCGTCGGATTCAGGTACGCTATCCGCTACGTGGTACCAGCGGTACAATGCCCGAATTTGCTATTGAATCAGCAGATTCTATCTGTAAAACTTTGCAAGTCACACCTACTAGTGCGGAAGATGACCCTAACTGCCCAACTCTGCCCATAGCCGGTGAGTAGATAATCTATTATATTAGTTACTTGTTTCTTTATGATGGAAGCGTTTATGGACATCCTTTAAGTGTTTATCGGTAACGTGGGTGTAAATTTGAGTAGTTGCAATATTACTGTGGCCTAGTAGCGCCTGCACGCTACGCAAGTCGGCACCATTCATAAGTAAATCTGTAGCGAAGCTGTGGCGCAAAGTGTGAGGCGATACATGCTTGGTAACTCCGGCTAGCAAGGCATATCGGCTAACCATGCGCTGCACACTGCGGGCGGTTAACCGATGAAAATTGCCACTAAGATCCACCTTTTTACTGCCGCTATAGCGCAAAAACAATGGACGGGTGGCATCGACTCTTTGGTCCAAATATTTTTGTAACCAGTCAGCAGCATTGTCACTTATAAAGATGGGTCGGTCTTTTTGACCCTTACCGCGGACCATAAATTCTCGGCGCTTGAGGTTTATATGATCTCGGTCGAGTCCCACCAATTCCGATACTCGCAGCCCGCTACTAAATAATAACTCTAAAATAGCTCTATCACGTAGCCCGGCTGGTTTGGCAATATCGGGTTGGGCAAATAACCGTTCTAACTCTTCTGAACCTAAGAAAGTAACTTGTTTGCGAGTAGTGCGAGCTAGCTCTACTTTATCGGCTGGCAAAGCCGAAATGTCACGTTTAGAACAGTATTTTAGAAAACTTCTAAGGGCAATCAAATGGTAATTCTGAGTGGACTTTTGCAGTTCGTCTGAGACATTGGTGCCCAAGCGATTTAACCACAACCGCCACTTACGAATAAGCTCTGGATCTATGTCGCTGACCTTAATATCCCCGGCAAAATCAATCAACCGAGTCAAATAGTGATCATAATTGGCAATGGTTTTTTGGGAGCGGTTTTGCTCAATTTCTAAGTATTCCAAAAAATCAGTCAGGGCTTTGCTGAGCAACATACTTATATTGTACGACATAACTATAGTGCTTAGATGGGCTCAATCTGTTACAATGGACCAAACAAATGTAAAAATATAAGGAATAAGATGGAAAGAACTTTAATTATTCTAAAACCCGATGCCCTCAAGCGGGCAATTATTGGTGAAATTATTACTCGCTTTGAGCGAGCCGGGCTTAAAATTGTAGGCGCCAAGATGCTTGTGCCTGATGAAGACCTGCTGGTTAAACATTACCCTGAAGATTTAATACCTATCGTCGGCAATAAGACTAAAATAGACTGGGATTCTTACGGGATTAAATACAGCGAATCCATAGAAGAAATAGGCCGCATGATTGTTGACGCCACTCGTGACTTTATGCGCAGTGGTCCAGTTATTGCTGTAGTACTAGAAGGCGGCCATGCCGTCGAGATAGTGCGTAAACTAGTAGGTACGACTGGGCCAAAAGATTCAGCACCGGGCACCATTAGAGGTGACTATGCTCATTTGAGTTTGGGCCGAGCATCATTAGCTAAAAAGGGTGCTGCCAACCTAGTACATGCTTCAGGTACAGTAAATGATGCCCAAAAAGAAATTGCCATGTGGTTTAGACCTGAGGAATTGTTTGACTACAAAACTGTCCACGAACACCTTACTCACGTATAATCAGGCCGACGCCCCTGTAGTTCAATGGATAAAATAGCTCCGTCCTAAGGAGAAGCTAGAGGTTCGACTCCTCTCGGGGGCACCATTAAACCGGTTAAGTTTTACTTCTTAGCTGATACAATATTCACATGCCTAAAAAAACCGAGACTAAAAAACATTTTGATGATCAGTTTGATGATGAAAATGTCTTATTTGTTTTCCGTAAACACCCAATTGTTATGCGCAAGGGCCTAATAATTGGTGCCTTTGCACCACTAATAGGAGTACTGCCTGCCGCGCTTAAGCCGACACTCGGGCTAGGTTGGTTTTTTGGTGGACTGGCACTGGGAATACTTAGCTGGATATTAATACTTTTCCCATTCTGGATAGGTTGGTACTACAGCGTGTTTATTGTTACCGATCAGCGTCTAATACAAATTACTCAAAAGGGACTATTCCACAAAACAGTGGTAGATCTAACACTTGGCCAAATTCAAATGGTTAATTACCAGGTAGCTGGATTACAGGAAACCTTACTAGGATTTGGTACAATAATGATGCAAACATACGTGGGCGATTTGGTAATACACGATGTTCATCACCCGGCCAAAATTCAGAAAAAGATTTTGAATATATTGCGCGACAAGGGTATTACGGCCAATAGTTTGCCTATAAACCAAGATAACGAGGAGACAGATGAAGAAACCTAAACTCAGTAAATTTTTGCCTAAAAACCGGCAAAAACTGGAGCCGCCCGAGGAATCAGAAATTGACTCCTCGGTACCGCGTATCACCAGTGAAACTGTGGCCGAACACCGAGAAAAGGTCCTGTCCAAAGCCCGCAAGTACATTTACCCGCTAGAACATTCCAAACATAAGATTGTGCTTATTACGACCGCACTATTCACGGCAGCGGTTATAGGCTTTTTTACTTATTGCACTTTGGCACTATACCTTTTTAAGTCTAATTCTGGTTTTTTATACGGCGTAACCCAGGTTATACCTCTTCCAGTTGCTAAGGTAGGCCCAGATTTCATTGCCTATGAAAACTACTTGTTTGAACTGAGACACTATGTTCACTATTACCAAACCCAGCAGAAAGTTGATTTTAACAGTGAAGTTGGCAAGCAACAATTGGCAGACTACAAGCATCGAGCCCTGCAAAAAGTCTTAGATGATGATTACGTTAAACAATTAGCCAGGCAACACAAAGTATCGGTTAGTGACCGCGAACTCAGTGATGAGATTACTGTCGTGCGCAGTCAAAACCGCTTAGGCGCAAATGAAAAGGGTTTTGAGGATGTACTGAAAGCTAACTTTGGCTGGTCAATTAATGACTTTAAACGCAGCTTAAAACAAGAAATGTTAGCCCAAAAACTAGTTGCGGCTCTTGATACCAGTACACAGTCCCAAGCTCAGGCCGCCTACAGTCAACTAACTAGCGGGGCAAAATTTGCCGATATAGCTAAAAAGTACTCTCAAGATAAATCCAGTAAAGACAAAGGTGGCGAATACGG
>CAZFNQ010000013.1:0-12468 GCA_964520375.1 uncultured Candidatus Saccharibacteria bacterium
GGTAATACCGATGAAGCCGGCGGTTGCTACTTATTTGCAGCTCGTCATAAAACTGGCGGCAAAGACTTGACGGTGATTGGAGCGGTGTTGGGTGCGCCTACCCTTGGCGACGCCATGGCGGATAGCTTGCAACTTTTGACTGCCAGTTACCAGGGCTTTGACAGCGTAAAAGTCATCACTAGCGGACAAGCAGTTGGCTATTTAACTCCTAAATGGGGCAAAAAAGTTCCGATACTAGCAAAGGAGGATTTAAGTACGCTTGGCTGGAAAGGTAGTGCCCAGACAGCTAACGTTTCATTAAGACCACTGACTAAAACTGTACTAAGTGGCGGTGAAGTCGGTACGGTTAGTAGTGGCGGAAATCAAGTAGCTGCCATCGCCTCGGCGACCATAAAACCCCCCGGGCTTAGGTGGCGTTTGCTCCGCTGGTTATAATCCAAAAAATTCCTCAAGTGTGCTAATGCCGGTTTTGTGCATTTCAATCGAAAGCTCAGTACCAATATAGCGAATATGCCAAGGTTCGGCGCGGTAGCCGGTAATTGCCTGTTTGGCGGCCGTGTAACGGACAATAAACCCGTACTTATATGCGTTGGCTGCCACCCATTTACCTTCGGGAGTATTACCAAAACAGGCCTCTATACCACAACCGCCTCCACCCAGATCTACGGCCCAGCCAGTTTGGTGCTCGCTATAACCTGGTCTAGCACTTTCACTGTCGGCAATTTGCTGGCCATAATTTTTAACCTCATTGCCGTAAACGCTTACCTGGGTAGCATAAGACCGATAGCCGCTCAAGGCACTAAGCCTTAATCCTTTCTCTGCCGCTGCGTTAAACAACTTGGTTAAAGCTGCTGCTGCCGCGCGGCGCATAGTCTGAGAGTTACCGACTAATATCAAGTCTTTGGGAGCATAGTAAGCGGGGTATAGCGGACGAGACTTGTTGACAACTATCCAGATACTACTTGGATCACTCAACGAGTATTTTGATTTATTAAACTCTGATTTTGAAATAGAATTGGGTGACGACTTTTTAACTGAGTGGCGCTGGGGGTTAATATTGCTATCATTGCTCCGGTGGCTGGAATAGAACCAACCGGTAAATAGTGAAATAGGAATTATTATGATAATAGCTGATACGGTTCGTTTCACGGCTTCATTATAACCTAAACCACGTGCCGTTAATTTTACATACTACTAGTGCTTGCAGTCCCCCTGTAATTAGCGTACTTTTAGGGCGCGACTATGACTAAAAAAGCTATAAAAAGACCACATAAAAGACCTCAGGGTCATATTGTGCCGCTTTATATGAACGGCATGCATGGCCGCATGCTGAGGTTGGATCCGCCGAGGGGTAAAAGCCGAGAAATATTAGTTGTTTATGGACTCCAAACCAACCTGGAGCAAATATTACCCTTAGCCCAGGAACTTAATAAGTACGGGGGCGTAACAGTGCCGGACTTGCCAGGCTTTGGCGGCATGCAAAGTTTTTATCGGATTGGCGAAAAGCCAACCTTGGATAATTTAGCTGGTTACTTAGCGGCGTTTATTAAGCTGAGATATAAGCACCGTCGGTTATCAATCATAGGTGTGTCTTATGGTTTTGCTGTGACCACAAGGTTACTCCAAAAATATCCACAGCTGGCAAAAAGAGTAGATTTACTGGTGAGTGTCTCAGGCTTTGTGCACCGCGAGGATTTCTTGGTGAAGCGCCCGAAGTATTTGCTTAAACGATTTGGCACCAGTCTATTTTCCAGCCGTTTACCAGCCTGGTCGGCCCATAATATCTTTATGCGGCCGGGGCTGCTTAGAGCTACCTACTCGTTGACGGCCACACCAGGACCAAGGACCCGTAAAACCGGGTCAGCCAGACACAACAAGCGGCTAAACCAAACCGTGGAGCTATGGCGGCAAAATGATTTTCGTACTTATATGGAGGCATCTCTAGCTATGTTGACAATGGATCTTTGCAAACACCAAGTCAGCCTGCCGCTTTACCATGTATCAGTTAATGACCGCCGTTTAGATAACCAGATAATAGAGCAGCATTTAAATGTGATATATAAAAAAGTACATATTATGCCATCCAGACTATCAAGTCGGTCTAATGTCTTGTCTGGCAGCTTTGGACGTATTCCCAGCTTGCCTCCTGGCCTGCACCAACATCTGTCGAAATAAACTGCTGTTTGCAAAACAACGTGCTTGTCTGGATAATAAAAACATATGAGCCAGGCAGAGGGGGCGCCAATCGAGGTCACTATAACTAGTCGCACACTGGTGCGGGTTGTAATAATTGTTTCATTTACTCTGCTAGGGTTGCTACTACTTGGTTCCATAACCCACGTTCTGGGTCTCATTGGCATTGCTTTTTTCTTGGCTTTAGCCCTAAATCCAGCAATTAGCTGGATCATCAGTCACCTTAACATCAAAAGCCGAGTTTTGGCAGCTGCCCTGGCATACGTAGCTATGCTGATAGTTTTGAGTGGTTTAATAGCTATCACTATTCCACCGTTAGTTAGGCAAACTTCCGATTTTATTAATAAACTGCCAGCCACCGTTCATAACTTAACTGTTGAGAATACATCTTTTGCTAGGTTTGCTCGGCGTCACAACCTAAATGACCAGTTGGACAATGTCGCTGGTGATATTCAAAACCGTCTGACTGGGTTACGCTGGACGGCTCTAACCACGGCTGCTAATATTGGCACAACATTACTGGCTATCGTAACGGTGCTAGTGATGACTTTTATGATGCTGGTGGAAGGACCTTACTGGCGAAAAAGATTTTGGGAATTTTACCCAAACAGGCACCGGGAACGTCATAAACACGTAGCTGCCTCTATGTACCGGATTGTCGCCGGCTACGTTAACGGGCAGCTATTGATTGCTGCTATTGCCGCCGGCTTTGCGTTAATTGCCTTATTGACGGCCAGTTCTTTACTTAATGTGTCAATCAATGCCGTTGGCTTGGCTGGCATCGTTGGCTTAATAGGTCTAATACCGATGATTGGCAACACGATTGCAGCTGTAGTTGTCGTACTAGTCTGTTTATTCAGCTCATTACCACTGGCTATTATTATGGCGGTATTCTTTTTAGTCTACCAACAGGTTGAAAACGTAACCATCCAGCCGCTCGTTCAAGCACGCTTTAATGAGCTAACACCGTTACTTGTCTTTATTGCCGCTCTGCTGGGAGTTGGTTTTGGCGGTCTATTGGGTGCGTTTATAGCTATACCACTGGCTGGCTGTCTAAAAATCTTGTTCAATGAATATTTGCTAGAGCGCGGAGATTCAAGTCATGTCTGACACAATCCGCGACCGGCAGTACCTGGTTTCCGTGACCAACAAGACAATCATTAGGGCCATTATTGTCGCAATATCGGCACTACTTTTATATAGGTTTGCGCGCTCAGTTTCACATTACCTAGTGTTAATATCCATAGCTGCGTTTGTGGCGCTAGCTTTAAACCCATTTGTTGACTGGGTACACAAAACTGTTGGTAGTGGGCGAGTACTATCGGTAGCTTTGTCTTACTTAATTTTGTTTGTGATTGTCGGCGGTTTTCTAACGGCAATTATGCCATCGCTAACTAGCCAGACTGTTAACTTTATTAATGACGTGCCAACTAGTCTGCAGAACCTAAAAACAGAAGATAGCGTTGCTGGTCGGTTTGCTCGCAGAACTAAAATAACAGATGATATTGATAATTTTACGCAGAACTTTGCCAGCCACACTCAAAATATTAGTTCTTTTGCTCTAAACGTGGCTGGAAGGGTGACCAATGCAATTGTTTCAATTATTGCTGTTTTGGTACTGGCCTTTATGATGCTGATAGAAGGCCCCCGTTGGGGATCTAAATTCTGGCACTTGCAGCCGGCTAAACGGCGGGCTCATTACAAGCCGTTGGTTGAGCAAATGTATACGGTTATAACGGGCTATGTCAACGGACAGTTACTTATTAGTTTAGTTGGGGCGGCCGTCAGTTTAGTGATGTTGCTGCTGGTAGGCGTGCCCAACGCTTTGGTACTAGCCGGTATAATATTTTTGACTGGGCTGATTCCATTGGTTGGCCACCCGATTGGGGCGGCCGCTGTTACCCTGATTGCCCTGTTTGCTTCAGTAGATAAGGCCCTAATAGTTGGCATTTTCTATATTGTATATTTACAGGTTCAAACCGCTACTATCCAGCCTTACATCCAATCCAAGGCCAACGATATGACGCCCTTAACAGTATTTCTTGCCGCCATTATTGGCATTGCTGCAGGTGGCTTCTTAGGCGCCTTTGTGGCAATTCCGCTGGCCGGTTGTGCCCGAATATTGTTTTTAGACTATATGCGCAATCGTCGTCCAGCTTAAAGTCGGTACCAAATTGATCCATGACTTGTGTCACGGAGGCCAATTCCCTGCTTTTCTAACTTATCTCGTATTTCGTCGGCCTTGCCCCAGTCTTTAGTTTCTCTCGAACTTTCTCTATCGGTAATGAGTTGTTTTTGGTCTTGTGGAATATCTGGTCTGGAGGCGAGCTTGAGTCCTAAACTATCGTCAATCAGCTGAAGCTGGGTTTTAAATAGTTCTAGGTCTTCCTCGGCTACAAGCCGCTCTTCACATAAAGCGCTAAAACTACTTAACGATGCCAGGGCAAGAGGAGTGTTCAGATCATCGAAGAGGGATGTTATAGCAGTGTCCTTATTTAAACTTTCCGCTAGCCAGGTTTTAGTTTTAACGGGTTGATACTGCAAGTCGGCCATTCGATAATAACTGGCTAAACGGTTTTGAGCCGCGTCAAGAGTCTCCCAGCTAAATTCAGCTTGGGTTCGGTAGTGTGACTCCAGAACCAACATTCGCAGGGCTTCTAGGCTATAGCCCTTGGCCTCAATGTCTTCAAGAGTTATGCTGTTTCCGGCACTTTTGGCTATCTTCTCCCCCTTTATTAAGATATGGTTCATATGGACCCAAATGTTTGCGAACTTTTTACCGGTAGCTCCCTCGCTTTGAGCAATTTCATTGGTATGGTGAACCGGAATATGCTCAATGCCGCCAGCATGAATATCCAGCGTTGGACCCAGGTATTTCATGCTCATTGCCGAACATTCCAAGTGCCATCCGGGGAAACCTTTGCCCCACGGGCTTGGCCACTCCATATCACGTTTATGATCAGTTGGCGAAAATTTCCAGAGCGCAAAGTCGGTTGGGTTTCTTTTGTCAGGATTGATCGCCACACGGGCACCGGCTCTGAGATTTTCAATGTCTAACCGAGCCAGTTGACCATAATCGGCAAATTTGCTGGTATCGTAATAGACCCCATCAGATATAACGTAAGTCAGTCCATTTTTCTCAAGATCTTTAATCAAATCAATCTGTTCTTGAATGTGCTCAGTTGCTCTGGGCAATTCCATCGGTTTGGTAATGTTCAGTCGCTCCAGACCCTTAGTAAAGTAGTTACTGTAAAACTCAGCGATCTGCCAGGCGCTTTTACCTTCGCGCTTAGCGCCCTTTTCGAGCTTGTCCTCACCCTCGTCCCCGTCACTGACTAAGTGTCCGACGTCAGTTATGTTCATTACCCAGTCGGGCTTGTAATCAGCGGCTTTTAATGCCCGGATTAGTATATCGTAACGAATAAAAGTGAACCAGTTACCAATATGAGGGTAATCATAGACAGTCGGACCGCAGGTATATACCGATACCCGGGGAGGATTTATTGGTTTGAGTTCCTCAACTTGTTTGCTAAGAGTATTATAGAGCTTCATTTAACCGTTCCTCGTCTGATTTAGATAGCAGCTCAGTGGCTAGTTTTATGCATTCGGCTTTTACCTGGGTAAAGGATTTGCCATTCTCTATCTTAAAGCCACTTGCATAGGTGTGGCCGCCACCACCAAAGTGTTTGGCCAAGTCGGCGGCAATTTTGGCGCCGAAGCCGCAACGAATCGAGCCGGTTACTTTACCGTCCCGGTAGTGTTTTAAAACAATGGCGACACGGACGTTTTCTGTCTGCAACATGTCGTTTTGGATTAACGGTGCCGGGTTATATAGTGGGCTAAATTGCATAATCTCATCATGAGGAATATCCACGACTGCCAGCTGGCCATCGGCGTAAAGTTGGGTACGTTCTATTAAGCGGGCTTTGTAGCGAAAGATTAGTTCGGGCATTTTAGATAGCGCCCGGCGGGCTTCCTCTAAAGCCGGGCGGTCAACCCCGGACTCAATAACATCAGCCATTATACGGTAAGTAGCGGCCGTAGTACCTTCGCTGGTTAGTCCCAAAGAGTCAGCCAGGATTGAGCTGGCAATATGGGTTTTGGCCATTAAATTTAGGGGCCATTTTAGTTGATTGGCCAGGTGGTAAATAACTTCGCCGGTGGCTACGGCGTCATTATCGTTTATAACCACGCTAGCATAGGGTATATCACAGTCAACGTCAGCATGGTGGTCCAACACAACGACTGGTTTACTAGCTACCCAGCTTCGGTAAGGGCTTGTTTCTAACTTTTCTAGAAGTAATATGGCGCTGGTATCGACGATAACGCTAACATCAAACTTGCTGGGTATTTCCTTACTCACCCGGTCCCAACCTGACAAATGCTTTAAATAATCCGGAATATCCACACCGCAGTACAGATGCGGTTGTTTGCCCAAGTCGCCTAGGATTTGTTCCAGTGCAAGGGCACTGGCTAGGCTATCGCCGTCCGGGTTATCAGCTTGGATAATTATAATCTTTTGGGACTTATCTATAAGATCTTTTATTTTACTTGCCTGTTTGTAGGAACTCATAGTGTTTGCCTGCCTTCTAGAGCTCGGCTTAGGGTAATTTGGTCGGCATATTCTAGGTCTACGCCAATCGGTAAGCCTCGGGCCAGTCGTGTGATCTTGACCCGGCGGTCGCCTATTTGTTGCTGAATATAAAGGGACGTTGATTCGCCTTCAACGCTGGCGTTGGTGGCTAGTATAATTTCTTTTACTTTATCGTCATCAATGCGCTTAACCAGTTCTTTAATGCGCAACTGGTCTGGTCCGATGTCGTCAATCGGCGAGACTAAGCCGCCCAGGACATGATAGGTACCGCCAAATTGATTGGTCTTTTCCAGCGCTAGAATGTCAAAAGGTTCAGCCACTACTGCCACTAGCTTCTTATCACGCTTAGTATCGGTATAGAGTGGTGATAGCTTTTGCCCTTTTTCTACCAGCGCAAAAGTTTTTTGGCAAAGGCTGACACCTGTATGTAAATTATCCAGTGCCAACCCAAGTCTCTTAGCCGTTTGGCTGTCGCTGCGCAGCAAAAAATAGGCGTAGCGCTCAGCACTGCGCGGCCCTACGCCTGGCAGGGCTCCAAGCGCCTCAATTAAATCAGCGAGTGCCGGTGGCAAGAGCTGCATGTATGTTAAAGCCCCAGATCGCCCAGGGCTCCCATAAACGGCTGCATTTTCTCAGCGGCTAGTTTCTGGCTCTGGGAAATAGCGTCTTTTACGGCGTCTTCCACCCAACGCTCTAGGCTGTGAATGTCATCCAGGTCAACAAACTCAGGGTCAATATGAATGTTTTTAATTTTTTGTTCGCCAGTTATTTCAACCTTAACTGCCCCATCGCCAGCTTCAACAGTTATAACTTCCTTTTGCAGCTCCTTTTGCATTTTTTTCATCTTCAGTAGCATCTTGGCTTGATCAAATCGGCTCATAAGTTTACTCCTTTGATTTACTCATTTATTGTAGCAAAATTATACTAAGGCTGCTGATTAAAGGTCTGCTTGGTGACTGGCGCGTTAGGCCAAGCTATAAAATAGTGACGTAAATTATAGTAGCTGCTCAAGGCCACGGTGATGACAATTAAACTGGTCCCAATGGTCTTAGCTAGTGGGTTGCGTGGGAATACACTGAACCATTGGTTCAGCATATAGGCTATACCGGCCGTAACTAGAAAGTAAATAAACGGCAACAGTAGTACTGATGATACCGGCCCCTGCAAGCCGACTAAGACGCCACCGATGACTAATGCACCTATTATTAACTTAGTACGATCCAGTTTCAGCCGGTAGTAAATGGCGTAAACGCCCAATATAGACATTGAAGCACTAAACAGATCCAGCAGTGGTAGACGACCTAGCCAAATAGTGGGATCATTTGGGCCTCTAAAGAATATTTGAAATGGCACGTTAATGATGTGTCGGAATATATCGTAAGCTGGTGGCAGACTATGACTGGGTAAGCCAGCAAATGGCTTAAGCAGTTGAGGTTGCCTGGTCAGGGCAATAACAAGTGGTGCTAGTAGTGCCAGACCTAAGATTGTAGCCGGCAATAGCGCTATCTGAGCATGCTTAATGTGGCTATCAATTGCTCTGCGCTGCCAAATGATACCAAAGATTAAAAACCACACAAGTCCAGGAATGTAGGCGAGCAAACATATAATAACCACACCTAGAGCTATAACTAGAGACGAGCGCTGGGTCTTTCGAATCCAGGCACCGTAGGCTAGCGCTGCTACCAGTAGAGTCAGAAAAACGTCAGGTGTGGCTAGTCGGGCGAAGTGTAGGAACCAGCTGGACGTCGCGAATAAGATAGTTCCTAGTATGGCTGTATTGCGAGAGTGCCAGCGTGACACTACGTAATAAAAAAGACCTACCGTCACCAGGCCAATCACAGAGCTTATGGCGCGGCTGGCCAATGGACTTTGGTGGTAGATGCTGTTTAGGATAAAATGTAATATCTTGTAGGGCGCGTTCAGCGGGTTGTTAGCAATCGCACGCAACGATTGGTGCTGGGCCAAATTGGCGACTTCAGTCGGGCTGAAACCAGGAACCAGGCTGCCGAGTTTATAAAACAGCAGACCACCTACGAATATCAAACCAGCCAATCCGCCCAGCAGCGGCTCCCAGACTTTTATTAGGAATAATCTATATTGTTTCGCCGAAAGCATAAGATCTTAAGCTTAAGTATAGCATTACCCCGGCCGCTATTCAGCAAAGGGTTGGTTACTATGTTTGGTATCAAGACTGCGGAAGCGTTGTTTTTCCTTATCAAAGTAAAGTTCAATGGCGCCAGTCGGTCCGTTGCGGTGTTTTTTAATAAATATGTCGGCAATATTACGCCGATCTGTATCGGGATTGTAGTATTCCTCACGGTAGATAAAGGCCACGACGTCGGCATCCTGCTCAATCGCACCTGACTCGCGCAGGTCAGCCAGTTGTGGTATTTGTGGGCTGCGACTTTCGACTGACCGGCTCAGCTGGCTCAGCGCCAGGACGGGCAGATTCAATTCACGGGCAATGCCTTTAAGACCTCGTGAGATTTCGGAAATCTCCTGCACCCTATTAGCCTCGTTGCCATAACGACCGCCACCGCTCATTAGCTGCAAGTAGTCAACGATAATTAGACCTAGTTTGCGCTGGTGAGCCTCGCGGCGAGCCTTGGTCCGTAGCTCACTGACGGTAATACTGGGTGTGTCGTCAATGTAAATCTGAGCTTCGGATAATGAACCCATGGCCTGTCCAATTTTCTCAAAATCGGTATCGGATAAATTACCGGTTCTAAGTGCCCAAGCATCAACGCCCGACTCTATTGCCAGTAAGCGGTCTACCAGCTGTTCTTTACTCATTTCCAAGCTAAATAGCAGCACCGGTTCCTCGGACTTGAGCGAAATGTTATGAGCAATGTTCAAGGCCAGAGCAGTTTTTCCCATAGAGGGCCGAGCGGCTACAATAATCAGGTCGGAACGCTGCAGGCCGGCTAAAATATTATCTAAATCTCGGTAGCCGGTTGGCACGCCGCGGATCTTGCCTTTATCCTTGTGCAGTTCATCCAATCTTTCAAAACTTTCACTTAGGGCCGTCTCCAGGCTGGTAACGTCTTGCTTGACGTGGCGCTGGCTGACCTCGAATAACCGGGTTTCAGCCTCTTCTATCAAGGCTTGTAGGCCTTGCTTTTCATCATAACCAAGCGTGATTATGTCTTGAGAAGCTTTAATAAGGCGCCGCCGCATGGCTTTTTGGGCAACTATGCCGGCGTATTGGTCAACATGCGAGGCAGTTGGCACGTAGTTAGTTAGCTCGGTTAAATAAGCTGCCCCACCAACAAAGTCTATAAAACCATTGGACTTAAGCTGGTCAGCCAAGGTTAGGACGTCGATTGGTTTATGTTGTTCGTAAAGCAGGCTTATGGCTTCGTATATTCTTTGGTGTTTGGGATCGTAAAAATCCTCAGCTCCGACTACGTCAGCAATTTTAACAATGGCATCGCTATCAATTAAGATTGCCCCGAGTAAACTAGCTTCGGCATCAGTGTTTTGTGGTGGTAATAGCGCTCCCTCTGGTTTCACTCAGTTGACTCCTAGCATATTCCTTAGGAGTCTAGCACTTCGGCGTTGCCAAATATATTGCTTATGGTTTGAATGTCGTTGGTCTTTGACTCATTTTTGACGGCTATTTTTTTGGGTGGCGGCTCGACAACTGAAACCACCTGGATGGGCTTAGTCGCATGTTGGCTAATAACGTCATCAATGATTTGGCGGTTCCGGGCTTCGTTGAGACGCTTGTGGTGGAAAGCAAATTGAAAACTCAAGGTTAGGACCTGGCCATCAAACGATGGTTGGCCCATTCTCATAATGCTATAAAGGGTATTATGTCGGTCTTTAATGGTGTTGAGCACCTGAGGCCAAATTTCCAGACTAAAAACTTCGGCTTTAACTGTAGCCTTAGGCTGGGTTGGACTGGACATTGGCTGGCTAGACGCCTTTGGCTCACTCTTTAGGTGCTGGCTGGGTTCTTTAACCGGCTCCTTTGCTATCACGCTTGGTTGTTCATCTTTGGATGATGCTACTGGTTCCTTTGTAGTCGATGATTTTGGCTCTAGGTGTCCAAGCACAATCTCAAGTAATATTATTTCAAGCAAGTGTTCTGGCTCAGGACTGGCGGGTACGCTAATAAGGCGCTCCAGCAGATTTAATGTAATAGTCCGTCCGAGTGGCAGTTGGTTATCCACTACTTGTTGGCGTAGCCGCTTGGCTAATTGCTTAGCTATATTACCGGCGCTAAAGCCTTGCTCTCTTAATCCGGCCAATTGTTCTATCGTTAATCTCGCCGACGAGCCGCCGACCGCAGTAAGTAGCTTATCTATAGCCTCGTTTGGGGCGATACCTAGTAGGCGTTGGACATCGGCTAACTCGATATTTTGTCCGCTGGCGCTGGCTTGGTCTAGTAAACTAATGCTATCGCGGAAGCTACCTTCCCCGTGCTGCGCCATTAGTTCTAGGGCCTGGGTACTAACTTTTAGTTTTTCTTTCTTAGCTATTTGATCTAAGTGATTAACGATTACTGTCGGTTCAATCGGTTTAAAAGAAAACCGTTGAGTGCGGCTAACGATTGTTTCTGGTAATTTGTGAGCCTCTGTTGTAGCTAAAATGAATATAGCGTGTGCCGGTGGCTCTTCCAATGTTTTGAGCAAGGCGTTAAAAGCTTCTTTGGTCAGCATGTGAACCTCGTCAATAATATAGACTTTGTATTTGCCACTGCTGGGTGTCATGTGGACTTTGTCCCTTACATCGCGTATTTCATCAATCCGGCGGTTGCTGGCAGCATCGATTTCTATAATGTCCAGATGACTAGGGGCGTTTTCGTCGTATTTAAAACCGTTGACCTCATGCGCCAATATACGCGCTACACTGGTCTTGCCGACACCGCGCGGACCCGTTAGCAAGTAGGCGTGGCTAATTTTGCCATTTTTTAAGGCGTTTTTAAGAGTGGTCGTAACATGTTCTTGCCCAATAACCTCGTCCAGCTTTTTAGGCCGGTAATTTCTATATAACGCTTGCCCCATCACCTATGTATTATAGACGACTTGTCATTACATAATTGTTGTATATTTAATGCTTTATAAGGCGGCTTCTAGGGCGGCCCATTCGGCGTTGGCGTCTTCTTCTGGGATATTCACGCTGACTTGATCGCCGGGCTTAGCTTTAAAATATGTCACACTAGCTAGTAAAACCCGGTATTGCTTGCCGGCAGCTGTCACAAAGTAGTGTCCGTCTTTAAGCTCCAGGGTACCAACTACTTGCTTGCGAGCAATCGGACCAATTTGTTTGTACATAAAAGCCCCGTCATCAGCAATAGTAAGCTTTAATATATCACCTTGTACGAGCTTAGATTTAGAGGCGTAATTAGCTGGCACCGGGTAAGTCTTAGCATCACTGCCGACCATGTTTTGACCATCAAAGACACCTTCAATAACCTTACCTAATGATTCATCTTTTACGGCGGCAGTAACTTCAGCATCATCACCAACTAAACTAACTAGCAACTCCTTGGCAGCTGCCATACTGGTCTCAGCCTCTTGAATCAAACTCCTCAACCTCTTTATCTGTTTTTCTGGTACGTCCGCCATTTTGCAGCCCCTTACCTCCGAAAGTGTTTATTTAGGTACACTTAGCCTAAAAATACCATTTTTAACAAGTCAAGTCAAAGATGCAAATTTAAAGCTGTGGATAAATGA
>CAZFNQ010000014.1:0-1572 GCA_964520375.1 uncultured Candidatus Saccharibacteria bacterium
ATGTCCAAGAAACCTATCCCACATATATTGACGAATATGGCTACAAAACTAAGGGACAAAAACCTACTGGACATGAAGTCACTGAATACATTGTTGATTTAAAGACCAGCCAATTAATCCATAAAAGCGAGCTTACTAATTAAAGCTATAGTATTATAGGTAATTATGACCATGGAGAATCCAACGCCTGAGACTGGCAACTATCCACCCAACGTTATATATCACGCCGCTTTTAGTTTTGTAGACCCAGCTATTACTAAATTAATCGGCAGCGTTGAGTTCAGAAGTTTCCAAGATCGAACCCAAGAGACTTTATTTACTAGGGTGACTGCCGGCGTGCAAACAATATATGATGGACGTTTAGTGACCTCTATTAACTTTGACCAACTTAAGGAATCAGGCTCCGGTGACGTTAGAGAATTTTATGAGCCAACCACCTTGAACCTAGATGAATGGCTCTGCGCAATGGGCTGTGCCAAGGCTAGTTTACTAGACGCTCGACTGACAACCCGACCGCTCACTAATGAAGAAGATACCGTTGAGACTTTCACGACCCAAGCCCGGGAAATTATAAATCAAGCAGCCAGACGCAGTATAAATAGTACCCTTAAAGACCTGTCCCTAGTCTAGGCATCATTCGTAAAGACAGCCTTTTAGTCGGTTTTATCATTGTTGGTTACGCTGGCTTTAGCCAGTTTGTAATGCACGGCAACTAAACCGCTAGTAACAACGCCAATATACAACAGGCCGCTGACACAGGCTTGTAGCATAGCTGTGTGTGTGCTTAGCACTAAATAGGTACCGCTTATAAGTGTTAAGGCCACAAGTGAGTATGATGTTTTAAGACCGCTCGCCGAAGGTTTGAAAACCAAATACGATGTATAGGCAACGCTGGAAAGCGCAATTATTACGTGAATAAGTACAGCCATAACAACTTTATTATATCAGTTATGCTACGACGCTACCAACAGATAGCATGACAGCTAGCACCAGTGTTACTTTTAGCGAGTGAAAAAACATTTTGCGGGCCCATTGGCCATCATTTTTGGTATTTAGGCCACTCAGGCCAAGCCATAGCCAACTGAGCCCCGCAATCAGCATAATTATCAGGAAAAAGTAGCCTGTATAGCCCAGCAGCGTCAGCATGGCTGTAGCAGCCGTAAAGGCACTAATGTAGGCCAGGATTTGAATTTTAGTAATATAAAATCCGCTTTTAACCGGCCGAACGGGCAATCTGGCGGCTTTGTAATCACTAAAGCGGTACATGGCGATGGCGTAAAAATGCGGCATTTGCCAAAAAACCATGATTAGAAATAAGAGCAAAGCGGCCGAATCTAAGTGGTTTGTTACAGCCAAGTAGCCAGCCACTGGTGGCATGGCCCCACTTACGGCACCGACTAAAGTGCCATGTACTGAGCGACGTTTAAAAATGCTATATAGCACTACGTAAAAAAACAAGCCAGTCAGTCCGGCTAACACAGTCAGCCAGTTAGTATAAAGCCATAAAATCACAAAACCCAGGCTACCCAATAATAAGGCGTATATCATGGCGCTTGGCACGGATATTAGTCC
>CAZFNQ010000014.1:1672-10014 GCA_964520375.1 uncultured Candidatus Saccharibacteria bacterium
CTTGCATCTACTATAGCATTTTTTGGGCGCATGTTATGGTGCCGACGTTGTATAGTGGTTATACCGATGTCGTCACTGGATTTAGCAACATTATTAGATATATCCATGCTTCCTTCATATTTGGAACAAGTAGATCAGGAACTTGAAAGGGCGTTGGCTTCAGCAAATCCTAATATCCGAAAGCCAGCCAAGCGTTTGATCCTAGCCCCCAGCAAGCGCTTACGCCCGGCCTTGGTTATTGCTGTAGCCGCCAGTCAAACTGCCAAGATTAACAAAACGGTTATTTCAGCAGCGGCAGCGATTGAGCTAGTCCACCTAAGCAGCCTAGTACATGACGATATTATTGACGAGTCACAGACAAGATGGAACTTGCCCACTATTAATAATCTGGAAGGATCGAGTCAGGCCTTAGTTATTGGTGACTTCTTATTGGCTAAGGCCTGTGAGGTAGCGGCTAATATAAGTTCTGATGCTGCTTCCCTAGTTGCCGCGACCATAACTGAGTTATGCAACGGCCAGAGTCAAGAGCTAAGCGATTTGTACAATCTTAAGCGTTCAACAAAATCGCTGCTGGCTGTCATTAACGGCAAAACGGCTGCCCTTTTTGCAGCCGCCTGTCAAATCGGCGGTCAGCAAGCCGGCCTAAGTCCTGGCGATTTGGCGGCTGTGACTAGTTATGGCCAACAGTTCGGAATAGCCTACCAGATGATTGATGATACTCTAGATCTACTTTCAAGTCCGGCCTTAATGGGTAAACCGGCGAATGGCGATGTGCGGTCTGGTGTCTACACTCTGCCAATTTTAATAGCTTTGAGTGGCCCTAAGGCTAAATTAGTGAAAGCTCATCTTAAAACTTCTAAAAACAAAGAATCAAGTTTAGTAGATTTACTAATAAATGACGGCTCAATTCAAACAACTATCCTGACAGCAAAAAATCATTGTCAACTGGCCGCTGAAGCCCTGGCAGGCGTCGGTGACAATAAACTGAGCAGCGAACTCGGTAAGCTACCTCAGACCTATTTAAACTGGTCTTTAAGCAACCTAGTAAAGAAGAACTACAGTCCAACAATATCAAATATGTTGAATTAATGTAAAAAGTGCCAGGCTGCCGAGCCCAAGCTTAGTTCAACTATAACCCCAGCTATACCAATAGCTAGTGCGAATAATAATATCAGGGCGTCTTCCAATATTAGTGAGATGGCAATCAATACTATTCCCATGGCCGGCAAAGTATCTAGACCGGAGAATGGCAGGGCTGTGGCAGATGCTAGCGCCAGAATAAAAACTATCAGGCCAATAAACCTCAGGAACCAATTATTATTTAGTATTGTTCCCAGTCGCCGTTGGGAACGCTTCTCAAACCAGCGGATAAAACTAACAAGTTTTGGCAGAGCCTTTGTCTCAAGTGTCTTGCCTAAATCTCGACGCTTCCAAAACTTCGGGGTCCATATTTTTTTGCGTCCAGCAATCAGTTCCAGCGCTAGCAACATAGTAATAAATTCAAATATATGGGTAATACCCCCGGTGGGGATTGGCAAGGCAGCTGTTATCATCAACAGCAAAAATGCGACTGCAAAACTTTTTTCACCAAAGACATTCTCTAGATCGCCGAATGTTTTTCGGCCCGGGCTTTTAAGCCAGCTGCTCATTTTGTTACTAAAAGAGTAATTAGCCATTGAAGAGTTAAAGGTCCTCTACTGCGTTTCTAGTCTCAGTACTTTAGTAGCCGGAGCCATTGCCCTTAAAGAATATTAGGTAGATAACACCATAAACTACAACGGCTACTACAATGTAGATTAAAACCCATTGCCACATCGGCCGTTTGCCGTAACCCTTGGAATATTTTTTTGCCGGTTGTTTAGGTTCTTCTTCTTGATCCATAATGCCTCCTTACTTACTTAAGCTTAATTGTACGCCTAGTTTGAACTATCTTCTAGTTCATGAATGCGTCCGTGGCCCAGGCCGTAGTAATGGGCTACTTCATGCCAAATAGTGTCTTTAACCTTTTGCACTAATTCGTCATGATTGTTAGCACTCCATTCAATCGGCCGTTTAAAAACAGTAATCTTATCAGGTAAAACCATGTTGTAATTGCTTGATCGCCCGGTTAAGGGCACGCCCTCATACAGGCCAAAAAGGGTTTGATGATCGCGGAGTTGGAGTTTTTGCCGCTGGCCTGGTGATGGCTCGTCTTCTACTACAAAGGCTAAGTTTTTAATGTGTTTAGCATATTTGGTTGGAATGGCATCAATAGCCCCAGCTACGATCTTCTCAAAGGCTTTGTCGTCAACTGTATACATGCAGCTATCATAACATTCCAGACTTGGCCACTGACTATTATCCTGCCGGTCTTTGCCGATTGGAGCGAACAGCTACCCATAGTAGACCCGCTAAGACAAAAAATATGACTGAGTAGAAACCAACTTCACCGTATAGCTCAATTTTATAACCCTCATTAAAGTTCAACACAAAATAGCTAACAGCTGTAGCGATATAGGCCGCCGCTGACAAGGCGGCAGTCGCAAATAGTGCCGTCCGGCTAGCTAGAACGGCTGAAACAGCGATGGGAATGGCGTAGAGCATAACTGCCCGGCTGGCCATGCCCCGTTGGCTGTAAACATTAAACGAAGCCGCGGCAATGTCAGTTACTATTAGTAAGAATACCAAGGCTTTTGATCCTAGCGTACCGGTGACCGTGTTATGAGCCAGATACCAAACAATAGTCGATATAACCAGTAGCAATCCGCTCATCAGCCAACGGTCCATGACCGCTGTAGGCGTAACCAAATTCCAGGCGTCGTATATTATAGTTTGAACCGCAAAAACTGCCACATATATAAAATGCAGGCGCGAAAGACGCATAACATTTGTGTGCAACCAGCTGGCTTTGGATGAGGATCTCATAATAGTCTGGCTCATTCAAGCATAAGAGTTATAGGCCTGTCAATGTACTCAAGCGGCCAGTTTTTGACAAATTATCTAGACCGAACGTATAATTAGTTATGGAAAACACTTTTCCTCTAGCTTTAACGTTTGATGATGTCTTATTGCAGCCCCGCGGAGCGGGGTTTTCTCGTTCCCGGATAAAAGTTAATACAAAAATCACCAAGAAAATTGAACTTCGGGTGCCGCTTATTTCGTCGCCCATGGATACCGTTACGGAGAGTAAGCTTGCTATTGCCTTGGCTCAATCTGGCGGGCTTGGGTTTATCCACCGCAACTTAACCATTGATAATCAGGCTCGGGAAGTCGCTAAAGTTAAGAAAATGAAACTTTTAGTTGGAGCTGCCATTGGCTCAAGCCGGGGTTATGAGGTTAGGGTGGAAGCGCTGATCAAGGCCGGCGTTGACGTTTTGCTGGTGGATTCGGCCCACGGCTATTCCAAGCAAGTAATAAGCACGGTTGGGGCCATTAAGGCTAAGCATAAAATTGAAGTTATCGCTGGTAACGTAGCCACGGCCGAAGGCGCCAGGGCCTTAATAAAGGCCGGTGCCGATGGTCTGCGAGTCGGTATGGGTCCGGGTGCCATATGCACAACACGGATTGTGTCAGGCATGGGCATGCCCCAATTAACGGCGATTTTAGAAACGGTCAAAGCCGCTAAGACTAGCGGTATAAAGGTGATTGCCGATGGTGGCATAAATTACTCAGGTGATGTTACCAAAGCCTTAGCAGCTGGAGCTTCGGCTGTAATGATTGGGCGGCTGTTCGCAGCCACTCGTGAGTCTAGTGGCAAGATGATCTATCTTAAGCCATCTGAGGTCCCCAAGCGCTTTAAAAACATTATTAACGGCTCTAAAAACTACAGTTTCAAGCAGTACCGCGGCATGGGCTCGGTTGGAGCTATGCAAAAGGGTTTGAAGGTTAGTTCTGAGGATGAGTTTCATGGTAAGAGCTATACTGTCGATACTTTAATTGCCGAAGGTGTTGAAGGATTGGTGCCGGTTAGTGGTACCGTACAGAATCTCGTGTCGCAAATAGTAGGTGGCTTAACTTCCGGCCTTTACTATGTTGGCGCCAGGTCCCTGTCCGAACTTCAGCAAACGGCCAGGTTTGTACGCATCACACAATCATCTCTAAACGAAAGCCATCCACATGACTTATTTATTACTCACGCCGGTGGCAATTATTAAGCTGTTTGATCAAATAAATTAACTTGTTGGTATAAAAAAAGAAGCCTTTTTAGGGGCTCCTTTTGAATGTATCATTTCTGATACATTCGCACTATCTTTCGATAATGGCCACCTCACGATGGCACTTTTACTGTACGCCCAGCTGACAAAGAATGTCAAGCATTGGCTGTAAAAATTACAACCAGTACCCTATTTAATATGCTTATAGGCGATCGAACTGGTATAGCTTGCTGTCTGGCTTGATCAACCGTGTCAGCCTTTTGACGGAAGTTGTTGATATTTATCACAGTGATTTTGTGAGATTTTATACAGACCACTTGCCATGAATTTATTAACATGAAGTTACGATTGAGCGTGGCTCAATGGTGAGGCAAAAGTTATCGCATATTGAGCCACCACTAGATCGTAATGGTGAGAGTAAGCGAAAAATTTACAAAGCACGGCGATAATTGGACAAGTAAGGAGCATTAACTATGAATATTGCAATGAGATCACATCAATTACAGAGGCGATTTGAACGCAAGTATAGGCAGAAACTCTTACGCAAGAACAAAAATCATCAAGATGTAAATACATTGATGGGCTACAAAGGTCCTATTAAATATGAAACCGAAAGTAGCTGGAAGCGATTGATGAATGTCGACAGGGGGACCCGATGGGTATAATCCTTTGGATTATTTTTGGCGCTATCGCCGGCTGGATTGCCACGCTTGTAACCGGTGATGATGCCAGGATTGGCGCCATAGGTAACATTGTGGTTGGTATAGTCGGAGCTATCATCGGCGGTTGGCTAGTCAGTCTGGCCGGCGGATCTGGAGTCACCGGCCTTAATATCGGCAGCTTGCTCGTAGCAGTGTTTGGGGCCGTCGTACTGTTGTTCGCGATAGATTTGTTAAGCGGAGGCAGACACAGAGTTTGACGAAACAATCGATATCAACTCTGTTAGTCTAATTTTCGGCAATTGTAGATAGCCCTGTTAACAGTTTCGCTAAAGTATCCTTGAGATCTAATTTTTTCATCGAATGCCTTACGTAGGGCTGCGGTTGCAGCTAATCTATCTACTGTCCTTTCAATTGGTGGGTCAAAGTCACTCCAGTATGTCCCGGTTGGGTTTAAGTAATCGTTAAATTCATCTGCTTCAAAACGTACTTCACTTACCTGAGGAATAATCTGCACGCTTCTGAAAAAGCCAGCAAGTATTTCAGGCGCAGTATCTGTGTTGAATTTCTCAGCAAATTTTTTACGTGGTTTTATTCCTTTTGATTTGGCATAAGTCTCCAATATTTCATCAGTCTCAGATTTCTGCTCAAGGCTATTTGCGGTAACCAATAACTGGCCTTTTGGTTTCAAAACCCGATGTGCTTCTCTAATTGCCGCCACTATATCCAGGGCATGATGATAAGAAAAAGAACCGAACAAGGCATCGCCTGAGTTATCTGCAAATGGCAAATTGTGCAAATCTCCTGGCATAAAAACCATTGATTTTAAATCTTTTTTTGTCACATCACTAGACGCTAATTCTAGAGAACTCTTATCAATATCTAGGCCCACAATCAGGCCTAGGTGGTGTCGTCTTTGACGTAGGTCAAGCGATTGTGCACCAACCGAACAACCAATGTCATACACAATTCCATCAGGCGGTACATCGATCAGATCGATCATCTCTTTCCGTAGATTACGTCCATCAATAGTACGCTCGTCTATAGTATTAAGTCTCATACTGGACTTGGCACCATAAAAACCATCGTATTGCCGTGCAACAACATCATCTCGGGGTTGCAATTGCTCCACCATATTATTTAGTATAGCATCTAGCCCTGCAATGCATGCCCTCGCACATGGGGTTTCTAATCGATTAAGATAAAATAAAGGCGTAGTTTGAAATATATAGTTTTGTGTGTTTGGATACTAATATGACATTCGCACCTGAGACCAAGAAATTGTCCTCGCTGATGAGTCAAGGTACTCGAGTCAAACTACCTAAGGGCCAGGTCATTCAGTCCACCGATAATGAAATTAAGCTATTCCAAATAAAAAATGGCTACGTAAAAAAATATATGATTTTAAACGATGGCACGCACGGGGTGCAAATTCTTTATGGTCCAGGTGATATCTTCCCGCTGACAGTTGCTTTTAAAGAATTGTTTGATCAGGATTTGTATAAAGGTCCTGAAGCCTACTATTACGAGACTATGAGCGAAACAGAAATGTATAGCATTGATAATGACAGTTTTGTCCGAGCCGTTCGGGCAGATACGCTACTTTATCGTGATTTATTTTCTGAGGCTGGCCGGCGGCTGCATTTTAATATTCAGAGCTTAGAAAATATTAGTTTGCATAATTCTTATAATCGGGTGGCTCACCAGTTAGTGTTTTTTGCCAGAATGTTCGGTGAGCGAAAAATATCGGGTATTCGTATCAAAATTCCGTTAACCCAGCAAGATATAGCCGATATGTTAAGCATTACACGGGAAACAGTGTCCCTAAGTATGACGCAGCTTAAAGAACGAAAACTGATAAAGACTCGTCGGCATATCACCGTTCGAGATATTAATAAGCTTCAAGAAGAAGCTTATAGCTAGTTTTCGGGTTATATTAAGTAGTAAACAGTTAAATCAATAATTGGCTTCGGGACTAGGATTCGAACCTAGATTGCTGGGACCAAAACCCAGTGTCCTACCATTAGACGATCCCGAACCATAACAGATTGATTTTAGACTATAAAAAGAGTTTACTCAACTTGCCCCAAGCTTTAGCATGCTCTTGACGGTTGTAACATATCGCATGGATTCAGAGTTTATCGGATGCGAGTAACCGTCTTGATGCTTAGCGGTATCATTGTGTCGGCGCCATTCGGCAGTAACCGGCTGGTCGGGATCATCGTGATCAATAAAACTGATGACTACCTCCCGGTTTAATGATACATAACCGAGTAATGGACTATTCTCAAGGCCAATTGTGTAAATGATTTCATTAGGGCGTCTAACGTAAACCAGCTCAACGGTGTATGCTCCTATCCTAAAAGGGAGCTCTTTTTCTTGGCTACCACCGAAATCCTCTCCAATTCCAATCGCCTTTTTAAAATTCCTAAAGTACTCTTCTGGATCGCCTAGCGCTTTTAAGCTAGCGGAATCAATTGTATAGCCAAGTACCGTCGGCTCGTTGGGCATGTCCACATACATCTCCCCAACGGGAATTCTTTCTAATAAATCTGTCGTAACCATTTGAATCCTCTTTTTTGTGTAAATTACAAGCTTATAGTCTAGGTTTACTCCAGTGTTGTAGGTTTGTCAATAGTTTTATGCACAAGCGCTTGGTGGGGACTATGAGTCGCTCGGTTCAAGCTGTAAGCTAGAGCTATGCGGATAATCGAACCCTCACAGTTTCAATATAACCGCGCTAAAAAAAAGCGATTGGCTAAAGCCTGGCACACATATTTACTTATAACCTTACTGCTTATTGGCTTGGGGCTGAGTTTTTGGTCATATTTGTTGCCAGTTCCAAACGTATCCGTCACTGGACTGAATATCACTACGCAGGCCCAAAAGGTTAATCTGCCCTGGCCTAAATATGGACAATCGGCTATCGGTGCCACGGGATTTGGAGTGCTGGCCCAAAGTGGAATCAATAAGCCAGTGCCCATAGCCAGTCTGGCTAAGCTAATGGTGGCTCAAGCAATTTTGAATCAGCATCCCCTAGCGGTTGGCCAAGAAGGCCCTATCATTACTGTCACGCAACAAGACGAGGCAATTTACGATAGTTACTTGGCCAAAAACGGTTCAGTGATTGAAGTGGCAGCTGGAGAAAGAATTAGTGAGTACCAAGCGCTAGAAGCCATGTTATTGCCGTCAGCTAATAATATTGCCGACATGTTGGCCAATTGGGGCTTTGGTTCCATTGACAGTTACACTACCTACGCCAATAATTTAGCTCTGAAGTTGGGCCTTAGCCAAACGCACCTGGCCGATGCCAGCGGCTTTTCAAAAGACACTGTCGCTACGGCCAGCGATTTAGTGCTGCTGGGACAGGAAGTACTCAAAAACCCTGTAATAAGTCAGATCGTTAAGCAAAAATCCGCTAATATATCCATAATCGGAAAAGTCACTAACACTAATCATCTGTTGACGCATAAAGAGGTGGTCGGTATCAAAACTGGTAATACCGATGAAGCCGGCGGTTGCTACTTATTTGCAGCTCGTCATAAAACTG
>CAZFNQ010000015.1:0-9821 GCA_964520375.1 uncultured Candidatus Saccharibacteria bacterium
TTCGTGCTACAATAAGTAATATATAAACTATACTTGACATAAATAATTTATAGTTTTATAATTAACACGAAATGAATGATTTAACTGATAGGGAAGTGAAGGATGGCCGAAGCTAAAACCACCCCAAAGCTCAATGTGGAGACTGTTACGGAAGATGTACTGGGCACTATTGAGCGCGATAGAGAGCGTGAAATAATTTCGCGTCGTTTTGGCTTGTTTGACCGCCGTGAAACCCTAGAGCAAATAGGGGAGTTACTAGGTATAACCCGCGAACGTGTGCGCCAGCTGGAAAAGGCAGTACTTGCTAAACTTAAAGCAACGGCTAACCAAAATCTGCCTCATATTCAAGAAGTACAATCTGTCTTTGTTGATCAACTCAAGCAAATGGGAAATGTGGCTCGGGTTAGCGATTTAGCGAATAAACTTACAAAAGACAACAGCCGTATTGATCAAGCCCGTGTATCATTTTTAGCCCGCCTTAGCCCAAAATTGGCAGTTATTGACGAGAATGACTTTTTCAATCATGCCGTAGGTGTAGGCAATGTACACGGCGAAAAGCAAATACGCGACCAAGTAAACAATATTATTGAAGCTATAAAAAAGATTGGTAAGCCAGTTAGCATTGACGAAATTGCTGAATCTGTCAAAGATAACGATGTGCGTCATGTGCAAGCATTGGCCAGCATTTCTAAGCAAATTGCTACACTAAACGGACGTTGGGGCCTGGTTAAATGGCCAATGGTTAATCCAAAGAATATCCGCGACAAAATTTATGTCATCTTGCACGACAGCGGCAAACCAATGCACTTTAATGAAATTGCCAAAGCCATTAAAGATTCTAGTTTCCGACGTAAAGATGTAACTACTCAAGCAATTCATAACGAGCTTATTAAAGACAAACGTTTTGTACTAATAGGGCGGGGGATTTACGCTCTTAAGGAATGGGGTTATGAAAAGGGAACCGTCGCAGATATTATAGCCAAGGTCCTTAAAAAGGCAGGCGAGCCCCTGCATCGTGATGAAATTGTTAAGCGCGTGCTAAAAAGCCGCCATGTCAAAGAAACTACTATTCTGTTAAACCTGCAGGGCAAGCAACAGTTCAAACGTGTCGCCAAAGCCACTTATTCTCTAACTGAATAAGGACTATTGTGTCTTCTAAATCAGAAACACAGCATACCAGTCAACGATTTTCTGGAGAAGTTTCAGAAATTGATATAAAAAGAGTTGCGGATTTTTTTATTTCAAGACATTCTTTGGAAGTAGATGAATTAGATCCGTCCACCCTTCAATTACCTAAGATAACAGTGCGTACTATGCACGTTTTCAAACAACCGGAGCAGACTCATCTACTACCAAAAGCAGATTATAGAAAAGAGATATATTTTTTGGGTTTCCTCTCGATACAGTCTGTGGTAGGTTTTAAACACATCGTAGAAGATAATGCGCATTTTAATAATAATCTTTTATGGACCTATTCAAATAGAACCTGGATAAAGGCGGTAGGAACTCTTGATATCCCAGACGCTAGTGTACATCTTGAAGATCTTAGCTTCGCAATTGCTCCGAATCGTGGAAGCTCAACTAATCATGTAATACGCAGCCGAATTGAATATTAAATAAATTGTACAAATTACGAACAAGATAGTAAAACGTGCTTAGTAGGGTGTTTGACTAATAGGAGTGGTGGTAGCAATAGAATAGTAGGGACAAACAAAACAAAAAAATAAAATATTATTATAAAAAGGGCGGATGGAGAGCGGGCAGAGTAATCACAAAGACACATAGACATAACGTCGTACAATGTATATTTTACGACTCGTTATTATACTACCCAGATGATTAGCAATACCTCTGCTGTAGGGGAGTTTTTTACCTAAATAAGATATTTGACTTTGTTTTAGTGTCACAGCCCTGCACTAATTCTATATAGCTATATACGAGTAGCTATAGTTCTATATGTTTGCTATCAATACAACTTTCACGTTATTTCACGACTTATCCACAGCTAGATTTGATTTATCGCAGTTATGTTTTTTTATATTCATTCCCCCGCTTATGCCCTATTATGACTATATTTGACTTATATTGTTATTGTTATGAAAGTATTGTTTTTATTCCAACAATACTATGCAATGCAATATGAACAAATTACGAACTATAAGGGGAGAGTGGAGTACTATTTATAATATACTCGTCCCTCAACACGGACATCAAAATAAACTTGCGGAGATCGATGCTGTCTGTCCAGCCGGTCATGAGCGGCCAAGTATGCCCCCACCTGCTCTTTAGCATCGGCCTGCATGTTCATTTTAATATAGTAGGATTGCCCCTTCATGCGGACGTCTAGTTGGCTAGCTACCGCCGGCAGCGTAAGTGATTCTAGCCTGAGTTTTTTAGCACTCAACTGATTATAAACAGTGGTGATGAAGTCTATATCATTGGCCGGTAAAGCACCGTTTCCTAATGTAACCGCCAAATCACTTTCATCAATAACCGTGGGCAGGTTTAGTTTGGCGACATTAGCAACTTGATCGGTCTTGATAATGGCCACTCCTCTGTTATTTAAAACGTAGGAACCATTATTAGCGTTTAAAATCATTGCTGGCTGGCTAGGAATGATATAAATCAACGGCTGATGGTTAATTAACGGTAAAGTAATAGAAACGCTGGCCAATTCAGGAAATTGATTTTGCAAATCGCGGGTTATGCCAGATACATTTACTGTTATCTTATTGTTATTAAAAATTGACCGACTAAAAAGTTTATGCGCTGCGTTTTGGTAAGTGTTAAGATCCTGTAAAAATATGTTATTGTCATTCGAGGGTTGAATAATTTTTGGGTTCGAGTTAAGACCCAAACTAAATATTAAACTTATGGCTATAGCCAAAATAGCTAATATGGTTGGCAGGTTACGTAGCCATTTGGGTGCCCTACGCGGTTTAATATCAGAGCCGCTAGATCTATCAATTCGCCTACCACCTGCTTCTTGGGAGCGTGATCGATTAGAATAATAGGAATATATTTGTCCCGATTGTTGGCGTTCACGCAATGGACTGCGGCGGAGGCGCTTTTTTGTTTTAATTCTAAACATTTAGTTTCCTATTTAGCGTTTTCCAATAATAGTTCGGCCAGCTCTTTTGCGGCTCGAGGACGTGCAAACCTTCCCAATTCTTCACCTAGATCACTACGCTTTTTCGGATTATCCAGAAGCTCCTGAACAGCAGTAATTAATTGTTCCGGCTTCAATGATAGGTCTTTATCGTTTACAATGATGGCTGCTTTTTGATTAGTTAAATATTTAGCGTTTTTAAGCTGGTGTCCACCTGTTAACTGGGGGTTTGGTACAATTATGCAGGCTTTGTGCTGGGCTGCAAACTCAGCTATATTAGTGGCTCCTGCCCTTGTAATTACTATATCGGCTGCGCCACTATTTACAAACAGGTCGTCTACGAAAAAGCCTTTAGTTATTACCTGCAGGCGCTGCTTAGCATCTTTTAATTGTCGGTCATAAAGTTCATTCGTGCTTGACTCGAGGGCCGGCCCAGTTGCATGTATAATCACCAGCTCTGGATTGGACGATAGCCACTTTACAGAGGCTTTGGCCACGGCTTCATTTAAGCGCTGAGCACCCATACCGCCGCCGGTTACAAACAAGACTTTAGCCCCAGGTTTTAATCCAAGTTGTTTTTTATAGTTGGCACGAAGTTCATCACTGACCGGTTGGAATTTGGAACTAATCGGTACTCCGACAGTGAAAGTTTTTTGGGAAGGATATTTATACATGTTTTTAGGCAAAGCCACGGCATGTGCTTTGGCCCAATGACTAATAATACGATTAGCTAGGCCGGGTACGGCGTCCGAATCATGCGTAACGTATGGTATTTTGAGCATCGCCGACGCTAATCCCACTGGCACACCGACGTAGCCTCCCTTAATGAATATGCCGGCCGGATCTAATTTTTTAAGCAGTTTGTAGCTCTGCCGGATGCCTATTATTAAATAGAAAAAGTCTCGCATGTTTTTCATCCAAGTTTTAATATCAAATAGTTGCTTGATCCCCTCACCGTGGTAACGCCTAAACTTGCCTGCCCTAACCGTATAGACCTCATCAATACTGCTGTGTTTGTTTGGAATATCTTTGAGTTTGTCACCAGTTTGGCCAATAAAAACCAACTGGGCGTGTGGCACTAGCTTTTTCAGCTCTTCAGCGACCACTAAGGCCGGCGTAATGTGGCCGCCTGAGCCGCCTCCGGCCAGTACCAAAGTAAACTTTTTATCCGCTAGGGGTGCGATATTCAACCGTTTGCTTGAGACCATATTGTTTTCCGTTTACACGTTCGTTTTCTTTGATAACACTGTAGGTAGTATACCTTGAAATCTGGAAGACAATGCCAACTGCAGCCGTTACAAATAGCACACTAGTACCACCATAACTTATAAACGGTAATGTTATACCCTTTAGGGGTAAAAGACCTATCATGGCGCCTATATTGATGATAGCTTGGGTACTTAGCCAAGCTAATATGCCGCTAACCAACAGTCGGCTGTAATTATCGGGGGCTCGTTCCATAATAGACTTTAATCGAGCAAAAAAAGCTATGAATAGACCTAGCAAGACGCTGACGCCAACAAAGCCGAATTGCTCGGCAAAGATAGCAAAAATAGAATCATTAGCTGCTTCTGGCAAATAGCCGTTGGCTTGTATACCATGGCCCAGGCCTTTACCAAAAACACCACCTGAACCTACAGTAATTAAAGCCTGGCAGGATTGGTAGCCTGTATTCAAACAATCCTGGGCGGGATGTAAGAACGTAGACAGCCTGTCACGACGGTAAGAAAAAGGTAGTATTAATAGAATTGTTGCGATTGCTAATACGACACCGGCTTGTACAATTCTTTTCAGCGGTAAGCCTGCAATATAGCCCATTGAAATCATTATTAAGACCAACACACCCGTGGAGCCTAGATCTTTTTGGCCCAAGCCAACTACCACACCAACAATTATTATAACGATTAACAGTGGCTGAAGAGTTTTATTATTATCATGTAGCTGACCGCTTCGAATACGGTCTGTCAAAAACCCAGCCAGCCATATAAGTACAGCTAGTTTTATTAGCTCCGCCGCCTGGAACGAAAAGCCACCAATCTGAATCCAACGATATGCGCCATTGACCTGTTCGCCAAATAGCCTGACGGCCACGACGGCCAGACCAGCGCTTATTAGCAAAGGTCTTTCCAGCCTCCGCCACCAACTAACAGGAAGATTGGCCACAGTTATAAAAGCCGCTACCCCCAAAGCTATAGCAATTAATTGCTTAGAAATATAGTAGTTACTACTGACATGACTTTGAGCGGTAAGGGCCGGACTAATAGCGTAAACAATTATCAGACCCATAGCCAGCATTATGGTGCTCAATATAACCAGCCAATAGTCTGGACGGTGACGACGTTGATTTATCTGGCCAAAGCCGGACGGTCGCCTGGCCCTAGATGAAATACTCATAAATATTTTCCGAGAAGAAAAATCATTAGTCCCAATACAGCAGTGACTTGACCGACAACCCAGAATCGCATAGTCACCTTAGCTTCCGGCCAGCCGGAAGCTTCAAAATGATGATGTAAAGGCGCTATCTTAAATATCTTTTTACCGCCGCGTAGCTTTTTAGATAATATCTGCAGCAGACTTGATCCGGCTTCAGCAACAAACACCAGACCAATAATCGGCAGAAGTAAAACAGTATCAGTGAGCATAGCCACTATTCCCAAAGCTGTACCGAGAGCAAACGAGCCAACATCACCCATAAAGAACCTGGCTGGAAAAATATTAAACCAAGTATATGACAGCAATGCGCCAACAATGGTTAGACAAAAAGCAGCAATGCCGTAACGGCCCTGCAAGAATGCAATTATGGTGTAGACGGTAAAGGCACTGGTGGCCAAACCACCAGCCAAACCATCCAGTCCATCGGTTATATTTACGGCATTGGCCGATGCCACAACCACTAGCACAAACAAGGGTATTATTAACCAGCCAACATGCCATGGCGTAGCCACGAGTGGTATGTGAATAGCGTTAACGCCCAACTTAGCATAAAACCACCAGCCTCCAACCAAGGCTATTAAAGTTATGAGCATTAACTTAAGCTTTGATGGTAAACCAGCCACACCCAGTCCACTACCACGGATATTAATAAAATCATCGATTAGGCCGATAGCTCCGGCGCCTACAAATGCCGCTAGCGGCAGCCAGGTTTCTGTTCTCGTTAAGTTAGCTAAAAGTGTTACTAGGGCTACACTGGCCACAAATACTAGCCCGGCCATGGTCGGTATCAGACGTTTGTGTTTTGTACCATGTAAACTGTTGAAGACTGTTGCTGCCTCACCCGTCACAGCATTCTGGCGTGGTTTTTTCCACCACTCCAAGCTATAAGCGAGTGTCGTGTATATAGGTGTTAGCAACATGCTCAGCGCAAAGCCAGTAAAACCCAGCAAAAGTATGCGTATGATGGTGTTAAGTTCAACTGTTATATGAATTGTTTGTGGTGACATTTGTTATAACCAGACCGTTTTATTATACCTTAATGACCCTTCGGTGATACATCGAAGTTATTGATTAACATATTTGCTAAGTTACTAAATATGGGAGCAGCTGCTCCCCTACCCGCATAGTTACCAATATGTGGTTCATTGACCCGCACGGCAATAACGTACTGTGGTTTGTCGCCACCAACAAAACCCAGGAACGTGCCGTTAAATCGATCATCATAATAGCCACCACCGGGTTTGCTAATTTGGGCTGTGCCGGTTTTACCGCCAATAATATATATTGATGGCGGCAGCTGTGGCATGCCATAAATACTGTGGTTACTTGCAACCACATATTCCATAAGCTGCTTAAGGTCTGAGCTGACAACCGGTTTGACCACATGGCTATTTAAAATCTCGGGATTAACTTTGGATTGTTGCCCGCTGTTGTCAATTAATGCATCTACCAGGTGAGGCCTGTAATAAGTGCCACCGTTTAGGACGCTACTTATGGCTGCTGTCATTTGAAGCATTGTCGCGCTCAAGCCCTGTCCAAAAGCTGTGTTGGCAAATTGTAAATTTAAACCAAAACCTTTGTTGGGATCGGGTATGGTACCGGTCGCTTCATAGCCCTGCTCTATACCTGTAGGCTTGCCTAATCGAAAATTATTAACCATGTAATCATGCCAAACATTACGTGCCAGAGCATTAATTTGCCCCCCGCCCATTTGCATTAGCATCCAAGTGGCACCGGTATTTAGCGATAACTGCAAAATATCCCTTAAACTCCGCCTGGCTGGTCCGCCGTTTTTCTCGACGTTTGTTATCGTATAGCCATCAAGTGTCCATTGATTAGGGTCGTAATAAGTGGATTTCATATTAATTACGCCTCTATCAAGCGCTGCTGAAGTCGTAAGCGTTTTCATTACAGAGCCGACTTCGAGTGGCGAACTAACGGCAGCATCATTAAATACATTTGGATCCTTAACTTTATAAAATTCAGCGGGCTTATATGATGGATAGTTTGCCATAGCTTTTATAGCACCTGTGTTGGGGTCCATAATCAAAGCGCTACCGGATTTAGAATTAGACTTGTCCAAGCCGGCCTTCAAAATATCCTGCAGTTGACGCTGCATAGAAATATCTACGGTCAAAACTATGGACTTGCCATTTTTCGGCTGAGTAATCACATTGTCAGGATTAGCTAACAGTGGTACGCCTTGGGCATCAGTAATGGCTTTTAGCTTGCCCGGTTGCCCTTTTAAAGTGTCATTCATATATTGCTCGATGCCATACTTTCCATCACCGTCATCATTTACAAAACCAAGTAATTGAGCCGCTAAATCATCTTGAGGATAGGTTCTATGAGGCTCATCACGAGTACCCAAGCCCTTTAGCTGCAAGCCATCCAGCTTAGTTTTTTGAGCTTTTGATAATTTTTTAGCCAAGATTGCATAACGGGTATCTTGACGCATAGCCTGCTCATAATCACTGGCCCGACCGCCAATAATTTGCTGCACCTGCCCTGCCACCAAGTGCGGATCTTTAATAAATTTGGGGTCAGCAAATAAGGTATACAGTGTTTCGTTTAAAACAATCGGCAGTGTGGCGCTGCCATCATGGGCCGAAATTATGCCTCTTACGGCTGGTATCTCATATTGTTTTAATTGCCCGGCTAAGGCCGCCTTGGAATAATAATCATGCTTAATTACTTGCAGATAAAACAGCCTCAATAGAAATACAGCCATAATAAACAGCAATACCGCGTACCAAATGCGTATACGCGCTGTAAAGCTGCTGGGCTGAGGTGCACTTTGCTCTAATTGCATAAACTAATTGGAAACTGTATCGCTGGGGGCTACCGAAACAAGCTTTTTAGCGACAGCGCTATTTTTAACTCGGTCCAATGCCTGTAAACGAGCTGAGGCAACTTGCAAATCATTATGTTCTTGCTGCAACTGGGTTTGCTGTTGATTCAAGGAGTTGATCTTATAACTATAAGCGTTGGTTTTCGTTACTTGGGTAAGATATAGCAAACCCAGTAGACAGGCTAATACCAAAAGTACTATCGTGTTGCTGATAGGACCTAGCGTGCGCTCCTGTACTTGAAAACTAGTGGCATTTTGGTTGCGCCGTGTAAAGCGCTGCCGGCTTAAGGCCAGCGAACTGGAGTATGTCATATTATCCTTTTTTTGTTTTTGTTTTTGGTCTCCTCATTACCCACCCTGAGGTGAGTAATGAGGAGTTTTTGTCCTATTGTCCGCTCAGAGAACTCTGACGCGAACTTTATAGGCTCGGGAGGTGCTTTTTACCTGAATTGGCATGAAAGCTTCCCTTCTTTGTTTTTATTTTCACTGCGGCCCTGAGTTTTGCACTTCTGGCACGCGGATTAAAAGCTAATTCTTGGCGTTTGGCTGTTACTGGGCTTTTGGTTAAAAGCTTAAGTGTTGCATCGTAACGTTGGCCAGCGGTATCTTTAAAGGCTTGTTTAACCAAGCGATCCTCTAAGCTGTGGAAACTTATTACCGCTATGCGTCCTCCTGGTTTTAGTAAATCTATCCAGATTGGCAAAGCTTGTTCTAGTTGGCTCAGCTCATCATTAACTGCAATGCGAAGGGCTTGGAAAGTGCGAGTAGCTGGGTGAATCTTACCCCTGCCCCGTCGCAAAGTTTTAGCCACTAATTCTGCTAGTTCAACAGTTGATTTTATCGGTCGGTTAACAACTATTGCATTTGCAATTTTTACCGCTCTTGGTTCTTCGCCTGCGCGAATGATTTTAGCCAGGTCAGATTCAGCGTAACTATTCACGATTTCATCGGCAGTTAAGCTTTGGCCCTGGTCCATTCGCATATCTAGTGGGCCTTCGGCCCGTAGCGAAAATCCTCGGTTCGCCATATTAAGGTGCGGTGACGATACACCCAAATCAGCTAATATTAAATCGAATTGCCGTTCTCTGTCCCTAAGCCTGAGGCTGACTGATAGAAAATCGCTCTTTACAATTTCGACAGTCGGATCCTTAAACTTAGACGATAGATAGTTGATGGCATTTTGGTCACGGTCAACTAAAACTGCTGGCGCGTTTTGCGTATTGTCCAGTATAGCTTCGGCGTGGCCACCATATCCGGCCGTTAGGTCCAAGTAAATTTCACCTGGGCGAGGTTTAAGATATGTTAGTACTTCTGTTAAAAGTACTGGCTCATGATTTATATTGTTGTTTTGGTGCATCTTTTTCTTGTTTTTATTTTTGCAAGGTCACCTAACCAGCAGCCAACTTTTTATTTTTTTGGGGTTTTTGT
>CAZFNQ010000016.1:0-9706 GCA_964520375.1 uncultured Candidatus Saccharibacteria bacterium
GGACTATCGCGCGAACGGGCCGGCTTTGAAGTCCGAGACGCCCACGCCACGCACTATGGCCGTATTTGCGCGGTTGAAACGCCTGAAGGCGCCAACATAGGGTTGGTCTTGAATATGGCCAGCTATGCACGCATTAATGACTATGGTTTTATTGAAACTCCTTATCGCAAGGTTATCAACGCAGTAACCGCTAAGGAGGCTAATGGTCATATAGCCGCCGTAAATCTAGAAGACGCCAAAGGAAAAGTCATCGTAAAAGCCGGCGCTAAAATTACAGCCGCGACTGCCAAGCGCTTAGCTAACGTTAAAAGTATGGCTACATGGCCGGTACGAGCTAAAGTCACGGATAAAGTCATATTTATGGACGCGTCAGAGGAAGAACAGGCAGTTATTGCCAGTGCTAACGAAGAATTTGATGTCAACGGCTATTTTAAGAATGACCGCATTAGTGCCCGTAACCGTCTAGTTTCAGGTGAAGTTGATGCTAATGATATTACCCATATGGATGCCTCACGCCGCCAAATTATTGGTTCCAGCGCCGCCCTAATACCATTTATTGAGAAGAACTACGTTTACCGCAGCTTAATGGGTAGCAACCAACAACGCCAAGCCGTACCGCTCATAAATCCGTCCTCGCCAATTGTCGGCACCGGCATGGAGGCGATTGTGGCTCAAAACAGTGGGCAGATTGTTATGGCCGAGGAAAGTGGCACAGTTATAACTTCAAACGCTAACGAATTGAAGGTTAAGTATAGAAACGGACACACCGTTACCTACGAACCCCAACACTTTGTTCGCAGCAATGAAGGCAGTTGTATTAACAATAAAGTTGTAGTCAACAGCGGCGATAAAGTCAAAAAAGGCGACACTCTAATAGAGGGAATGTCAATTCAAAACGGTGAACTGGCCCTTGGTAAGGACCTACTGGTGGCCTTTATGCCCTGGGCCGGCTATAACTTTGAGGACGCTATCATTATTTCTCGCAAATTAGTCGAAGATGACAGCCTTACCTCAATTCACATAGTCGACTTTATGACCGAAGTCCGCGAAACTAAGCTAGGCCCTGAGATTGTGACCCGTGATATCCCCAACGTCAGCGAAGAAGCCCTACGACATCTTGACGAGGATGGCATTGTCCGCATTGGCGCCGACGTTCACCCCGGAGATATTCTAGTCGGTAAAATAACCCCTAAAGGTGAACAGGAACTTAGCTCTGAAGAGCGACTGCTGAGAGCTATATTCGGCGAAAAAGCCAAAGAAGTCCGTGATACATCCCAGCGAATGAGTAACGGCAAACATGGCAAAGTAGTCGGTGTAAAGGTTTTTAGCCGAGCAAACGGCCACGAGCTAAAAGCTGGCGTAATCATGCAAATACAGATTTTTGTGGCTCAAATGCGCAAAATTGCTGTCGGCGACAAGCTGGGTGGTCGTCACGGAAATAAAGGTGTCATTTCCCGCATCCTACCAGTCGAGGATATGCCCTTCATGGCCGATGGCACACCAATAGACATTATCCTTAACCCGCTGGGCGTGCCGTCGCGTATGAATGTCGGCCAGTTGTTTGAAACTCACCTGGGTATGGCAGCTCGAGCCCTGGGTATGAAAGTCGCCAGCCCGCCATTTAATGGTATTCCAACCGATAAAATTATGAGCCTTCTAAAACAAGCCGGTATGCCCGAAGACGGTAAAATGCAGCTTTTTGATGGTCGCAGCGGCGAATCGTTCAAAGAACCGACAACTGTCGGCTCAATGTATATGATCAAACTTAACCACATGATTGCCGATAAGATCCACGCCCGCTCGACTGGACCGTACACAATGGTTACCCAGCAGCCACTGGGTGGTAAGGCCCAAAATGGTGGCCAGCGCTTCGGCGAAATGGAAGTCTGGGCTTTGGAGGCCTACGGCGCAGCCTACACTTTGCAAGAAATGTTGACTATTAAATCTGATGATGTTTACGGACGCAGCAAAGCCTATGAATCAATCATTAAAGGCACGGAAATTGTCGGTCCTAAAGTCCCAGAAAGCTTTAACGTGTTAGTTAAGGAATTACAAGGTCTGGGTCTAAAAGTTGACCTGATGAGCAGCGACGAAGTCATTGATGCCGAGAGTGTCCTGGCCCAGAACATAAAGGAAGAGGCGGCCCACCAAGCGGAAGTTGAAGTACCCAAAGCCGAAATATCCGAGGTAGATGTAACTGAAGACGCTGTCCAGGACGAGTTTGAAGTCATGGGATTGGCTGATGATTTACCGCCGACTGATAGCAGCAGTTCCAGTGACAATGACGACGAAGATAACACAGCCAAAGTTACCACCGATAATGAAGATAAGGAGCAGGCATGAGCGCTATGAGACATTACTCATCTGGAACCAATATAGCTGACTTTGAAGCGGTCCGCCTGGCAGTGGCCAGCCCCGAGGATATTATGGAATGGTCACACGGCGAAGTCACCAAACCTGAAACCATTAACTACCGTACCCAGAAACCGGAACGTGATGGTCTGTTCTGCGAGCGTATTTTTGGCCCAGTCAAGGACATCAACCCGCATGACGCCAAGTTTAAAGGTGTTCGCTCACGCGAGGCGGCCGTAGATAAAAACGGCGAGATTGTCACTAAAAGCATTGTCCGACGTGAACGCATGGGTCACATTAGCCTGGCTTCGCCAGTCGCTCACATTTGGTTTTTGCGCGGCACACCATCTGCTATTGGACTAGTCCTGGGGATGACCGTCAAGAATCTGGAACGAATTGCCTATTTTGCCAGTTACATTATAAAAAAGGTTGATGCACCCAAACGCGACCAAATATTGGCCGATAAAGAGGCCGAATTCAATGCTGCTAAGGAAGCTATCCGCCTACGCCATGAAAATGAAGCCAAAGCCGAAAATGCCGACGTTAAGGCTTTGGCTGAGAGTCAAACCAAGGAACTGGAAGAGTTGGGCAAAGAATATGACATCACTAAAGAACAATTGGTTAACCTAGATAAACTACACTTAATCAGTGAAACCGACTTCCGCAATCTACCCGATGAGCTACAGCAACTAGTAGAAGTTGGCATGGGCGGCTCAGCCTTAAAGGCTCTGCTGGATGAAGTTGACTTGAGTGAATTAATAGACGGGCTGAGCAAAGAAGCTGAGGAAGCCAAAGGCCAGCGCAAAAAGAAAATCATGAAGCGCCTCAGGCTGCTGGAAAGCATGCACCGAGCCGGTATAAAGCCTGGCAGTCTAACCGTCACGGTCTTACCGGTTATTCCACCAGATCTGCGTCCCATGGTTCAACTTACTGGTGGCCGTTTTGCTACCAGTGACTTAAACGATCTTTATCGCCGGGTCATTAACCGCAACAACCGGCTCAAAAAACTAATAGATCTAAACGCCCCGGAAGTTATCCGTCGTAACGAACAGCGCATGCTTCAAGAAGCGGTTGACGCTCTAATAGATAATAATAACGCTCGGTCTGGACGAGCCGTGGCCGCTACCGGCCAACGCCGTCGCCTGAAGTCGCTAAGCGATATGTTAAAAGGTAAACAAGGCCGCTTCCGCCAAAACCTGCTAGGCAAGCGCGTAGATTACTCCGGTCGCTCCGTAATTGTGGCCGGCCCCGATCTGAGCATTGATCAGTGCGGTCTACCTAAAATGATGGCCTTGGAACTATTTAAACCGTTCGTAATTGGCTGGCTTATTACTAACGAGCATGCCCACAACATTCGCAGTGCTACTCGCATGATTGAATCCGGTGAAACTGTAGTTTGGGACGCTCTGGACGAAGTCATTAAGGGTAAGTACGTGCTACTAAACCGGGCACCCAGCTTGCACCGTTTAAGTGTCCAAGCTTTCCGTCCAGCCTTAATTGAAGGTAAAGCCATACAGTTGCATCCACTGGTTTGCAAAGGCTTTAACGCCGACTTTGACGGTGACCAAATGGCAGTGCATCTACCCCTGTCAGACAAAGCCCAGGAAGAAGCCCGGGAAATTATGGTGGCCAGCAAAAACTTGCTAAAACCGGCCGACGGTACACCGATTCTACATATTGAACAAGACATAGTTCTAGGCTGTTATTTCCTTACCTATGAAAAGCCAGGTCTCGACACAACTATTAATAACTACGGCAGTACTGATGAAGCCCTTATGGCGCTAGACAGCGGTCAAATATTACTGCAAAGCCACATTCGGGTACCTTTCCGGGGCCAGTTGCGTGAAACCACACTTGGACGAATATTGTTTAATGAGATTTTCCCTGACGATTTTGACTTCCAAGACCGGCCGATGACCAAAAAGAAACTGCAGTCGGTAATGGAGCTGGTTTACCTTAAATACGGACAGGCAGATACCGCTGTTATTGCCGACGATCTTAAAAACCTCGGCTTTGAATACGCCACCAAATCCGGTCTATCGATTGGCATGGGCGACTTCAGCGATATTAAAGGTCTAGCCGATGTTATCCAAAAAGGTGAAGTTAGGGCCAAAGAAATTAGCCAACAGTTCGACCAAGGGTTCATCACTGACGAGGAACGTTACCGCTTAACAGTTGAGGACTGGCAGCAAATTGACGCCACGGTGCAGAGCATGCTGGTTGAACAATTCGCTAAGGAAAACAGCGCCATGTCCATATCGGTTGTCTCAGGTGCTCGCGGTAACATTGGCCAGGTCAAAACCGCCGTTGGAATGTTTGGTATTACAACCGATGCCACCGGCCGGGCCATTGAGCTACCTATTCGCTCCAACTATAAAAGCGGCTTGTCTTCATTGGAATACTTCACGGCTACCCGTGGTGCCCGTAAAGGTATGATTGACACTGCTCTTAAAACGGCTGACTCTGGCTATTTGACTCGCCGTCTAGTAGACGTAAGTCAAGACGTGTTTACCATTGACGAGGAAGCTCCTGACAAGGGCATCGCTATTTACCGATCTGACTCAGAAGATATAGGGGTCGGTTTCGCCCTGCGACTGGAAGGCCGCTTTGCTGCCGAGAAAATAGCTAACCACGTCAAAAAAGGCCAGCTAATTACCCATGAAATTGCCGAAAAGATGGAAAACGATAAATCCCTGGACAGTGTCAGGATAATGAGCGTGCTCAGCTGCACTAGCGTCCGTGGAATTAGCCGTAAGTCTTACGGCCTTGATCCAGCTACTGGTGAATTAGTGGCTTCCCATCACCCAATTGGTGTCATTGCCGCCCAAAGTATCGGTGAACCTGGTACTCAGCTGACGCTTAGAACTTTCCATGCTGGCGGTGTGGCTGGTGAGGACATTACCACAGGTCTGCCGCGTGTCGAGGAGTTATTTGAAGTCCGTACTCCCAAAGGTCAGGCTTACTTAGCCGATTTAGACGGCATCGTCTCAGCTTGGGAAGAAGGTGATCATTATGTTCTGCAAATTACTGGCAAAAACAGTAAGAAGGTTGAGTTACCGCTAAACGGCCGTAAGGTCAAAGTTACCAAGACGGCTCATGTCGCCATCGGTGATGTCGTGGCCGCAAAAGCCAAAGGCGAGGACCCGCTAATAGCGCCGATTGCTGGCAAAGTTGAGATGCGGGCTAAGTCAATTGTGATTGTACCCGAAAACGAGGAGTCAGTCCGTTACGAAATCCCCAGTTACCGTCAGTTGGTAGTCAAAGATAAAGACGAAGTGGCTGCCGGCCAGCGTTTAACGAATGGTTCAATTAACCTTCATGAACTCATGCGTTTACAAGGCATTGAAGCCACCCAGCGCTATATCATGAATGAAGTCCTTAGGATCTTTGCTTCCCAAGGCCAAAATATTGCCGACAAACACCTTGAGATTATCGTTCACCAAATGTTTAGCCGTGTCCAAGTTGAAGAGTCTGGCGATAGCGAGTTTGTAACCGGCGACATTGTCAGTAAGCTGGCTGTAGTTGAAGCTAACGAGCAATTGGTAAAAGACGGCAAAAAACCAGCTCAAGTCGCCCAGCTACTACTTGGTATTACCAAAGCGTCTCTATCTACCGATTCCTTCCTGAGTGCGGCCAGTTTCCAAGACACCACAAGAGTATTAATCGGAGCTGCTACCAGCGGCCGGGTTGACCACCTTTACGGCTTAAAAGAGAACGTCATCTTAGGACGACGCATACCAGTCGGCACTGGCTATATGAGCGAGGCTGAACTAGAAGCCGAGGCAGCTGAAGCCGCCCTCGTTGCACAAGAGAGCCAAAGATGATAAAATTTGCGTTTATACAAATGCTGTATATGACGAAATCGGAGATAGTAAGTGCCAACAATTAACCAATTAGTCAGAAAACCCCGTAAGAAGGTGACGGGTAAGTCCAAGTCACCGGCTCTTCAACGCGTAACTAATAACCTAAAGACCCGTAACTATGAAAAACCGTCCCCATTTAAACGCGGCGTTTGCGTAAAAGTAACAACTAAGACTCCTAAGAAACCTAACTCAGCTTTGCGTAAGGTTGCTCGTGTGCGCCTAACTAATGGCCAAGAAGTTTGGGCTTACATCGGCGGCGAAGGCCATAACCTACAAGAACATGCTGTCGTTTTAGTGCGCGGCGGCCGCGTCAAAGATCTGCCCGGCGTCCGCTACCACATTGTGCGTGGCTCGCTTGACCTTCAAGGTGTTAGCGACCGCAAGCAAGGCCGAAGTAAATACGGAGCTAAGAAAGGCAAATAATGGCTGAACTGACGCTTTGCGAACGAGACATGTGTGCAATGCCGGTTGGAAATAAAATGCTAGGAGTATCGGCTGATGGCACTAGGGTAACGGTCAGAGAAGGCGAAGACGTACTTAGAATTCGTGTCTGTAAACTGTTTTCGGAAAGTATTCTAGCAAAAAATCCTAATCTGTCTTTTGAAGATTGCCCCTTTGCTGTCATTTCGGCTGCAGTTGAAGTTGCAATTGCCGAAAGAAGGGGAGAACTCGATGCCTCGTAAGAAAACTAAATCCCTAATTCGCGATATCCAGCCTGATCGCTTGTACAATAGCGTCCAGGTACAGCGGCTTATTAACCGTGTAATGCTAGACGGCAAAAAGCAAATTGCCGAGCGACTCGTATATAACGGCATGCAATCAGCCGCCGATAAACTTAAGGTCAAGAACCCTCTTGAAGTATTTGAGAAGGCTATGGGTAACATACAGCCGCATATGGAGACTAGATCTCGTAGAGTCGGTGGGGCCAACTATCAAATACCATTTGAAGTAAAAGGCCAGCGCCAAACCCATTTGACGACCATGTGGTTTGTAGCTGCGGCTCGTTCCCGCAAGGGCATGAGCATGGAAAACCGCATCGCTCAAGAGCTTATGGACGCCTATAACGGTAGTGGCACAGCTGTCAGAAAGCGAGAAGATACTCATAAAATGGCCGATGCCAACCGCGCCTTTGCCCATTTCGCGAGGTTTTAACCATATGTCAAGTGCAGGTGCTGGTATTGAAGGAGTTGATGCTTCGTGTTTGTATGGCCCAATATTACAGGAATCAATAGGTGATGTTTTATCAGAGGTAGCTCAAGCAGAGACGATTTCTCGTCATACTGGATTAATTCCTATGTTTGATGTTCCCGGTGACATTATTCCAGAACTCGAAGACTATTTAGCTAAAAATCCATGCAGGTTTGTGCATAATGGAGTGTGCCCAGTTGCAAAATTTGCAATTTTAAGAGCTACGGGTGAGATATAAAAATGGCAGATAAAAAATACCCACTTGATAAATTTAGAAACATTGGCATTATTGCTCATATTGACGCCGGTAAGACCACCACAACCGAAGGTATCTTGTATCGGACTGGGCTCAAGCATAAAATTGGCGCAGTTCATGAAGGTGAGACCACCACTGACTGGATGGCGCAGGAAAAGGAACGCGGCATTACGATTACTAGCGCGGCTGTCACATGCTATTGGAAAGACCATAAGATCAACATTATTGACACTCCGGGGCATATTGACTTTACCGTTGAGGTAGAGCGTAGCCTTAGAGTGCTAGACGGCGCTGTAACCGTGTTTGATGGCAAGATGGGCGTAGAAAGTCAGTCTGAAACGGTCTGGCGTCAGGCTGATAAATATCACGTGCCACGGATATGCTTCATAAACAAAATTAACCAAACAGGTGGTGATTTTTATAAGTCACTCGATTCTATTCATAACCGTCTTAACAAGCGGGCTTTCCCAATCCACTTACCAATTGGTTTTGAGCAAAGTGTCAACGGTGTGATAGACCTTATCTCCATGAAAGCCTACACCTATAAAGACTTCACTGATCACGAACTTATCGAAAGCGAAGTACCAGCTGATATGGTGGACAAGACCAAGAAATACCGCAGCTTACTTATCGAAAACGCCGTAGCCGAAGATGAGAAAATGCTCGAGAAGTATTTTGAAGTTGGCGAAGAAGGCCTAAGTGAGGATGATATAAAACATGCTATCCGCAATGCTGTGCTTACTGGCAAATTCTTTGTCGTTAGTGGTGGTGATGGCCGCGGTGTAATTGTCGAAAAGCTACTTGACGCCGTAAACGATTTTTTGCCGAGTCCGCTTGATCGTGGCAGTACCTGGGGTACACATCCCAAGACTGGTGACGAGATAGAGCGAAAACCCGATGAATCTGAACCATTCGCCGCCCTAGCCTTTAAAATTGCAACCGATCCGTTTGTCGGTAAACTCTGCTTTTTTAGGGTTTACTCGGGCAAGGTAGTAGCTGGCAGCTATATTTTAAACAGTTCAAGCGGAGAAAAAGAACGTGTTGGCCGAATCGTACGCCTCCAAGCCGATAAACGAGAAGATGTTACTGAAGTAGGCGCTGGAGATATAGCGGCCATTGTCGGACTGAAAGGTACTACCACTGGCAATACCCTATGCGACACTAACAGCCCGATCGTACTAGAAAGCATTACTTTCCCTGAACCACCGGTTAGCATTGCCATTGAGCCCAAGACCAAGGCCGACCAAGAAAAAATGAGTCTAGCGCTGCAACGCCTAGCTGAGGAAGATCCAACCTTTAGGATCCGAGTCGATGAGGAAACCGGACAAACCATTATAAGCGGCATGGGCGAGTTGCACTTGGAAATTATTGTCGACCGCATGAAGCGTGAATTTACTGTTGAAGCCAACATTGGCCAACCGCAAGTAGCCTATAGGGAGACCATCCGCAAAGACAATGTTGAAGCCGAAGGCAAATTCATTCGCCAAAGCGGTGGCCGTGGTCAATATGGCCACGTGTGGCTTAAGCTAGAACAAAACGAGCAAGGCAAAGGTTTTGAGTTCATTAATGCCCTCAAGGGCGGAGTAGTGCCCAGTGAATATGTTCCGGCTGTAAAATCTGGCATAGAAGAAGCCATGAACAACGGTGTTATAGCTGGCTACCCGGTTGTGGATATAAAAGTAACCATATACGATGGCAGTTACCATGACGTTGACTCGTCTGAAATGGCCTTTAAAATTGCCGGATCTATGGCCCTGCAAGACGGAGTTAAAAAAGCCAACCCAGTATTGCTAGAGCCAATTATGAAGCTGGTAGCCGTTACGCCAGAATCATTCATGGGAGACGTTATTGGTGATTTAAACAGTAAGCGTGGGCGGGTTGAAAGTATGGAAGACTTGCAAGCTGGAATAAAGGAAATTACTGCCTATGTACCCCTGGGCGAACTGTTTGGCTACACCACTAACCTTCGTAGTATGACGCAGGGACGAGCCAGCAGTAGCATTGAACTGGATCATTACGCCGATGTACCGAATCATGTGGCCGAAGC
>CAZFNQ010000017.1:0-9267 GCA_964520375.1 uncultured Candidatus Saccharibacteria bacterium
CATAGCTTCAATCGGGTCTTCAGTAGCCGAGTAGGTAATATTCTTTTTGATACGCGTAGTTCCGGTGACGGTCAGTATAGAAGTACCAATACCATGAATTTTTACACCTAACTTCTGCAGAAATAAACAAAGATCCTGAACCATGTAATCGGCACTGGCGCCCTGGATGATGGTCGTAGCATTAGTCCTAGCAGCGGCCATAAGAGCGTTGTTGGTAACGGTGTTGCCTTGTTCATACAAGACTACTCGCTCAGCTGGCACCTTTTTGCGTACATTAACTTCATAAAAACCACTTCGGGCGACAACACTAACACCGAACTGCTCCAGCGCATATAAATGAGGCGCTACTGTCCGCCGGCCAATTTTACATCCGCCGGAGTAGGGGATTTTAAACTCCGTGGCTTCATGCATCAGTGATCCCAGCAACATCAAAACGCTGCGGGTTTTACGGGCTGATTCACCGTTAATATGTTTTAAATCGAATTTGCGGGGCGGGCGAATCTCAAGATCTGAATCTAACCACTTTATTTTTACGCCAATACTTTCTAGTACTTCAACAATGCGGTTGACTTCCTCAATCTTTGGCACCGATTTTAAGCGTGTAACTCCTTGGTTTAATAAGCTGGCGCAGAGTAGGGCGACAGCCGCATTCTTACTGGTCTTAAGCGCAATTTCACCATGCAGTTCATGGCCGCCTTCAATTCGTAAATTGATGCCACCTTGGCCCAAGCTAATCAGCTGCTTGTTAAGTACGTCACTGATACGTCCCATCGTTTCCAGGCTTAAGTTTTGCTTGCCGTGTTCAATTCGGTTGACGGCTGACTGACTGGTTCCCAGTCGCTTAGCAAAAGCCGCCTGAGTTAAACCGCGCTCTTGCCTTATCTGGTAAATAAGATGACCAATCTTTTCGTTAGTGCTATTCATTGATTCATAAATTATACCCCCTGTGGTATGAATATCAATAATATTCTGCAACTACTAGGGTAGTACTATATTTCTCTGGGTTGGCTGTTAAAATAGATGTATGGTCTAACTATTTTCTTGCCAAGAATTCATTAACGAGTTAATAGTTAGGGGAGTGTCATGAGAGATAAGGCCATTGAAAAACTAATACTAGCCGAGGCCCAGCGACAAAGCCAGGGTCTGGAGATGATTCCCAGTGAAAACCACACCTCGACCGATGTGCTGGCAGCCCTGGGTTCGCGTCTAACCGATAAATACTCCGAGGGTTACCCCGGTATGCGTTATTACGGTGGTTGCGAAGTCGTCGATAAAGTAGAAAACCTAGCCCGTGACCGCGCTAAACAGCTATTTGGCGTTGATCATGCCAACGTCCAGCCTTATTCCGGCTCTCCGGCCAACCAAGCCGTATATTTTGCGCTGGTCAACCCGGGCGACAAAGTTATGGGTATGCATTTGTACTACGGCGGTCACATGACACACGGGCTAAAGGTTAACTTTTCCGGCACTATTTATGATTCCGTGCAGTACCATACCGGACAAGACGGTTATTTGGACTACCAAGAAATGGCTGATATGGCCAAACGGGAAAAGCCCAAGCTTATATTCGTGGGCGCAACCGCCTATCCACGGATTTTTGACTGGAAAAAGCTCAGAGACATTGCTGATTTATGCGGGGCTTGGCTAATTGCTGACATTTCACACATCGCTGGGCTAATAGTCGCCGGTGCCCATCCTTCGCCAGTTGGCTATGCCGATGTGGTTACAACCACAACACACAAAACCTTGCGTGGTCCCCGCGGAGCAATGATCCTATGCAACGGCAAACCGTCCAATCCGCTCAAAAAAGCCGAACGGACGCCTGAAAATCTGCCGACCCTGATTGATCGGGCTATTATCCCGGGTCTGCAAGGTGGTCCGCATAACCATCAAACGGCAGCTATCGCTGTGGCTCTACGTGAAGCCGCCCAACCAAGCTTTAAAGTCTATGGACAGCAAATTGTTAAAAATGCCAAAGTTCTGTCCAAGGAGTTATCGTCCAAGGGCTATAATTTGGTGACTGGCGGCACAGATAATCACTTGCTGCTAATTGATTTAACTAATAAGAAAGTTATTGGCGCCCAGGCCGAGGACGCTTTGGGCAAAGCCGGCATAACTGTCAACAAAAATACAGTGCCATTTGACCCAAGACCACCATTTAGTCCGTCGGGCATTAGGCTAGGCACGCCAGCCTTAACCACACGCGGTATGAAACAAGCAGAAATGGTACAAATTGCCAGTTGGATAGATCAAGCCATCACCCACCACTCCGACGATAAAATACTTAACAAGTTAAGAATAGACATAAAACAGTTTACGTCTAAATACCCACTACCTAGCTAGACGGAATACTTAACATGTTAAGCTTTACGGCGAGTAAATTTTAAACCGCTCCAAAGACTATCAATAGCAGCTACTTTTATATCTACCCATCCCAGAGGCAAAAGATTGTCGCGTATCACCTGCTCTGTTAAATCGGTTTTAATTTCGGACATATTACCAACAGATTTTTTAGGCCAACTGACCCAAAGGGCTTTATTAATTTGTGATAGATCAAACTGCTGACGAAAAGCCGCCACAGATTTTTTATCAGCAAAGAAGGCATGAGCCCACGTAGCCGGCAGTTTATGTCGGATCTTAATACCATGACTAGACAAGTCATCAATTTGCCAAGCTGGCATGTCCAGGACCATAACACTATCACCAGGTTTATAACCAAGCTTGTCTATCAGCAGCTTGCCCGAATAGTCAGCCATTAGCTGGATCCTATAAGCTCAGGTTCCTGCTCGAGAGTTATGCCAAACTCTTCTTTAACTCTAGTGACAACTTTTTGCTTAAAACGCAGCAAATCGGCTGTATTTTTAGCATGTTCATTGACAAATACCAGGGCTTGGGACGGCCAGGTGGCCATACCTGTTTCTTGGTCGTGAACACTACCAAAACCGGCTCTCTCGACTAGCCAGGCCGCTGAAATCTTGCTTTTGTTGTTATCCAGACGCCAGTAACTAATAGTCGGGTGGATGTTTAACAGTTGAATCAAATGAGATTCATCGATTACTGGATTGGCAAAAAAAGAACCATTATTGGCAACCTGACCTGGATCAGGTAACTTAGCCCGGCGAATAGCCACAACGGCATCACGCAGGACCTTAGGTGTGTAACTGGTAATGTTATGCTCCTCAAAGTACCCTTGGACTGAGGCGTAAAAGGGTGGTTGGGGATTTGTGCGGGTTAGATGCAGCGTTAGGCTAGTAATAAAAAACCGGCCATGATCGGTTGTTTTAAAACGACTAGTGCGGTAGGAAAATCCACATTCACTACCAGCAATAGCTGTAAATTCCCGTGATTTATGATCATAGGCTTCAACACTTACCAAGACATCGGAGATTTCCTGACCATAGGCACCAACATTTTGTACCGGTGTTGCGCCAGCGGTACCAGGTATTAACGACAACGCCTCAATACCGCTTAGTCCCTCAGCTACGCTTCGCGCCACAACGCTGTCCCAATTTTCACCACCGCCTATCTTGATATAAGTATTTTCCTGGTCTTCTTCAAATTTAGCGTAGCCGCTAATTTTATTGACAATTACCAGGCCTGGATAGCCGCTATCTCCCCAAATAATGTTGCTGCCGATGCCTATCATAATAGCTGTCAGATTACTTTCGTCAGCCCATTTTATAGCTTGTTCAACTTCTTCTCGACTATGCGCCTCTGTTAAAAAGGCAGCTGATCCGCCTAGCCGCATGGTAGAAAAATTACGCAGGGAAACGTTTTTGCTTATGTTCACTGGCAGTAATTATAACGCACCCTTGACCATCTTTCTCTAGCCGTTAAATTACCGGACTTGCATTGATATGAAGCTAGCAGTAACATAATAGTAATGTTAGACAACGGGGCTGATAATCCTTATAAAACCTTGGGCTGGCATTTAAAGTTTGCCCGCGAGCAGCTAAAAGAAAGTTTGGCTGAGGTATCTGGAGCAGTAGAAATCGAAGCTGATGCCCTAGATAAAATTGAACAGGGCGAAAATTGCCCTAGCGAAGATATATTACTACTGCTGATTACCCATTTAGGACTGGAAGACGCTGAAGCTAACAGTTTATGGCACCTGGCCGGCTTCAGTGACCAATTAAATGACACCAGCAACGGACAAATAGCCGTTAACATGCCAAATGATCTAAGAATTATATATACCGATATGCTGCACGTCATGGTCAATGATTATGGTATTGTTATGAACTTCATGCAGGGCGCTGGTTTGGGTAACCAGCCACTGGCCGTGTCAAGAGTTGGTATGAGCAAAAAGCAAGCTCGACGGATAATCGATATATTGCAAAAAAGCCTGGACAACCCCCAAGTTAAAGCTAAGCCTCGATTTTTACCGACTCCCAAAAAGCACAAAGACGCAACAGATATTAACTGATATAATCAAAATTCAACCAGCCCCGTTAGCTCAATTGGATAGAGCGTCGGTTTCCGGTACCGAAGGTTGCAGGTTCAATTCCTGTGCGGGGTACCATAGTAATAATATGCCCGCGTAGCTCAGTGGATTAGAGCATCTGTCTTCGGAACAGAGGGTCGGCGGTTCGAATCCGTCCGCGGGTACCAGCAATTCATGTGTACTTATGCTAGACAAAGGCAAGACTAAACTTTATAAACATTTTTTCTATGACGAATTCTTATAATCAGCACGATTAATTTACTATCGTAGATATCGTAAATGATTCTGTAGTCACCAACTCGCAGACGCCAACTTTTCGAACCAATCATCGGGCGGACATTACCTTTTCTGGGTTCTAGACTCAGTTTATCAACTGCTTTAACTATTCGTAAGCTAATCTGACTCGGTAGTTTATTAAGTTCTTTTTGGGCGCTTTTGGTAAATTCAACCGCGTAATTGCTCATAGGTTAGACCTAGCTCTTGCAATACTTGTTCAAAAGGCACTGTAGGTTCACCTCGACGCTTTACAATTTCTTTTATATCCTCAATGTCTTCTACCATATCGGCAAACTGCTCATTGATAATATCAGAAACTGAACGACCTTCAGCCACAGCCTTATGTTGTATAAACTTCTTAACATAGGGGCTAAGGTAAACTGTGGTTTTTTCACTTAATCGGCTCATAGTTTCATTTTAGCGCTATAGCGTTATACCGTCAAGACGCTGTTATTCACTCGCCTTATAACCAAAGTTCTGACTTCGTTGATAACGCTGTACTATTTCGCTTATAATTACCGTCGTATAATCGACCTATTATCTAGTCGTTTGATAGTTTGTTGCCACCAGGCCTGGCCGTCTCGTATATTCCACATAGTAAGCCTTGCAGTCCGTTTCTCGTCTTCTTCAGAATTAATTCCCAAGTACATAAGCTTGCTAGCCATTATAAGAATACGCTCTTTTTGCAGCAGCTTCTTTAATTGTTCAGAGTCATAGGTACCGTGTGAATCTACGGGATGCATTGAAATACCGTATTCTTCTCCTAAAACTTTTTTAAATGTCCAAAGACTTCGTTGTATATGCCAATCGGCCGTTACCACAATGAGACTGCGCCAATCATTAGGCTGTAAGTATTCCATTTTCACATAATGCGCATTTCCAACTGTATCATGGGAATGATCTTCAACTAAAGGCACCGGCCCGTTAGGATAACTTACCTCTGCATAGTCTCGCATCTGGCGGGCATCATGCCCAACCATAATGACATGACCGACATCTAATGCAACCGCTATCTGCATAGCGTGACTAACCCGGTTCATTGTATCTTGATACAATGAACCAGTTTGTTTGTTAGCTCCACCATTTAAAGCAACTACTACGTCTGGATTTGTCATATGCTCCTACAATTTATATATATTATAACAACTAATGCTAATAGTTACAAATATCTCTAATTGGCTAGGCCAAATCGGGTAGACCCAAGTTGAACTACTAGCAACGCTTATTTTACGATTACAGTACCGTTGATCTTAGGGTTCAGTTCATCATGATAGCCGTAGGTGCCGGCTTTATCGAAGGTGTAACGGTATGTCCCGTTGGGTGGTATTTTTGACATAGAATCAAGGCTAGGCAGCGTAGAATGCGTTCCATAAGGGTTGGCAGCAATCCGATGGGGCTTGTGGTCTAGGTTATGCCAAATTACGACAGTGCCAATATTCACTTTAATAGTACTGGGCGCAAATCCATCTTCGGTAATGTTGACGGACGCTGTTTTTGGCGGTGTCACAACTGGCGGCGTTGGCTCTTTATGGTTTAGATTCTTGATCAGCATAAAACCAAAGACAATAATGACTACGGCTGCTATTAATTTTGTGATATTGTTTCTACTCATATATTTCCTTACTGCACGTTTATGGTTAGAACTGGTCGTTGAGACGCAATAGAAGATTCCTTGGTAGAATAAGACACTTTATCATTGAACGTTGAACCGATCCTTATTGAATATGTACCGTCGGCAGTAATGTAGTTAGATAGGTCAACTAAGTAATAGTTGTTTCTAGTCACTGATCCAATACTAGTGATTAGTTGAGCACCACCGTCTGGCGAGTTGTTCCAGGTAACTGTTGCCTCGTTCCAGTTATTGTTTGTAACTGGGTGAACGTTACCACCTAGACCAGACGAATCAGTAATCCATAGCCGTAACTTGGCGTCGGTAACCGTTCGGGTGCCGATACCGGTGACAGTGAACTTCATGACAAACTGCTGTAGGGGTTTATTATCTGCAGTCATGATTGAATCTGAACCATATGATGAATCGGGTTGATTTTTGTGTATACCGGCATCATCCGATGGCGTGATGGAAATTATGGAAGGTGGTGGTTGGATAGCTGGTGTTGTAACGCTAATCTGGTTGCTATGAGCGCTCGGATTACCAGCGGCATCAAAGGCTACAATGTAGTAGGTATAGGTCTGGCTCTCTGTAACAGTAGCATCACCAAAAGTTATATTGGTTGTAGTAGCTATCTGCGTGTTATTTCGGAACACTTTATAGCCAGCTACACCGACATTGTCTGTACTGGCGCCCCAGGTAAGGTTGACTTGGGTAGGACTTGAAGCACTTCCCGTTAAACCAGTTGGCGCTGTAGGCGCTTGAGTATCAGGCTGCGCCGGTGTGGTTACTGAAGCTGTATTGCTGGCTGTGCTAACATTACCAGCGGCATCAAAGGCTACAACCGTATAGCTGTAAGCTGTGCTTGGCAAGACTGAACTATCTGAGTAGTTAAGCTGGGTCACAGTAGCGATCACTACATTGTTTCTAAGTACTCTGTAGCCTGTAACACCGACATTGTCTGTACTGGCGCCCCAAGTCAGATTGACATTTGTGGCCGAGCTAGCCGTGGCGGTAAGATTAGCTGGAGCGGTTGGCGCTTGACTATCTGGTGCTTGCGGCGTCGTGATACTCAACGCATTACTTGACGGGCTTTTATTACCGGCTGCGTCAAGTGCCACAATTGTATAGCCGTATGATGAATTGGCTGATACCGAGATATCTTTGTAGGTCGTAGTAGTAACGGTTGCTAAAACGATATTGTCACGTATGACTTGGTAACCAGTCACACCGACGTTATCTGTACTGGCACCCCATGATAGATCAACTTCGTTGTAGACATTCTTAGTAGACACTAGATTGGTTGGGGCGGTGGGCGGCGTAGAATCGGCGTTTTTTACCGTCACACTAATACTGGTTGATGTAGTCGAGTTACCGGCACCGTCTGTGGCTTTAGCTTGGACGGTGTGGCTGCCGTCAGGCACGCCCGTGGTGTTCCAGTTTACTTGGTAGGGACTGGTGGTGGAGGTACCAAGCAGCGCTCCATCGACTAAGAAGTCGACTTTAGCTATGCCGCTACCGCCACTATTATCGGCAGCTGAGGCGGTGATAGGTACGGTTGCACCGCTGACTTGCTGTCCGGCAGTGGGTGAAGTAACAGACACAGATGGGGCAGTAGTGTCAGCACAGTTTTCGCCAGTACCAGTCGGTACGCAGGTATCGGATAAGAACAAGACTCTATCCAAAGCTACACCGGACTCGCGGCCAATCATGGTAATGGTATGGCTGCCAGCTGTCATCGTGGCAGTCGTATGGGAGGTGGTACTGCCATCTTGGTAATCTAACCATGTCCATGTAGTAGCTGGTAGGGCAGCGTTATCGCCTACAAGAATCGGACAAGCAGAATCTATTTGAATGTAGTAAGAATTATTAGTCGTGTCGGGTGCCATAATCCGGCTCCAGATGTGATAAGTTCCTTGGGTTGGCGTACTGATAACCATTGATGCCGTTCCAAGTGTGTTGGTTGGGTTATTTTGACAACCGGTACCATTGTTAATGGTTACGGTAATTGGCGCAGAAGTTGTAATGTGACTACCAGTATCATAGGCTTTTGCAGTTAAGGTTTGACTGCCGGATAGCGCACTAGTGTTCCAACTAAAGCTATACGGCGAGGTTGTATCAGTATTAAGAAGCGTTGAGCCATCATAAAATTCCACTTTTGTAACACCGATATCGTCGGTGGCATTGGCTGATACCGTAACTGGGCTGGTTGTCAGGGTTGCACCGCTTGCTGGCGCTGTCAAATTAACAGCTGGTGGATTATCAACCGGCGGTGGTGTCGTGTTGAAAACTATCGGCCTAATATCCGTCCCAGTACTAATGCCACCTAGGTTGGAGGTCGGTGCCCCCAGTAGGTTGAGCCACAGTAAGCTCTCACCAGAGTAGCGGGGATTAACGGTAGTATTGCTAAACTTAGCGCACGTCCAGCAGGCAAACAAGTTAGGCTTAGGATTATCCTCGTCATACCAGATCTGGACAAAGACCTTACCGGCCTTGTAGTTAGGTGAGTCAAAGATACCTTGCAGTCTAGGAGCTAGCCAACCATCGACAACACTATTGCCACAGTCATGACCGTCATTACACAGGTTGGGGGTAATAAAGCTATAGCCGACTGGTGGGTTAGTAGTGGTACTGCCCCAGTTGAACTCTGTCAACGGTCTAACCTCATTGACACAAGCCGCTTTATCTACAGGATCCCACATGTACATGTCCGGTATATGCTTAGGAGCATTACCCGAAGCTGAACAACCGGTGGTGGCACCCTCGACATAGGACTTACTCGGTATACCGGCATTGCGAAAGACTCGCTGAATGTTGTTACCGGTGTAACTACAAGAAGTTGACGGATCACAGTCATTATTAATGCCATTGGGATCATTAACTCCCGCCCAGCCCCCGATGTACTGAGTAAGAGAGTTCTCTCAGGTATTAATCTCAG
>CAZFNQ010000018.1:0-9180 GCA_964520375.1 uncultured Candidatus Saccharibacteria bacterium
TTAACAATCGGATAAGCCTGCTCTTTGCTAACGTTGGTCAGAATAATAACTTTGATATTTTTACCCCAAGCAGTAGCCCGCATTCTTTTGAGCATCTCACCACCTGTCATTTCTGGCATCATCAGATCCAGTAAAATTACATCCGGCTTATTTTTCTCCACCAGGTCCAAACCCAGCTTGCCATTAGCAGCCACGCTAACGGTGAAGCCTTCATTTTCAAACTTGAGCTTGTACATATCTCGAATTGATTGATCATCTTCTATAATTGCTATTTTGTTAGCCATAATTTAATCGTACGAGCTTTTTCAAAATATGCAAATAACTGTATTATTTAAGTATCAATAAACTATTCGAAGAAAGATAGACGTGGGTCATAAGAAACTTGTCAATGCCGATCCAAGCATAAATTACCCAGATTTCTTGAAGAGGGCATTTAAATCGCAGGCATCTGTTAATGATGGTTTAGAGCCAATACTCGTGGAAATGGACAATAAAGAAAGCCACAAATTACTTAAGGAAATAATAGACAGCCAGAATATAAGCATAGTCATAGATAATTACGGCGAACAATACGCCGAGTTATTGTTAAGCCAAAACGCACATCTTTACAGGGCTAACGAAGAAGTTCAAGTTGCGTCGATTGCGGACCTTTTAAGACAGCATTACGGCAAGAGAAAATCCTGGGAGCTTGGCACCTGGGTATATTATCCATGGTCACATCAACTAGTACATGTGCTTGCTCAAGCAGATTTTGAAGAACTAAGAACCATCCGTAATCGTGATTTAATAACCAAAGAAGAACAGAAAAAACTGTACGACTTTGAGGTAGCTTGTTTTGGCATGAGCGTGGGTAGTGCCAGCGCCCAATCGTTGTCAATTACAGGAGTCTCAAGACGAATCAAACTAATAGACGGAGCAGTCATTAGCGGATCCAATTTAAACCGTATCTTGACGGGAGTGATAAGTATCGGTAAAAACAAAGCCCAGGTCATTGCCAATCAAATTTATGAGATGAACCCCTATAGCACAGTTAAATGTTATGACAAAGTGACAGACCAAAACATCAGCCAAATATTTAGTAAGCCCTGGCCGGTTAAGTTAGTTATTGATGAAATAGATGACATTGAGATGAAGGTACGCATTCGAGCCGAAGCCCGAAAACTCAAAATACCAGTTCTTATGGCCACAGAGATTGGCGACACAGTCATTTTAGACGTTGAAAGATTTGATCTAGACGCTTCCCGTCCTTTGTTTCACGGAAAAGTACCAGGTATAGAAAGACTTCTAGAAGATAAGATCGAGGATTATCGTGAATGGACAAAACACGCTGTAGATATTATTGATCCCCGTAACATGTCAATTAAGATGCAAAAATCACTTCTCAAGATTGGGACAACTATCGTGACCCATCCTCAGCTGGGTTCAACGGTTATGATGACGGGTGGTGTTTTAGGCTTTGCAGTAAAAAATATAGCACTTGGAAATTCACTTGAATCGGGAAGATACGTTATATCTCTTGAAAAACTACTCTTGGCTAAACACAATACCCAAAACTACAAACGACGGCACAAAAAACACACCAAGGTTATATTAGCGGCTGTTAATTCGATGTAAGTAATTCTTCTACTGTCACCCGAGGTGAATGATTTCGGACTTTTGCGCCTTTGCCGACACGCAACAGACATTGCAGCCTTTGGTTCGTTCCGATAAGTTTTTCAACATCCTCATGATAATTTGAGGCTTCAACAATAGCCGCAGAAGTAGCCTGGCTGAATCCAAGCCGCTCAATCGCCAGTGCGGCCCTTAAATAAGCTCTACCGGCTTCAAACCAATAGTCCGGCATATCACCTTCGGTGGTTATAAGCACGACAGCGCTGGCCGACTCCCACCTTTTTCTTTCCAGGCTGGCTTCTGATTTTTTACCAATCCCGAACCTTATCAACACTGGCTCACATATCGCTAGAGCCTTTGGTATGTACAGGCTGGATGTTGAGATGCCCCGATGTTTGGTAGTCCAGGGTAAAACCAAATAGTGACTAAGTTCCTCTCGAAAGCTGGGATTACTCAAGGCTAAACTAATTCCCTTAGCCGTTAATGAAGCTACCATATTGATCGAATTACTATCTGTCAGCATCCAGATTTTCGCGCTAGCATCAGGGGCGGAATTGACAATCGACAATTTAGATTTTTCAGTGATATCGACATGATTATATATGCTTCGATCGGTAACTCTGGTTTTTAGCGCCTCAATATCTGATCCACTTTTTACTGGTTTGCCTGAAGCAAATTGAATTATTGCCCGCTGGTTATTAACCGATTGCTTTTGGCTATATAGTCCGAATCGCAGTGATACAATAGTTATAGCTTCAGCAAAGATGCCTAAGCTAATAAAAGTTTCGCGCCCAGTCGGATCGCCGTCGCTCAACTTGTGCTTTGGATCAATGTCTATGAGTAATTTATCCATATCAACACTAACTTGCCAGGGCTGTGAATTGTGCACCGAAGGTGACAGACGGGCGATATCAATAATCGATGCAAGATTATCTCGTAGAATGTTAGACGCGGACATAGTATTATTTAGTATAGCAAGGTGATAAGAGTGCAGTACATTGTAGTATTTGTAAATTATAGGTTTTAGTTGTAATATAATCCTAATGAAATTAAAATTGTCGGTTTAGTGATCTTCAAGTATAAGTAAACATAAATATGATAAAAGCGACTTACAAACTAAAAAAAAGACGATCCAAAAGCTTTAGAATTTTCAAAGAGTTTGATAATCACGAGATGGTTATTGGCATCACTGATGATAAAACTAATTTAAAGGGATACATCACGATCCATAACACGAACCTTGGACCCGCACTGGGAGGTACCAGGCTTCAAACTTACAGGTCAGAAGAAGCCGCCCTTCGAGATTCATTGAATTTATCTAAAGCTATGACATATAAATGTGCCCTGGCCGGTCTGCCATGGGGCGGCGGCAAGGCAGTAATAATAGCCTCCGACATTGTTGATCGGGATACCGTGTTGAAAGCTTACGCAAAACTTGTTGAGAGTCTTGGCGGCCTATTTAAAACAGGCACAGATGTTGGCATTTTTGATGAAGATGTAAAAAAAATGTCAAAATACACTCAGCATATGCTGGGAGTAAGCGTAGCCGATAGAGGCGGTCTATCCACCTCTAAAATGGCTGCCCTGGGCGTATATTATTCGATCAGAGCTTCTTTAGCTCATATCAACGGGTCTGATTCTGTAAAGGATCAAACAATAGGTGTAAAGGGAGTAGGAAAGCTTGGTGGTGAACTCGTCAGGCTTTTGCATGAAGACGGGGCAAAGCTAGTGATAGCCGATATAGACACTAAAAAAACTCAAAAAATTATCAAAAAATACCCCGACATTAGAGACATTCATTACACGGATATCCATAAAGAAGCCTTAGATGTTTTTTCTCCCTGCGCACTTGGAGGCGAGTTAAGACCAAGCGTGGTAAAAGAGCTTAAAGCGAAGATAGTCGCAGGCGGCGCAAACAATCAGCTTCTTGATGACCGGGTTGGTGACATGCTACATAATAAAAACATTCTGTTTGTGCCCGACTACATTGCCAATATGGGCGGTCTAATCTATGTCGCCGACGAGCTTGAAAAAGACGGTTTTAAAAAAGAACGCGTACTCAAAAGAGTAAAAGGTATCCAAAAAACCCTTGAAGAAGTTTTTAACGCTTCCAAGAAAAGCGGTTCTGCGCCCTACCGGATTGCGGATAACATAGCGCTCAAGCGGATTAATGGCAACACTAAAGTTTAGACAATGATATCGCAAAAAGCCTTTAAATTATTTCAAGAAACAGTAAATGAAGTTCCGGCTTATAAAGATTTCCTAAAATCAAGAAAAATAAACCCAGATTCTATTAAAAGTCGCAAAGATTATAATAAAATCCCCATAACTAGTAAAAAAAATTACCTGCAACACTATCCCCTTAAGGAATTAGTTAAAGACGGAGATTTTAATAACCCGCTTATTTTTAGTTCTACTTCTGGCTCAACCGGCATTCCTTATTACTTTCCGCGTAATGAAAAACTAAGTTGGCAATATTCATGGATTATTCAGGATTATTTACTACAAACATCCCGACCCAATAAAGGACCTGTCTTGGTCGTCATAGCTTTTGGAATGGGAGTTTGGATTGGTGGCGTCGTAACGCTCAGAGCATTTGAAATTGCAACCCAAAGAATGAATTATCCGGCTTCTATATTACCGGTGGGCTACAACAAAGCCGAGGTGCTGAAAGCCTTTAGACAACTTGCTCCTCAATTTGAGCAAACAATATTGGTTGGTTATCCTCCATTCGTAAAAGAGATCATCGATGATGCGATAACAGATCGCATAGACTTGCAAAAATTAAACATGAGACTTCTTTTTGCTGCCGAAGCCTTTACTGAAACTTATAGGAATTACATATGTAAAAAGACTAAAGCTGACCCGCTTTTAGACACGCTCAACATATACGGAACCGCCGATATTGGCGCAATGGCTAGCGAAACGCCCATAAGTATCTTGATACGTCGAATCGCTTCTAAAAAGCCTCTTTTATTCCAGAGTATCTTTGGACAAATTGAAAAAACTCCTACCTTGACGCAATATAACCCTAAATTCATAGACTTTGAAGAAGTTGACAGTGAAATTATCTTAACCGGGGACTCAAGCACACCCTTGATACGTTATGCCATTGGTGATCATGGCGGGGTTATTAAGTACGCAAAAATGGCAAGAATCTTCAAAAAAAATGGTCTAAACCTGGATAAAGAAATAAAAAAGGCCGGTATTCAATCGACGGTACGCCGCTTTCCATTTGTGTTTGTATACGAGCGCAATGACTTTTCTACGACTATACATGGCATAAACATCTACCCTGAATTTATCAAAGAAGGTTTATTGAGCCCCGAACTGACATCTTATTTTACCGAAAAATTCACCATGCTATCGAAGTTTAGTAAAACTCACAACCAATACCTGGAAATAAATCTTGAACTACAAAATGGTGTCCAACTACAGCCACACATTAGAAATTTGGCAAAAAAGATTATCCGTCAAAAATTAATCGAAAAAAGTTCTGAGTTTGCAGAAATATCCAAAAGCCGAAATAGTAAAAGCCTTCTAAAAGTTATATTATGGCCGGCAAGCCACTCAAAATACTTTGCTCCCGGAGTAAAACAAAAGTGGGTGCTCAAATAGTTGTGACACTGTAGAATAAAGCTAAAGCTTGGACCTGTTCAAGCTAAAAACTATGTTTGAACTCACAGTACTAGCAATATCTGCCATTATCAATATTTTACTTGGCGTTGTTGTGCTGCTTAAAAATTCGGCCAGCGCGACAAATAAATTATTCTTTATGCTGACGGTCAGCTTTGCTGTTTGGTCAACAGTCAACTATATCTCCATTCACCCCGTATTATTGCCTCAACTCTGGTGGATCCGGCTGGTATTGTTCTGTGCGACGTTTCTTTGCCTATCGGTTTTTCTGACTTTTAATGTCTTTCCTCACTATGTTCTTCCGCCCTCAAGATGGGCTCGAAAAATTGCTGTTAGCGCGGCAGTTATAGTAATGCCACTGACCTTAACACCTGTCATATTTAAAGACCTTAAATTTCAAAACGGTAGTCCTCAGCCAGTGCCAAATTTTGGGATTCCACTCTTTGCTTTAACTGTCGTAGGATTATTGATTGGCGGAGTGGTTACACTGATAAGAAAATACAAGCGGTCCGACACTAAGCAAAAAACCCAAATCCGCTTCGTGTTAATGGGACTTGCAGGCGCCTTCAGTCTAATCGTCATCACTGACTTTCTATTCGTTGTGGTGTTGCATAACACAAAGTTAGTGCCCCTAGGTCCGGCCTACACACTTATTTTTAGCAGCTCTCTGGCCTATGCGATTGTACGGCACAAGTTGTTTGACATCAGAGCAGCCGCTGCTAGGGCTTTAGCATACATATTATCTTTGAGTTTTATCGCTGTTATATACGGCGTACTAATCTTTACCGTGTCGGCATTATTTACCCAACAAGGAAATCTTGGGGCTGTCCAACGGGCGTATTATATAGCGTTTGCCATATTAACTGCACTTCTTTATCAAAGGGTTAAAAAGTTTTTCGACCGAATCACAAACCGTATTTTTTTCAAAGACTCATATGATCCCCAACAATTCATTGATCAGCTTAACGATATACTTGTATCGACAATAGATATTGACCAGCTGCTCAACGCGACTGCCCAACTGGTTAGCGCTACGCTTAAATCATCTTTTGTGGATTTTGTAATTACTGATAATGAAAATAAAAGCAATTTAAGAATCATCGGTCACGGAGATAAAAAGATTACTTCCCAAGCTCTTGATGAAGTTGTCGATCTACTAAACAAGGCACACACAAAATTATTCGTAACCGACGAGTTGGTTGACCAAAACCAATCCCATCTGCACAATTTGTTAAACAATCAAGATATTGCTTCTGTAGTCCGGCTGTCGACCCATGAAAAACAAATTGGCTATATAATAATCAGTTTTAAACAGAGTGGGGATGCCTATCGTACTAATGATGTTAAGCTGCTGGAAATAATTTCTGACGAAGTGGCTTTAGCAATTCAAAACGCGCTGCGCTTTGAAGAGATAAAACATTTTAATATCACCTTGCAGGAGAAAGTTGAGAGTGCAACCAAAGAACTGCGCAAGACAAACGAGAAATTAAGGGAATTGGATGAAACCAAAGACGAGTTCATTAGCATGGCTTCTCACCAGCTGCGCACGCCGCTAACCACAGTCAAGGGCTATGTCAGCATGGTGCTGGAAGGCGATGCTGGCAAAGTCAGCGCTAATCAGCGTAAACTGCTAAATCAATCTTTCCTAAGTGCCCAACGAATGGTTTATCTAATCGCTGATCTGTTAAATATCTCACGCCTGCGCACTGGTAAGTTTGTAATTGACGCCGCTCCGTCAAATTTAGCGGATGTAGTGGAGGGCGAGATAGTCCAGCTAGTAGAAGTTGCCAAATCCCGCAACCTGGAATTAACTTATGTTAAGCCCAAAAATTTCCCTGAGCTCATGCTAGATGAAACTAAAATTCGCCAAGTCATCATGAACTTTGCAGATAACGCCATTTATTACACCCCGGCCGGCGGTCACATACATGTCAACCTAGTGGATAACCCTGAGACAGTTGAATTTACAGTGGTTGATGATGGCATTGGCGTGCCCAAAGCCGAGCAACACCATATGTTCAGCAAATTTTATCGAGCTGGCAATGCCAAAAAGGCCCGGCCAGACGGTACGGGGCTTGGACTATTCATGGCTAAAAAAGTAGTGGTAGCCCAAGACGGCGCCATAATCTTTAAGAGCGAAGAAGGCAAAGGCAGCACTTTTGGCTTCAGCTTCGCTAAAAGCAAGCTCAAAGTCCCAGACCATTTAAAGTCAGATAAATCCGACAAAACCAAGACTGCTAAAGAACCCAGCCTCGTCTAAACCATAGACTTGCTACTAAGAAATAACCTCTGTATATTACTATTGCATTTATGTCAATAATATGCTAATGTTAATGTGTTTAAGAGAAAATTTATGGCAAATGGTATAGCACATAATCTGGTGGAGCAATTAACCGTTCCACAATTTGAAACACCGGCGGCTATGGTTGGTTCCGTTGCTATTGCCGGTGCTTTAGTTCTAAGTCAGCTTGGCATTCACAAACACTCCAAAGAAGCCTTTGCCGTAAAAAACCCTAACCCAGCACTGCTCAAAGAAGCGGTCGTTAACCCCGAAACCCACAGATCCGTTAAAGCTTCAACGCTTAGACGACTAGGCTCAAGCATGCTGCTAACCCTAGGCCTAGGCCTTGGTGCTGGTTCGCTATTATCTCATCCCAGCTACGAATCGACATCACCCAATGATAGTGCCAATACTGCTGTAGTCATGGACAGCTCCTGGAGCATGCTAAAAACCCACGATATGGGCAACCAAAACACCAGCCGTTTTAGCTTAGCCCGTAAAAGTTTAAGTCAGGCCGATTATCCAGGAAGTCTAGCTGTCGTTCAATTTGGCCAAGGTGAACATATCTCTATACCCTTATCTAAAGACTGGAAACCACGCACCGGCCGTATTAATAACCGACAAGTTGACCCCAATGGCGGCGATCTTAGCCACGCGCTTGATACCGCCGCATCACTGCTACCAGACAGACGACGTCCCAAAAAGACAAATGGAGCCGATATCCAAAATACCATTTTGGTAGTATCTGATGGAACGATCGAGAACACAGCTGACGAAATTTCAGCCGAAGTTCACAAACTCAAGGCTCAGGGCACAAATGTTGAAGTCATCGTGCCGGGTACAAATAGTGCTAAGTACCAAGTCGGTAATGGTGTGCCGCTAGCTTCTGGCATACGACCGGATATATTTAAAGGATTTAACCGGGATCAAGTGACAGTGGCCGGGAATGAAGTAGCGCTGAACCAAGCAATAAGGGACAGTTTAAACCAGGCTGGCACCAGCAAAGAACGTCATGACTGGCAACTGGGTCTTGGTCTTGGCGTATTAATAGGCAGTGTTGGCCTAATAAAAGATATCTGGCAGCGGGCCCGCAGAATTGTATAAATAAGGAGAATATTATGACTACAGAATTTGAACAAGAAAGATCAGAATTTGAACGAGCATTTGACACAATGAGCCTGCTCAATGGCGAGCTGGCAAGGAACGTACATTTAAACGAACGCGATCGACAAATGTTAGTTGGCTCACTATGTCTTGAATCAGCCGTTCTACTAGAAGGTGATCCTGGTACCGGTAAAACAACAATTGCCAATACAGCTGCAATTGCCATGGGTGGCGACTTCAACCGCGTCCAAGGTACTTCTGACCAGGTACCTTCAGACATAACTGGTAGTGAAATATGGAACCCTGGCACCAGAGATTTTGAGTTTAGACCAGGACCAATATTTACCAATGTCTTGCTGATAGATGAAATTAACCGAACTTCTGAAAAAACCCAAGCTGGACTACTTCAGGGAATGGCAGAAAGAAACGTCACGGTTAACGGTAAAACACATAAAATGCCTCAACCATTTGTTGTTCTGGCAACCCAGAACCCTAATGAGGACGGTGAAGGTACTTCTAATCTAACGAAAGCTAACCTGGATCGTTTT
>CAZFNQ010000019.1:0-4912 GCA_964520375.1 uncultured Candidatus Saccharibacteria bacterium
AGAAATATGACAGCTAAAAATGCTAATAAAAGAAGGGCTAGTCGTGTGAAAAAACTGCGAAAAACTTTTTCACGTTATTCATTTGCTAAGAAAGCTCTTATTTTTGCTCTGCCATTTGCGGTTGTGGGCGCTGCCTTGTTAATTTTCTCGTATGCCAGCCCTTCACCATATGACGACATACGACAGGCCAGCCTGGTAGATAGCCCAAAACTTGGCTTGGTATACAAAGGACTGAGAGCAGTTAAAAAAGATGCCGACCATCCATGTAAAGGCATTTTTGAGATTGAAGGAGCAAAAGCCAATGGTCAACCAATCTGTACACATGGACCCGATCCGGCTCCGGTTGGTGTTGATGTTACCAAAATAACTCCTGAGATTAAGGGAAAGCAGCTGGACAAACGGCCTAAAGATAAAACCACTACCCAGCAGTTACAAGGCTTAACTGACAGTCAAATTACAGCCGCAGCCATATCATTTACCAATCAAATACCTTACAAAGAGGCACCAGTACCCTGTACCTCTGGACGCCATCGGATTAAATTAGTGATGATTACACACGGTTCAGACAAGCCGCATTACAGAGAACTTGAACGAGAAACGGCCTATCGTATGGAAAGCGAGCTGGAATACAGTGCTATACGTTCAGGACCTGGAGCGGTTAACAAGCATTATCGGTTTGTGACCAACAGTAGTTGTGAGCCAACTGTTGCTCTAGTTATCGGGCCAAGTAATCTTGATCTGTCTGTAGCTGGAAATGTTACGACTTATCTTGCAAATCATGGTTACAATGACCCCTATACCAAATACTTGGTGTGGGATTACAGCGAAGACGCGAAGTTCTGTGGAATAGCTACTATCTGGGGTGACAGCAATCCTAGCGCTGCCGATAACAAAGTTAATAATCGAACTGGGTGGGCAGTAATTGGGCCAGCATGTTGGTCTTATTCAGAGGTCCACGAAATTATGCATAATCTTGGAGCTGTGAACCTTGATGCCCCTCGCACTAGCGGTTCTTACCACTGTTTAGACGAATACGATATTATGTGTTACGCCGATCATAGAAATTCTGCCGGTCAATATACCAAGTGCATTAATTCACTTGGAGTAGCCTTCAGTTGTGGACAGAATGGTAAGCCTTTGTATAAAGATCCTAATTGTCCCACTACTAATTTTGATTGGCAGCTAGATTGCAATAAGAACGACTATTTTAACACCGGCATCATCCCATCTACCCGCTATCTCTATGACCACTGGAATGTCGCCAATAGTCCGTATTTACAGTAGTTTTTTAAGCATAACCGAGGTTAGTAAATAATATACTTGCGCAATACTCCATTTATTGGTATAATACCCCAGTAAAAGGAGTTAATATGACAGGTAATGTTTCACCAAGTGGTGTAGTTTTAGGAACCTCAACCGTTGCAGGTAGTGCTATTGCATTATTGCCTAACACTGGTAGTAATAGTATTTTCAAGTACTTTCTGATTGCAATAATTGTAGTTGCCGCAGTTGTTTTAGTAACACGCGCTACTAAACTTATAGTTACTCGAGTTAATCGATAACGTCTCAGTAATACAGAGGTTATATAAAGGCATAATATGTTATTGATTGCCTATCTCGTACTTATCCTAGGTGTGGTTAACTTATTTAGAATCGCTACCTTTCTAATCGGTAGCGATCTTTATGATATTCATATCAGCCAAAAGCAAAAATCTCCAAAAGAAGTAACCATTCCACGTAGTATTAACAGAATTGACTTAGGGTATGTGACAAAACGAGGACTTAAATTCACGCGTCCCGGGCTCTGGATCGATAACACCCGATTATCCGCTAATTATAGGAAAAAGCGTCCAACTAGAACTTATAATCCGCTGGTAACTATCATTGTGCCGGCTCACAACGAGGAAAAAACCTTGCAGCGCAACCTAAACAGTATTTTAAATAGCTCGTATCGAAATATTGAGCTAATTATTGTTAATGACAGTAGCACCGATCGAACCCCACAAATTGCTAGAAACTTTCAACGCAAGTACCGCAATCAGTTTAAACGGATCATCGTATTAAATGTAAACGTGCGGGGCAAAGCCAGAGCATTGAACGCTGGTCTCAAGTATGCCCGCGGTTCGCTATTTATGTGCCTTGACGCTGACTCGGCTCTAACTGAAAATGCACTAAAATACGGGGTTAGCAACTTTCGCAATCGTCGAGTTGTAACGCTTTCATCCAACGTAAAAATATTTCCCGGTAAGGGAATGCTCAACTTATTTCAGCGTATAGAGTACCTTATTTGCTACCAGATGAAAAAAGCCGAAACGCTTACTAAAACCCAATACATTGTTGGCGGTATCGGCTCAATGTTTAGAACCAAAATGGTCAAAACTCTGGGCGGATACGACACTGACACTATAACTGAAGATATTGACCTATCTATGAAAGTAATTAGCAAGTACGGTAACCGTGTCCGAATAGGCTATGATCCTCGGATGGTGGTTTTTACGGAGGCCGTAATTAACATGAAAGGACTATTGCAACAGCGCTTTCGATGGAAATATGGCCGCTACCAAGTATTTTTAAAGCAAAAACATTTGTTCTGGTCCCATTCAAGAAAACAAAACCGTTTACTGACATGGCTGTACTTACCCTATGCGTTATACGGTGAGCTAGCCTATGCCCTTGAACCGCTGACTTATATACTGGTACTTTACCTAATGCTTGTTTACGCTAATGTAACCATGCTGACGGGTTCATTTTTGGTATTTCTATTTTATTCAACCATTCAAATTACTGGTGCAACCGTTGGCTATAGCGCAAAAGAGCGTATCAAGTTTATCCTGTTGTCACCCCTAACATACTTTGGTATGTTCACATTGTCATTTGTAGAATATATCGCTACCTTGAGAGGTTTTCTTAGTTCAAAGAAGTTAATAGCAAACTACCGCAGCGGAAATGGCGATTGCAACTGGCAACACGTTGAACGCGCCGGTGTTGCTACTATTGCTAGTTAATAAGATACTTCTTTATTTCTTGTGCTTGCCCTTATGGGGTCGTTTTGTCCGGTTTAGTCGCAAGCCAACTAGGCTAACTAGAATGGCTGCAGCTACAATTAAACTTTGATACTGGTCAATAGATGACCATAAACTATTACTGGTAATGTTATGGTGAACACCGCCAGGTAAAAGTGGTACTGCCAATAAGGCCCCGACTGCACCAGTGGCTACAGCCGGAATCAAATTTACCATAGCCTTGGTACCAGATAAACTTTTTCGAAGTAGCAGTGCCGCAAAAAAAGCCGGAGCAAAGAGTAGAAACAGCTGAACTACACTAAGGTTTAGCGTGCCACTGGCTGGTCTAAATGAATTTAAAATATTTGTACTGTCACTGCTGACAAACTGGGCTAGTACACTGCCTCCACATAGAGCTAAAAACACCACGGCACCATTGGCGCGTAGCAGAAAGATAATTACAGCCGGTAAACCAATTAACAGCGCTAAAGTAACAAGCGGAGCCATAGGACAATGATAGCACAAGCAGCTTCAATCGAGCCCTAAGGCATTTGCGCTTGGTTATGTGCTGTTTAGAATTTGCTCTTTTAGGTGTGACTAGGCACCGACTCGGTCCTTGCGCCGCTTGCCCATGGCATTTTGCTCAATATACTCCAGAATTTTTTCAGCCACGTTTTGTCCGGTAACCTTTTCTATGCCAAATCCTGGGCTGGCATTTACTTCCAGAACCAGGGGTCCGCGGTTAGACCGCATCATATCAACACCACAAATAGATAATCCCATAGCTTTAGCTGCCTTTTGAGCTGTTCTACGCTCTAGGTCAGATAAAGTAATCGATTTACCAGTACCGCCCTGATGTAGATTAGATCTAAAATCATCATCCAGGCTCCGGCGTTCCATGCTGGCCACTACTTGGCCACCAACCACAAAGGCGCGGATATCGGTACCGGCCGATTCTTCAATAAATTCTTGGACTAAAAAGCTTACGCCTTCGACATAGAAGGCTTGCATTACAGCCTGGGCGGCTTTTCGAGTTTCAGCCAACACCACACCGTTGCCATGCGTGCCCCGGGCAACCTTTATAATTACCGGTGCGCCACCTACTTGCTCTATAACGTCATCCAGATCGGCTGTTTCACGGGCGAAAACAGTTTTGGGTATGCCGGCGCCCGCTCTGGCTAGTAATTGCATGCTGCGTAGCTTGTCGCGTGATCGCACTAGTGCAATTGAATTAGTAGTCGTAAATACACCTTGAATTTCGAATTGTCGGACAATAGAGCCTCCGTACTTGGTCAGACCGGCAGTAATGCGTGGGATCACTACATCAATATCACTTAAATCCTCACCTTCATAGCGAACCACTGGGTGACGACTTTCAATGGTGACGTAACACTTGGCATAATTAATAACGCGGACTTCATGACCGCGCTTCTCAGCTTCTTCTTTTAACCGCTTGGTAGAATAATTACCTGGACCTTGGGATAATATAGCTATCTTCATGATTAATCCTTTACTGCGTAACGATACTTGGTGCCCTGACGAACGTCAACTAGAAAATGGTAGCGTCGCAGAAACTTTCTACCAATAAGAACACCTTTCATCATAGTACTTCTGTCCGACAAACTTATATCAATAATAAAGCTGTTGCCATTAATTAATACCTTCGTTTTCACTAAATATCGCTCTTCTAGATGCCCATTAGAGCTGCGAACTCTTTTTTTAACATAGTTTTTAGTCCGGGCTTTTACATTTAATCTACCCAGTGGGTGAAATATTAAATATGTTTCGCCCTTTGAGTTCACACGTTCCTTCATTCCGGAAGCATGGAGTGCGCCAGAATAGGCACCGGTGTCTATTTTTGCAATTACTCTTTTTATCCCAAACTCCGGGAAACTAATTCGCTCAAATGA
>CAZFNQ010000019.1:5012-8867 GCA_964520375.1 uncultured Candidatus Saccharibacteria bacterium
TTTTTGCAATTACTCTTTTTATCCCAAACTCCGGGAAACTAATTCGCTCAAATGATCCAATTATTTTATCTTCAAATTTCATTATATTTTGTCTGCCTTAGCTTTTAGATATTCAACCAGTTTAGCGGTAATGTCAACATCGGTTGTCGCTTGGGGCTGCGGGTGAAACAGTGACTTTTTACTAGCATAGTTAAGAAGACCAGTCCTCTCAGGGCTGGCGCTTGAGCCTATAGCTACACAGTAAAAATTCATCATAATCTAACCTTTAAATTGTATCGATCAATAAAGCTTAATATTCTGATTAATTATAACACTTTTTATTGTTTTGTGCAACACTTTAGCGAGCGTTTTGGACATGCAAATATATGACCACAATAGCAACAATCAATATTGAGAACATGATTATCATCAGGGGTATAAAGCCATCCTGAGACGACTCAAGTTTTTTCATATTAAGTTCATTATAAGACGCTAGTGTTTTTTGTACAGAAGTAATTTTCGCTAATGACTAAGTTATTTTTACGCGACGAGGTTTGTGCCGTTTTTTTGTTGTTGCTTATGGGCGTACATTTCTGCGTCAATACGTTCATAAAAGTCGCTCGGGCTCTCTCCCGGCCTTAACATGCCAACACCAACACTTACTTTAAGACTTATCTCTTTAGGAAAACCGACAGCATCTACTTCTTTCTGAAGAGCTTCTTCAATTCGTCCACTAGTTACTTTATTTAGCTCATCCTCTGACATATCGGTTTTATCTCCGTAATCTGGCATCAGCACTGCGAACTCATCGCCCCCAATTCGGTACACCTTATCAGTTCTACGAACTCCACTCAAAATACCGTTTGCAATCACACGTAGTGCCTTATCGCCGGTAGCGTGACCAAATGTGTCATTAATGCCCTTGAAGCCAAGACCATCAATTACGGCCATACCAACCGGTCGATCAAACTCGGCAGCCCGTTCTATAATTGTTTTGCGCTCTTTTTCATAACTTGCCCTATCGGGTAGCCTAGTTATAGGATCAATATGGGCATCGGCCAGGGCCTTTTTTTCTTGCCTTAATTCCTGATTTGATTTGTCTAACTCAGCCCTTTTCTTAATAATTGTTCCGGCGTATTCAGCAATAAGTCGGTAATCCCGACTTGGCTGGCTAGTTATTTCAACCTTGTTTTTGTGTTGTAAAGGAACCTTGTGTTCGCTCATAAGCATATATTAGCATAAAAGCTTTAATTTTGCAAGATCTCAGCTGTTATTAATTTCTCGGAGAAGCTCCTGTTGATGGCGGGATAGTTTGGTTGGAATATCAACGATTAGAGTAACTATGTGGGCCCCGCGTCCATGGCCGCGCATATGCGGTACCCCATGACCGGATAATTTAAAGTCAGTGCCGCTCTGGGTGCCAGCTGGTATTTTCATACGCACCGGTCCATCAACGGTGTCAACATCTGTTTCAGTACCCAGTGCGGCTTCAACCATGCCGACATGTTCTTCACTAAGTATCAGCTCACCCTCACGCGTAAATTGTTTGTGAGGCTTGACACGGATATTGACAAACAGATCACCTTTTGGCCCGTTAGCTACCGCCTCTCCGTGTTCACGTAAACGAATAATGGCACCGTCATCAATACCAGCCGGTACTTTTAGCTTAATATCTTGATTCTTAGCTTGCGTACCCTTGCCGCGGCAAACACTACAAACTTTTTCAGACACTTTACCAATACCTTTGCAAGTCGGACAGGTACTGGCCTGTTGAATATTACCAAAAACAGTACGAGTAACGTTCACCACCTGTCCAGAACCTTTGCAGGTTTCACAGGTCTTCATTTCATAGCCCGGTTCTACGGTTGAACCTTTGCAATGCTCGCAAGTGTCTTCCAGCTTTAGGTTTAGATCTACTTGGGTACCAAATACGGCCTGTTCAAAGCTTAGATCGACAGCTGTTTCAACATCACGTCCTCGAGCTTGTTGGGCACCGCGTTGCTGGGCACTGAAACCACCGCCAAAAAAACTGCTAAAGATATCTCCCAACCCCAAATCACCAAAGTCAAAGTTAATATTTTGGCCTTGTCCGCCAAAGCCGGCAAAGGGGTTGCCACCGTCACTGGCCGCACTGCTGCCGACACCAGCATGTCCAAATTGGTCGTAGCGCTTGCGCTTGTCAGGATTACTTAGAACCTCATAAGCCTCATTAACCTCTTTGAATTTCTCCTCATTACCACCCTCCTTATCTGGATGATGCTGAGTGGCCGCCTTGCGAAAAGCCTTTTTAATCTCATCAGCTGACGCCGACTTGCCTATACCCAAGACTTCGTAGTAGTCGCGCTTAGCCATTACTTTTAATCCACGGCCTGTCTGCAAATTTCCCCCAGGCTTGTCTATTGACAAAGCCGCCCAAAAAATGAGCAACATAGAGGTCACGCATTTCATGAAAGCGTTCTGTTGCTGTGAACTCTTCTATTGCGCCTTCAAATCGAAGCTCATAATTATATCCCTTCCATTCGTCTTTAAAAGGGCCGCGTATCGGCATTTCATACTCAGGTTTGGACAATACGTATGGAAGAGCTAAGCTAATGCGCTGTAAAAAGATGGGGTCAATTACTTTACCCCTATAGCTCATTTCCCATATAGGTAGCCAGGATTCGCTGCCATTTTGCCTTTTATAGGCAACTGATTCGTGGCCACCATATGGATCACCGCCTTCATACATATCTGTATAAAGCCAGGGTTCTCGACAATATACAATTTCAGTTCCACCATTGGGAGTTGATAGTTTTCGAGGTCGATCTGAGCCATAGCCATGCTGCTTGGCTTCAATCAGAAAGTCTCGAAATTCATCTGTTAACTTAGGCAAGGCTTCAGCCATGATTAGTCTTTCTTGTCGTCAACAACTTCACCTTCAACTGGTTCGTCTTTAGCTTTTTTGTCTGATTTAGGTTTATCCTTGGACTGACTGTCTTCAGACGGTTTCTCATCTTTAGCTGCCTCATACATTTTGGCACCAATCGGCATGAGCTTATCACTTAGTTCTTTGGCGGCCTTTTCTAGACTGTCTTTGTTGGCTTTATCGTCGGCTAAGGCTTTTTTGGCAACTTCAACAGATTCGTCTATGGACTTTACGTCTTCCTCACTAAGCTTATCTTTGCTATCGCTTTTGAGCTTCTCAGCCTGGTAGATGGCGCTGTCCAGCACGTTACGGGCTTCCACACTCTCACGCTTCTGCTTATCTTCTTCAGCATGGGCTTCGGCCTCTTTAGCCATTTTTTCAACTTCCTCTTTGGAAAGACCGCTGCTGCCCTGGATAGTAATGCTCTGTTCTTTGCCGCTACCCTTGTCTTTGGCGCTGACGTTTAAGATACCGTTGGCATCAAGGTTAAAGGTTACCTCAATCTGTGGCACGCCCCGAGGAGCTGGCGGGATGCCATCGAGCACAAACCGCCCGAGCGATTTGTTATCGGCTACCATTTCACGCTCACCTTGAACGACGTGGATTTCTACTTGTGGCTGGTTGTCTGCCGCCGTACTGAATGTCTCGCTTTTACTAGTTGGAATGGTAGTGTTGCGTTCTATCAGCTTGGTTGTAACACCACCGAGAGTTTCAATGCCTAGACTTAACGGAGTTACATCAAGCAGTAGGACATCCTTAACGTCTCCCTGGAGAACGCCGCCCTGAATAGCCGCTCCGATAGCTACGACTTCATCTGGGTTAACACCCTTCATGGGATCTTTGCCAAAGATCTTCTTGACCTTGGCTACAACCGCAGGCATACGGGTCATACCACCGACCAATACTACAGCGTCAATATCACTGGCGCTTAGTTTGGCGTCTTTAAGGGCTTTTTCGCATGGTACAGCGGT
>CAZFNQ010000020.1:0-8756 GCA_964520375.1 uncultured Candidatus Saccharibacteria bacterium
GGTCCGGCTATACCTATTAAAGCTGCTCCAAATTCCTCGTACTTTACCCGTGCCGGGTTAAAAGGCACTGGTTTGGCAATAAAAAACGGCGGCAGGCCCAGTAATACCAAGAATATTGGCAAAATGATAGAAGTATACAAGTCTAGATGTTTTAAGGGGTTAAGAGTTAGCCGACCGAGGTCTTTGGCTGTGGTATCACCCAGCCAATGAGCCGTAAAGGCATGCATCGCCTCATGAAAGCCTACAGAGAATAATAAAGCCGGTATAAAAACCAGTATATTTACTGAGCTAAATCCTGCATCCACCGCCTTATTATAACTTAGTGAATTGACTTGTTGACTTTAAGGGGTACAACAGATACAATACACCTCTATGCAAAAATGCGATATCACCGGTAAAGGTAAACAATACGGCCACAATGTGAGCTTTTCTCAGCGTCATACCAAAAAAGTTTGGAAACCCAACCTGCAAACAAAAACCGTCGTAGTTGATGGTAAAAAAGTTAAGTTAAAAGTTAGCACTCAAGCTATACGAACCCTTAAGAAAAACGGCCTTCTGGCTGCCGACGTACCTAAATAAAAATTACTGCTTTTCTAGAATAATCAGCTGGGTGCCGTCATTTATAAGATCAGCCGGTTTGATTTTTAGTTTGTCCAAACGCTCCCGGGGTTCCATTGCTAGGCCTTTAACTGCCTCTTCCAAAGACTGTAGCGGCACTGGGTATTTAAGCTGTTTGTCAGCATAAGAACTGGGGATAATAATCTTCGGCTCAATTTTTTTAATTAGCTTTAGCGCACCAACTGAATCCAAGGTGTAACCATTGCCACCTATCGGTATAAGCAATATATCCACGGTACCTATAGCTTCCAACTGGCTATCACTGAGTTCAGGATATATATGGCCCAAAACAGCAATTTTTATATCATCCACAACCAATTTATATATTGTGGCAGATGTATGCTGAGCTTCATCTATATGAGCTCTAGCGGCTATACCTATGATTGATACGTTGGAAACTTCATATTCACCTGGCTGGTCTATAACCAGGCTTACATCGGTTTTAGGGTTACCGTGAGCAAGCGTAAAAATGGCCAGATCACCAGCCTTTGCAATCGGCTTGCCGCCTAGCTCATCTAAGTTATCATCTATGACCACGCCGCTCTTTTTACTGCCAATCTTAAAACAATTAGCACCATGGTATTCTATTTCCATTAACTCTCCTGGTCTGGCTTTGTACCAGATAACAAACTGTGTTTATCAATTAATAACTGCTTTTTGGATGCAATGACGTTAGATAAAAACCTATCTTTAACCTGCTGGCGATAATCAAATTCTTGCTTTGGCATTACTGTATAGCGTAGTTCCTTGCCTTCTTTGGCTTCCAGCTCCTCAATATATTTTGCCAGTTTATTTTGGTTTATATCACCAACAATTAATAGATCCACTCCACTGGATTCATCTCGAGTGAATTGTCCAGTAAACAATGCTAGCTCCACGTTGCCAATAGCTTTAATTTCTGATGTCTGGGCATCTTCCTTGGCTGGTTTAGCTTCTTGGCTTTTCTTTGTGGTTGAGCTGACCGATACACCACCAAAGATTGCTGACAGTGGCTTATAGTATTCATAATCTTGATTAACTTCATAATAAAGCCGGTTATTGTTGGTGTCGGACTTAATTATGCCAATGCTCAGTAAGTTGGCCAGTTCACGCCGAACAGAGTTAATTTGCTCATCAATTTTGCGAGTAATTTCGCGCACATAAAAAGAACGATTGGGGTTACCAAAAAAAAGCTGCAACAGCTTAACCCGAGTTTTTGACCCAAACAATTGCTCAATCACACACCTATTGTATCAGACACGTTTACGAGCATACTTCTTATTTGTTCAGAAATGTTGTAACCAACCCAACAGCTTGTGCCTTATTACGCACCCAATGAATACTTTTGTTGCGCTTAAACCAAGTACGTTGCTTCTTAGCAAGCTGTAAGGTTGAGCGAACAATCTGCTCCTTAGTCTGCTCAATGGTTTGCTTGCCACTAAAATTTTCCTGCCATTCCCTGTAGCCAATGCCCTTCATGGGCTCTACAGTCCAGCCATAGGTTTCTGCTAAGCTTTTAACCTCCTGTCTCAGTCCTGCAGATATCATTGTGTTAACTCTAGTCTTTATGCGAGCTTCTAGTTGGTCTTTATGTATAAACAGACCAATTACGAGCGTATTAGACCTTACTTGGCCGCGGCCAGGTCTCTGGCCTTCATTCTCTAGTAAGCGAATTAGTCGACGTTTATTTCTTATATCAATACCATCTATATTTATATTCTTAGCTTTAATCTTGTTTAATAACTGCGACCGCGATAATTCATTTAGATGAGCTCTTTTCTCGGTTGGTCCTGGTGGTAAAAAGCCATAATCAAAAATAACACTATCAATATAAAGACCTGTACCTCCAACCATAATAGGCAGTTTTTGGCGGCTTTGGATGTTATTAATTGCCTCCGTGGCACGTTTTTTAAATTCAGCAGCACTAAAACCTACCAGTGGTTCTGCTATATCTAACAAGTGGTGTCGGACTTCATTTTGCTGGGTATGACTAGGTTTTGCACTGCCAATATTAAAACCTTTATAAACTGTCCACGAATCGGCCGTGATAATTTCACCATTAAACCGTTTAGCTAGCTCTAGAGCCAGGGCAGATTTACCTGACGCCGTCTCCCCCACTATTACTATTAGCGGACTTAAGTTATTTTGGGTTGCCATATTAAATGCTCTAGCCCAATCACTTTATAGTCCCGCGAAATTTCTATGCCTTCAGATTCCAATGCGGCTTTATGGCCTGCCCAGCCTCCGGGGTAGCCGTTAGCAAGACCGCCCTGTTTATTTACAACTCTTTGCCAAGGCAGGTTTTCGGGTCCGATGTGAGCGATTTGACCAACCTCCCAGGCCGCCCAGGCTGCACCACATAGCGCCGCGACCTGACCATAAGTAGCTACCTTGCCTTTTGGGATTTGCCCGACAACAGCATAAACGCGTTCTTTAAAATCTCTATCAACTCTTGCCATAATGTACTAAAGTGAGCTTTTATTGACGCGCGCTTTAGATTCGTTGGCGACGGTTTTTAGAAACTCTTCTATGCTAACACTTGCTCGGTCTTCACCTACGGCTATATCTTTACGAATACGGGGTGTGATCTTGCCACTTTTTATTTCCTTTTCGCCAATAACCACAGCGTATGGCACTTTCATAAGTTCGACATTACGAATCTTCTTGCCGACTGATTCATTATCGTTATCCAAATTAGTACGCAAACCCAGTTTTTCAGCTTGTTCAGCAATTTTTTGGGCAAAACCGACAGTAGATTTTTCTTGATTGAGCGTAATGATTCGGATTTGTTCCGGCGCTAGCCAGACTGGAAATTTACCAGCAGTGTGCTCAATATAAATAGATAGGAAACGCTCAATTGAGCCTAGCAGTGCGCAATGGATCATGACAGGCTGCTGTTTACCACCATCCTCAGCGACATACTCCAGTTTAAATCGTTCCGGCTGAATAAAATCAAGCTGGATTGTAGCTACTTGATGCTCACGCCCTATGGCATCAGTGGCCATGAAGTCTATTTTAGGGCCATAGAAAGCCGCTTCACCTGTTTCTTCGAAGTATTCCACCTTGTTAGCTATAACTGCGCTCTTAAGCTGCTTCTGAGCGTTCTCCCACAACTCTTTAGCTCCCAAGTAAGCATCACTGTCGTCACGATAGGAAAGTCTAATTCGCAAACTCATATCAATTGACTTATATAGATCACTAGCAGCTGTCAGCAAATTATTTATTTCAGTCTCAATCTGATCTGACCTACAAAACACATGACTATCATCTTGGGTTATGGAGCGTACGCGGCTTAAACCACTTAACTCACCGGTTTTTTCATCACGGTAGACCGTAGTAGTTTCTCTGTAGCGAATAGGTAAATCACGGTAGCTTCGAGCCCTAGCCGCAAACAGCTGAATATGATGAGGGCAATTCATCGGTTTCATAACTAGATTGTCTCTGGTCTCCTGACTTTTGACCAAAAAAAGCTCATCACCAAATTTTGTCCAATGACCTGAAGTTTCATATAGTTCTTGTTTAGTAATATGAGGGCTCCAGACCGCTTCAAAGCCATATTGCTGTCGAAGCTCATTGGAATACTTGGCTAACTCCTGTCGAAGAATTGTGCCTCGAGGTGTAAACAGTGGAAGACCAGAACCAACCAAATCAGAGAATATAAATAAATCCAGTTCTTGTCCCAGTCTGCGGTGATCACGGGCCTTAGCTTCCTCTAACATCTTTAGATATTTTTGTAGCTCAGCCTCTGTTTTAAAAGCTGCACCGTAAACACGCTGCATTTGTGAGTTGTTTTCCTGACCGCGCCAATAGGCTCCCGAAACACGCAATAGCTTAAAGGCGCCAACCTTACCAGTAGAAGCCATATGTGGGCCACGGCATAAGTCAGTAAATTCTCCGTTTTTATAAAAAGATACCTCTTTCACCTTACTGTCTTGGTTGGCTGGTAAGCCTAATTCATTACTATCCAGCTCCTTAGCAGCCGTGGTACCAGCTCTTTTTAGATCATTCAATAGCTCTTGTTTATATGGTTGACGGCCCTTTTTAGCCCATTTGATGGCTTTATCTATGGGAAGTACGAAATGCTCAAATCGCTGGTTTTCATTTATAATTTTATGCATTTCACCTTCGATACGCCCAAAATCCTCTTCTGACAAACTATCTTTGTCAAGGTCAACATCATAGTAAAAGCCATTTTCTACTACTGGGCCAACGCCAAACTTGGCCCGTGGCCATAAGCGTTGAATAGCAGCTGCCATAATATGCGCCAAACTATGCCTCATTGCCTCAACTTGTTGAATATCTTCGTTCATAATACTCCTTGTAATGAAAAGAGACGCTTGGATTAAATACTCTCGCAGGGTATTCAATCTTAGCGTCTCGGGCCCGGCCTCTGTTTTTTGGCTGGACGGTTCCACCGGACTTCTCGGATCCACCTCTAGTGGATCAAGCACTTATTTTGGCGCGTTACGCACACTCCAACTGCCCACGGAGCTCAACGGGTGGTTAATCCGCTTCACTGCTCGATGTATAGTCTACCGTATTGAGTAATTTTTCTCAACCGGTAACATCGCATAACACATCGCAAAACTTCACCTTTTAATCTCGCTGGTTGCAAGATCGTAGCGAGTATCATAGCAACATTAGTACTATATGGCTAGTACTAAACTATTGTGTTAATTACATAGTTGCTGGGTACAACTTTGTAAGAATTAACTCACATGTGGTAATCAAGTTTATTTATAAGTGGGTAGTTTTACATATTGATAGATTTTAGATATGCTGTTCTCTGTTGTGTGGGTGAGTAGCTCATTTGGCTAGAGCGCTTCCTTGACGTGGAAGAGGTGACAGGTTCAAATCCTGTATCGCCCACCATTTTTATTCCGCTTAAGGTGTTAATGGTATTGACTTTATATGTTGTTTATGTTAACTTAAGCATGTTAAACGGGAGGCGCTCTTTTTTGAGTACCAACAGTTCGCTGGCCGGTTTCGTACTCTTTTATGAAGAGCTCGGATCTGCCAAGTTAAACAGTCGTATACGGCGCATCCGCCCGGCAACATCCATCAGCAACTAGCTGACAAAACGAGCCTGGCAGATGAGAACCCCAAGGTAACTTGGGGTTCTTTCATTTTCCCCAGATTTTATCTATTATCCACTAGCATTATTAATTGCCACATGACAATATATAGATATGGTTTGTATATATTGTGAAAGCAAAACGGCGGTTGTTAATAGTCGCCATCAAAAGCGAAGCAATCAAGTTTGGCGTCGTAGGGCTTGTGTTAGGTGTAAAGCGGTATTTAGTACTGATGAATTAGTGAATTTCGAGCGCTCTGTATCTGTTAAATATAAAAATGGCATTTTAGAACCGTTTAGCCGCGATAAACTGCTGATAAGCATACATTTTGCCTGTGGTCATAGAAAACACCCCACAGCGGATGCTACGGCGTTATGCGCTACTGTTATTAATAAGCTCCTGCCACAAATTATCCAAGCTACTATACCAAAGGACAACATCATAAATACCGTGGCTAGCGCGCTTAGGCGTTTCGACAAAGCCGCCGCTATTCAATATCTAGCCTATCACCCTGTTAATCCTAAGTAACTCTAGAGGTAATAGTCGCTAGAAATTCTTGAATTATTCGCAAATGCCCAAAAGCTACATCTAAATTAGTAATTTCAGTCAATTCAAAATACTTAGCGGCTTGATTTTCTTCTTGTAAGGTTAATTGACCAACTGCTGGGCCGCTAAAATACCACACACGCCACGACTGACCTTTTGCGTCTATTGAATCGTCTAACTCTTCTTTGAACAACTTTGGAGTGAAATTCAACCCGAGCTCTTCCTTAACTTCTCTTTTTACAGTTTGCTTAGGTTTTTCACCAAGGTCGGGTTTACCACCTACCAGTGCCCATTGCCCTTCACCCATACCTCTGGCCCGTTGAGCTAAAAGAATACGATAAGTATCGTCATAGATTATTGCCCGGCAGACTTCCCGAGTCGACATGCCTAAATTATAACAAACAGACTAGCTGATGGTTTTATTATCTTTGGTTTTGACGGCTTTCTCGGTAAGATCAAATTTACCAATATACCAGCCAAACATCAATCGGGTTTGAGAGTAAAGCGCTGCCAGTGAGTTGTAAGCTATGGTAGTTACTGGTAAATACACCCATTGAATTATCATAAAAAATGAACGATGGCGCTTGTAACGGGCAGGTTTGGGCGGCAGGGTTTTGAGACTAATAAATAGAGTGGCAAATATACCCAGTAGCGCAATTGTTTCTATACGGCTGGCAATAATTGGCAGCTGCACTGAGGCATAATCTTTATTGTTAAACAGCGCCGGTATAAAAGCCGAGAATGCGATTACCAATGGGGCTACAGCCCAGGTGATATGCCCTTCCAGCAAGCGGGAGAATTTAAACACCAAATCCAGTTTGGGCACTTTGTTTTTTTTAAAAAAGCCCTTATCGGCTACGTAGGCAATGTCAGATGCACCCCAAGCCCAACGGCGAATTTGAATAAACTGAGCTTTGAGTGTTTTTATATAGCCATTGGCAAAAACAGCATCCTGATAAATAGGCACGTATATAGGATAAACCTGGTGATTACCGTCGTAACGGAAATAAGTGCGCCAAAACTGATGACCATCTTCCACTATAGTGCGCACGCTCCAAAAGTTGGTATCAATAACAGCTTGCATACTCTGAGCATGAGATGAAAAGTTGCGAAGCATATGTGGTCTCAGCGATAACACTACATTCCAAAACGAGTTACCAGTGGCAATGACTCTCATCGGTGCTGGCGCGTCCCAAATATTGTTGGTATACATTGGTATAGGCTGATAAGAACTGTGCAAAGGGTCCGGGCTAACAGCGTATATATAGCTAAGAGCTGCCAGATATTTGGGATGAGGTCGATTGTCGGCGTCTAAAGTAGTGACAATGACTCTCAAGGGATCTATCCTCTCCTGAGCTAAGTGTTTTTGGAGCATTCGGCCGGCATGGGTAATGTTTCCACCTTTACCGATGATTTCACCCGGTTGGTCAATATGCTGGTAAGCTGCAGCAAACTGGAAGTTGTCTTTATAATCCTCAATTAGTTGCTTGGCACGGGTCTCTACCTCTGCTCCGCCACGCTGTTCATAAGCAATAACCAAGATTACTTTACTCATATCATAGTCACTATCTAGGATTGATTGAATAGTTGGTTCCAGTACTTCACGGCTTTCGTTCCAGGTGGCCACAATAAGTGCATGAATTATATCGTCTGGTTTAACCGGCGCTGGTTGCTGTTGTAGACGCTTTAGATTAACAGCGTGCCACTTGGGCAGTTTAGAAGTTGTTTGCTCAGATTTGCCGGTCTGTATATCCGTCAGCAGTTGCTGCCAGTTAAGCTTTTTGTGTTTTTCCATTAAGCGGTAGCCTTGCAAGGCTCTAATATTTAGTCCAATGGATTTTACAAACCACAGCAACAAATAAGCTATTACCAGAGCCACGGTTAGACGTGGGTTAAAGATGCTAAGTACAAACGGTAGAATTAAAATTGACCAGGTTATGGCACCAGGTAAAATTTCAAAAAACCGGTAGCGTTTGCTACGTTCGCCTACCAACGGTATTTCAATATCCTGAGCCTTCATCTGAGCACTAGCAAGGAGTTACTGACAATAATAGCCAGGACCATAAGTAACACACCCATGCTAAGTATGGTAATGGCAAATTGGCGGTGAATATGGTAAACGCGCAAGCTCAAAGTTGTGTTTATAATTAGTATTAAAAATAAAAATACAATAAAGGCCATTAGGTCAGAAGCGTGACCGTTTTTAAAGGCGCTAATGCCTAAGTTAGACCGGTATTGGACTATATAGCCTTCGTTGCGACCTGGATCAAACTTCAAAAGTATTAACACACTTCCGAGAGCCGCCAAAAAAGCACTTACTGTTAGTAGCAGTAAGACTGCTCTGTCATGAAAATATTCTTTAGGAAAAGCCATTTTACCTATCAATTCTACACTGTTTTTTATGAAATTGGTGCGGGTACTGGGAATCGAACCCAGCACTTATCCTTGGGAAGGATACATATTGGCCACTATACGATACCCGCTGGAGCCATCTCGGGGATTCGAACCCCGGACCCCCGCTTTACGAAAGCGGTGCTC
>CAZFNQ010000021.1:0-2630 GCA_964520375.1 uncultured Candidatus Saccharibacteria bacterium
CCATTACTTCACCAACAATTTGGGCACTTTTTGTATGTTTGCCACTGGAACGTAGACCATTTTTATCCATAACGTATAGGATTCGCCGGTGTACAGGCTTCATACCATCGCGAACGTCCGGCAAAGCCCGAGCTACGATTACACTCATGGAATATTGCAAATAGCTCTGTTCCATTTCGTTTTCAACTGTACGTTGAATTACAGTTTTGGAGTGATGCTCAGGACTTACCCGACTATATGATGACTTGTTATCGTCTGCCATTTAAATGTCCAGGTCCTTTACAAACTTGGCGTGTGTTTGAATAAAGTTTTTACGCAAGTCGACTTCAGTGCCCATAAGCTTATTAAAGATAGCGTCGGCCTTTTCGGCATCCTCTACCTTAACCTGTACCAGAACACGCTTGGCTGGATCCATGGTAGTTTCCCATAGTTGATCAGCATCCATTTCACCCAAACCTTTGTAGCGTTGAACCGAGACATTAGCTTGCTTAATTCGGTCTGCCCCTTTTTCTATTTTAATGCCCTTACTCCTGCGCTCTGCAATAATTCGGTCAATTATGGTATCGCGTTCCTCATCTGTATAAGCATATTCCCTTTTTTTACCGGCCGCTACGGCATACAACGGTGGTTGGGCAGCGTACAGATGACCACCATCAATAATTAGTCGCATGTGACGGAAAAACAGTGTCATAAGTAACGTTCGAATGTGAGAACCATCAACGTCAGCGTCGGTCATAATAATTATCCGGTCATAACGCAGCCCATTCATATCAAACTGCTCGTCAATGCCTACGCCTAAAGCTTTGATAAGATTTACAATTTCATTATTGGCCAACATTTTATCCAACCTAGCTCGTTCGACATTCAAAACCTTACCGCGTAGCGGCAAAATGGCTTGGAAATGGCTGTTTCGTCCATCTTTAGCCGAGCCGCCAGCCGAGTTACCCTCTACAATAAACAATTCGGCTTCACCTCTATCTTTAGTGGCACAATCAGACAATTTGCCGGGCAAACCGGCACCTTCCAAGGCACCTTTACGAATAATGTTATCGCGAGCCGCCCGAGCAGCTTTACGGGCACGGGCAGCTAGTAGTGCTTTATTAACAATTTTACGAGCCACACCTGGATGCTCTTCTAGATAATAAGTCAGATATTCAGTGAGGACCTGTTCCACATAGCCGCGGACTTCGGGGTTGCCAAGCTTATTTTTGGTCTGACCTTCAAATTGCGGATCGGGCAGTTTTACCAGTATTACAGCTGTTAAACCCTCCCGGGTATCCTCACCAGTGAGGTTTTCCTCTTTTTCTTTGAGTAGCCCGTTTTTACGTGCATAATCGTTGACTACCCTCGTTAGGGCCGAGCGGAAACCAGTTAAATGAGTTCCGCCATCAGGGTTAAAAACATTATTAGCAAAAGGCTTGATAATCTCCGTGTAAGAATCAGCGTATTGCAAGGCTATCTCAACTTGGCTTTGGTCAACCTGCTTTTCAACGTAAAAAACATCTTCATCAACTACTTCCTTACCCAAGTTAAGATGCTTAACGTATGACTGTATGCCACCTTCAAAATAAAAGCCGTAGCGTTGGCCGCTGCGTTCGTCAATTACTTGGCTTTTAAGACCTTTGGTCAAGTATGCTTGGTGTCTAAGGTAATCTACTACCCATTCATAATCAAAAATAATCGATTCAAATATATCTGGATCCGGATAAAAAGTAATTATCGTGCCAGTATCAGTGGCCGGCCCGGTTTTTTTAATAGGGGCTAGTGGCACGCCACGTTCGTATTCTTGCACGTAAATACCACCATCTTTATGAATTTCAGCTCTAAGCTTAGAAGACAACGCATTAACCACACTTATACCCACACCATGTAGGCCACCAGATACTTTATATGCCCCACCGCCAAATTTGCCACCGGCGTGTAATACAGTTAGTACTGTCTCTAAGGCGCTTTTACCGGTTTTGGCCATTTTATCGACCGGAATGCCGCGGCCATTATCCCATACCGTTACACCACCATCGGCTTGCAAGGTGACTCGTACTTCCGTGGCATGGCCAGCTATGGCCTCATCTACAGAGTTATCGGCAATTTCTTTAATTAAGTGGTACAGGCCCTCCAAGCCAGTACCGCCGATATACATGCCCGGTCGTTTTCTGACCGGGTCTAGTCCCTCTAGTACTTGTATTTGCGCTGAATCGTATTTTTTTTGTTTAGCCACTACTAATAAACCCTCGTGTTGTATTTAGTCTCTATTACTACAGATATATTATAGTCGAAATGGGCCAATTGAACAAGTATATTAGACGTGAATTTTCCACGTTTGAGATGATTATTGAAGTGACGGTTTAACGACTAAATAAAACAGTAAAAATCGGTGATTCTACTGCAAAATCTCTTCGTTTTGGATTATGTAAGTCTTTGCCGATTTAATTAGGCTTGCATGAACACATAGTTTTATGGTTACATAAGCAGTAGCAGTTTAAATAATAAACAACAATGTTTAATAAACTAATCAGTAGCCTGCCTTTTAATCCAAGCCTTATTAACCAGGTATCTTTTTATGCTAAACGCTTAAAGCAAGAGACGTCCGTGCGGCGATTAGGCTTTATATTGATTGTGCTGACAATGTT
>CAZFNQ010000021.1:2730-8518 GCA_964520375.1 uncultured Candidatus Saccharibacteria bacterium
TTTTACATGCGTTTACTATCCAGCTGGGATCGTCCGGGCACAAACTCCAGCTACACCGCTTTATCAGTAGGCAATGTCTTTGGTGTGCATTATTACATACTATTTAGCTGCGGTAATATCGTCCAAATTGGCAAACCTGGTCCGCCCCCACCTCCGGCTAGACCTGTACCTCCACCCCCGGCACCTAAACCCAAGCCGACACCCACTCCTACTCCTACACCCATACCCCATCCAAAAGATGTTTGCCCATTAATCCCTGGAATTCAAACCCAAAAGAGTCAATGTTTACCCTGCCTTCAATCCAAAAATGATACCGACGTTAACAGTTGTTTGCTTCCCTACAAAAGAGCAAAAAATGTGACCCAAAATATTTCGGCCGCTAACCGTACAACGGCACATGCCGGCGATACTATTACCTATGTACTCTACCTACAAAACAGAGGCAGAGTAGCCGCTAAAACTATCGTAGTGGAGAATATGACCGATGTCTTGGAATACGCTAATATTACCAATCTACATGGTGGTACTATTTCCCAAAACGACAACGTTAGTTGGCCACAACAAGTTATTCCAGCCAAAACCACAATATCTCACGAAATAACTGTACAAGTAAAAAGTCCCATACCCCAGACACCGTCACCCTGCCCACCAAAAAACTTGGTATCCCACTGTCCACAAAGCGGTTCATTTGACCTAATTATGACTAATACCTACGGCAACACAATAAATATTCATCTACCAAGGTCTATTACAAAAACCACTGAAAAAGTAACCACCACTACACTGCCAAACACTGGTCCAGGCACTAGTATTGCAGTTGGCTTTGGGCTTACAGCTATAGTTGGTTACTTCTTTGCACGTAGCCGACTTTTGACCCAAGAGCTGGACATTATACGTAAGGAATACACTGTGAGTGGAGGAATGTAGCTATGAGTGAACAACTCTCATCACATCACGAAAAGCACGAACAGCTGGAGGCCGAACCAAAGGTTGAAACCAGCGAGCACAAAGCAGAACATACTAAAGAACAGTCAGCGGAGCGCACCCACCACAATGTTGAGGACATCAAACATAAAGTTGAGGCCGAGGCCAAAACAGCAGCAGAAATAAAGGTAGATAACACGCCTACCAAATCATCCCACCAACACCTGGTTACGAAAGATCTTAGACTAGAAGCTCTACGCCGAAGCTTACAACGAGTTCGTAAGCACCTATCACCGGCAAATAAAGTTCTTAGCAAGGCTGTACATGCACCTGCAATCGATACACTTAGCAAAGCCGGGGAAAAGACCATTGCTCGTCCCACCGGCCTTTTAACAGGCTCCATTGTGGCTCTAGCTGGTAGCAGCTATCTGCTATATAGCGCCAAACATTATGGCTACACTTACAACTACCTGGTTTTATTTATTCTGTTTGGTGGTGGTTACGTTGTTGGCCTAGCAATTGAAATACTAATCTACACTCTCCGACGCCTGCGTCATTCTAGATAATTTTTATTATTTTTCGTCCGGCATTCGTGATTAGATTTTACTCTTCTAGTGCTGAGTCAAGATTGCCATCTTGGTCAATAGCTATTGTGTGTTCGGTATGAGGCGTGGCTGGGCTGGTTTTACCCAAACTAATCTCACCAGAGTTTGAGGGCAGTGTTTGAGGCTTTAGTGTTTGGTCGTCCAAGATACTCTTTAGTTCATCAGCCATGCTCGATACCTCTTTATCTTCCAACTGATTGCTTGATATATTTGGTACACCTGTTGGGTTGGCTGGTTGCGCGTTGGTAACCGCACTTGGTGCTACGAACGGCTGAGTGGGTGTACTTGATATTGGCTTTTGGCCACTAAAAACTGTCGGATTTGGCTGAGGTGGCGGCATAAAACCTGCCGTGGGCATAGTGGCAAAACCTTGTGGTGCTTTAGATGGAGTAGAAACCGGGCTGCCTAGAGGTTGATTAGCCGCTGGTACCCGGCGCTTGGCCAGCCAATCATCTAAAAATGATGAACCGGTTGTAGGCGATACTGAACCTGCGGGGCGAGGCATTGACCCAGCTGTTGGTAATCCACCGCCAGAAACGCCTAACTGCTGAGCACCTGGTGGTGGGCCATAAGGTGAAGGAAAGGCCGGTTTAGGCAGCGGTGTGGTAGTAATACGCTTGAATATTTCAGCCTCTACAATCGACTGGGGCCGGCCATATTTAGCAGCTGATAACTGCCGTAAGGCTAAGCCCAGTTTGGGGTTGGGCGTTCCCAATGGCGGCATAGTGGCCATGCTAAATGGCTGAGTTGGCACCCCGCCAATTAGTATTTGGGTAATGGTGTTGTAGTTGGGTAAGCGCAGTATATCTTCGCGGTCAAATATGGGCTGGAATTTTTTGCTCAACGCGTCCGCATCAGCGTCAGCACCGACTCTAAAAGATACAATCGATCCGACATTACCAAACACAGCATCACGAATTTCATCTGTTAACTGAGTTGTAAACTGGTTGGCCACTATAAGGTTCAAGCGGTATTTGCGGGCTTCAGACAAGATGGTGGCAAATGAATCTGTAGAAAAGTTCTGGAACTCATCTACGTACAAACAAAAATCTTCGCGTTGATCTTCTGGCACATCGGCCCGACTCATTGCAGCCGCCTGGAACTTCATAATAAATATCATGCCCAGCAAGTTAGAGTTCAGCTCGCCAGTGCGGCCCTTACTAAGATTCACTAACAATATTTTTTTATTGTCCATGACGTCTCGCAGGTTAAAGGCGCTTTTGGACTGTCCTATTATGTTGCGCATCATCTCGTTACTTAGAAAGGCACCAAATTTACTAACAAACCAACCCAGCACCTCGCTCTTATGATAGTCACTGGTCGAGGCCATTTCCCTATCCCAAAAGTCCAGTACTGTGCGATCTTTAACGAATTTTTTGAGTTGATTTTCGTATTGTTTGTCTGTAAACACTTTTGGTATATCAATAAATGTACCCCCTTCAGGGTTGCTCATAACAGTCAGAGCGGCATTACGAAACCAATGTTCGTAACGGGGACCAATGATACCCTGGTGCATAGGGTCATATAGTTTATAAAGCATATTAATGGCTTCTTGTATCAAAAAGTCTTTTTGCTCGGGAGAGTGGAATTCGAATAAATTGAGACCCATTGGGTATTCCATATCGGCTGGTGAAAAGTATATGACGTCTTCAGTACGTTCTTTGGGTACCATGGAGACCAACCGTTCGACCGTTTCACCGTGAGGATCAACAAACGCTAAGCCACGACCATCCAACATATCCTGCAAGGCTAAGTTTTCCAGGAATATAGATTTACCAACACCGGTTTGCCCCACCGCATAAAGATGGCGCCGTCGATCATTCAAGCTTAACCGGATGGGGTTTTTAGCACCTCTAAAGATGTTATAGCCCAGAAGCAGACCCTCTTCGGCCATGTTTCTGGGGCCGTCAACTTGCTTTGATGCCTGTCTTTCCAGCTGAGAGGTTGGGATATTTTTTTGATCCGGAAAGTGAAACAGAGTTGCTAACTCAATGGAATTAAGAATACTTTGGTTATTTTCCTGCGGGAAAAAGCGTAGGATATAAGCAGTTACAAATTGTTCTATGTCTTTGGCATCGGTGTATTTAAAGCCATTTTTGCCCTGTGCATCAAATAACGAAAAGGCAGCTACTATGTTATTTTTAATGGCTAGTGCCCGCTGAGGAGAATTAGACGAGGCTATCACACGTATCAGTACTTCATACGCTGGATAGCGGGTTTTATCGTCAATAGAATCCAGAACTGATTGCTCCAGTGATGACAGTTCTTTCTTCTCACTCTCTTTGCCGGCTTTGTCATCCGGTGGTTTTACAAAGGCGATTAATAGCTGTTTTAAACCCGATAGGACGGCCTCAAAGCCTTTTTTATTATCCTTGCCTTTACGCTTTTTGGAGGCCACACCGTGCGCACTTTTGCGCCAGGCTGGATCAGCTGGCCGCATTAAGATTTGTATACCAGCACCATCTTCTTTTTCGAGAGTTGACAAGGCATTTAATAGTGACTGCATGGCATCGCGTTTCAACTCTTGATAAGTCGCAATTGGGTATGCAAAATGTTCCTTGAGCGTTAGTTCGCCGCCTATAGTGCCGCTAATTCTCCCGACTGGACTAAAAATATTGTGTTCGGCTACTTCTTCCAGCTGAGCGGACGGATAAGCGCTAATAATTGCCTGTTTAACCACATCTACTAGCGCCACCGGTACAGCAGCATAATATTTTACAAATCCACCAGAGCCGACAATCTCAAATACAAAGTGACGTTGACCATAGAACTTACTTTTAAAGCCCTTCTTTAGAGTGCTGGCAATAATGCTATATAGAACCTGGGCTTTGGATATATTCTCGTCAATTAAATCGCGCACATCGCGGCCGGTTTCTTCAGTATCTTCACTTAAAGGAGGTAAGTGTATTAAAAGCGGCACCATTTTAAGGCCACGCTCAAAATTTTTCTGCTCACGCAACAGTTTGCGCGAGTGCAGATATAATACAAAGCCAACGGAGCATATTAATAACAGCAAAATGGTAATAATTATTAAAAATAGGTTCATTGTTATTCTTCGCTAACTTTAATTTCTCGGTTATACCGCTTTTTTATATAGTCGGCCTTAAACTTATTGATCTCTTTGTTTTGCAAGTGCGGATCTTCTCTGGTACGCTCGACAATAGCTTTAGCTTTGTTAACCCATTCTTGCTCAATTAAATCACTGTCTTCGGCTAACTCAGGTACGTCAGGGGCGAGAGATTGAGCATTGGATACGTTTACTATGGGTAATGGCGGTGCTATTGGCGGTAGTATAGGACTGGGAGTCACGCTTGTGGGTACCGGTGGTGCTTGGCTAGTCTGTGGTCGTTCAGAGCTATTGCTGGCGGTTTCGGCCTTTCGGGGTCGGTTGTCGGCATTTTGCTCTGGTAAATTAGCAGTTTGCCCCTCATATTGAGGTTTAGGCAGGTCCACACCTGGTTGATAGTTGGTATCCGCGTTGTCCATTACCTTTTTATTATACGCGTGGCATGGCTATTTTTGTATCTTAAATTTGGCAGCATAAAAGCTGGCAATTGCCCCAAACACGGCAATTAATAAACCGTCTTTAAGCGTTAATTGATTAATCGAGTCCAGTAGTAATATTAAAGTCGGTACAATAGCTATAAGCGCTGCCAGACTTAGCCGCCTTTGCTGAAAACGTGCCAGTGGAGTTAGCCAATCAATTATCAATAGGGCCGTTAGAAAAAGTATTATAAATAGCCAGACAAAAGGTGCTATTAACCAGCCAATGGCTAGCTTGTTGGGGTTTGTGGTAAACAAAAAAACAAAGAAGCTAGTGTACATTAATGCTAATAATACGAACTTTTTGATGCGTGATTTGGCCATTCTACCCCTGTTGGCTGTATATAATTACGAACAAATAAAAGTACCATAGCAAAGTATGGCCTAAAATCTAGATATATGGAAGCCTGGCGGTAAATGCGCTCTTTATTTAGTAAATTATTTAGCGCTTACCGCCATTGGCTTTGACTGACCGCTCTTTCCCGTATTGGCGGGATGAGAGCGATAACGCGGTCGAGGGCCCGCTATTTTTTGTAAGTTTTTGTATGCGACTTACATTATTTACGTTACTACACTGTAATGCTTATGTCAACAATTTATAATTGTTATAATGACAACCTTAATCCGTTAATAATTAATTAACTACTCGTTTCACTAATATATTCCGTTATTAAATTAACAACTATTATTTTGAACAAAATACAAACATAGTCTTT
>CAZFNQ010000022.1:0-8045 GCA_964520375.1 uncultured Candidatus Saccharibacteria bacterium
TGGCTCATCAGGCCAGTGCGGCCCAACCTATAACCACAATAGAGAAGTTTGATAATACATTCACTTTTGATTGCCCCCAAGGATTTACAGCAATTGAGCATTACGTTGGCAGCGAAACCATTCGTCGGTTTAGCAACGGCGCACAGCAAGCCGCAGAACGTGTTAATGCAACCTTTACAAATTCTGTAAGTGGCCTGTCCTTAAGTTCAGAAACACCCTTCTTGTACAAATTTACCCCCACTACAGTTACTGTTGTTGGTGCAACCTTCCGATTAAATAAGCCCGGCCAAGGCGTTATATCACTTGATGCTGGACGGGCGGTATACGACGCTCAAACTGGTGAAGTAATTTTTGACAGCGGTCCATCTGACGCCCAGCTCAACATTTGTACAGTATTAGAATAATATTTGTTATAATTTGCAGCTGTCAGTAAACTGAACTAGTTAAACTATTTAGACTTAGCTTTCATTGCTTTAAGACTTGCTTTCACGAGCTTCACAACAAGTGTCACAGGGATTTCTTTATCTATTGGAAAGCTAACAATGGCTGTTGTTGTCGGGTAACTTACAAGTTCCTCTTTGTGCTCTTTTATTACCGGCGGCCATACATGCAGACGCACAAACGGATCCTTAAAACTGAACCATACAAACATACCGTTATACGCGTAATTTCCCCCATAAAAATAACCCGGCATTTGAAAGTAGCTAACCGTCTCAACAGCGTCGGGCGCAACTTGTCTTATTGCCGCCCGGATACTTTTCAATTTATCTTGGACTTCTTTTGGGCAATTGGTTATATACTCATCTACGCCGCCTGGTTTAATTTCAGTTTTCTTTTTTGCCATTTAAAAATCCTTGGTGCAGCGCAATCTACAGTGTTAGAACTTTGTTTATCGCTACTCGTTAATATTATGTTGCGAAAACCTCAAATACAAATTGTAGATAAAAGGGAGAGCTGCGGTCAGGCCCAAAATTATCCATAAATTTCTATGCAATCTAGCTCCTGGCGATTGTAAATAAGCTGAATCTGTCAGCCAGCCAGTTGCAAGTTTCCCTCTTTCTACTAAGTTTTTAGTTATAGTATCCCAAATCAGCATAAATAAGGCGGGCGCAATTAAAATCCAAGCGATATCAGCAAATAATTTTCTTTTATTTAATGCGTAAAGTAGACCAAATAAAATTAGACCAGTGACCCCTGCAAAAATCAAACCTCCAACGACTGCATCATGACGAGTTTCACTTGGGTCGTAATAACTTCCTAAACTTCTGGTAAATCCATTCCAGATTTTTACTAATACGAAAATTACTGATAATATCGACGCAATTACTAGTAGAGTTTTGTTTTTCATTTACAATCTAATTTTATCAACTAAGTTCTAACGTACCTAATGCTCTTCTCCGTGGTGCAGTGTAGTCTACGAAGTAGGAACGCTACTCAATAACTGAACTATGTTAACCACGCCCAATGACTTGAATTCTTCCGTATGTAGGATCAATGATCATTTTATATCTTTCACTTGTTTCCCAAAGGTCTTGTCTGCGACGCACCTCTTCAATAGTTATGCCATCACGTAGACCATTGTGAACACGTTCCGAGAAATCGGCATTCATGCTTGCGACTCTAGACTCTAGCTCGTCTTGCCAGCTAGATATTAATGGTCTGTCGGATTGCTGCAAGTAGTCTAGGCTTTCAGCTAAAAGCAGATCATCAGGGAGACCTCTAAATCTATCCAACTCAGTCTGTATAACTTGATATTCTGGATTCATATAGTATATTAAACTAGGTATATAATTATAAGTCAAATCTTGGTGCAGGGAGAGGGATTCGAACCCCCGAAGGCGAATGCCAGTTGATTTACAGTCAACCGTGTTTGACCGCTTCACTATCCCTGCCTGGAGCCGACGAGCGGAGTCGAACCGCTGACCCGCTGTTTACAAAACAGCCGCTCTGGCCACTGAGCTACGTCGGCGCATTGGAATTAACTGCCGTAGTGTAGCAAAACAGAGGTCAAATAACAACTCGGCGGGGGCGCAGGACACGCTTACGCCGGCCAGACGGAACGACTAATTTTGTTAATTTATCCTTTAATTGGTCTGCTTCTGGAGCCATACCTCTTTCCTCATAAGCCTTAATTAGAAGATGGAAGGTCTCCTTATTGGGCTCTAGCTCAACGGCCCGCTCAAGTTCGCGTAGTACCAACTTGTCATTACCTAGTTTTTCCTGGACTTTTGCGTAGGCTATATGACGAGCAGCCAATTCTTCTTCGAGTTTAAGCGCTTGTTCAAAGGCGATGGCAGCCTTGGCATAATTCTCTGTTTCGTAGTAAATAAGCCCCAGGTTATGTAAGCTTGACGGTGTTGGTTCTATACTAGAGGCAATTTCAAAGCAATCGATGGCATCTTTATATTCTTTTTGTTTGGCGTATAAAATGCCTAGACGGTTATAAGCGGCAGCATTACGCTCATCAATTTTAAGAATTGTCAGCAAGGCTTTTTCGGCTCTAAGAAACCTATTTTCACGCATACCTTGGTGAGCGATGTCCCATAGCTTACCCATCTTGTCGCTAATTCTGCGCGGCAGGTAGGAGAGCTCCTCGTCGCGGATTTTAGCACTTCTGACTGCCAACAAACCGAAGCCTAGGACAAGTGCAAGTTCGTACATGTTTAATTATTATACCCGACTATTGCAAAGCGTTATAAATTAAGTAGAAGGTTAGTTAGGAGAAGTTTAGGATTGGGGTTTTTTAGTAAATAACTTTGGGTCTCAATAACAGAGCTGAGCGACTTATGCCATCTTTTAATAAGCTTGGTATCGTCCTTTTCGCTGGCCTGGACTAAACCAGCTTGGCAAAGTGTTTCTAGTGCCTTGAGCAACTGGGCTATTTGGCTTTTTTGCTTGACCAGATTGTCTACCTGAGTTAACCGCTCAAACTTGGGCATCACCAGTAGTTGTTTAGCCAAGTCTATATTTTCTACAAGTTGGTTATCGGTTGAGTCTTCTATTAACAAGGAATGCATTAATCCAATCCGGCCATCGCTAATATAAAAAGCTCGCAGTATATCGGCCGATTTAAATCCCTGTTTAGCAAAATAATCAGAGAGTACTTGTAGGTTTAGCGGTTTAACATGTATTAGTTGGGCGCGGGAGCGGATAGTTGGCAATAAGGCGGTAATATTAGTGGTCGTTAGTAGCACTACCGTGTCTGTTGGGGGCTCCTCAAGTAGTTTTAAGAAGGCATTTTGGGCTTCAATGGTTAAGTTCTCAGCCCCATCTATGCTTAAAATACGTCTAATTGGTTTATCGCCTAGCGTCTTAAGCTTCATAAACTGCTGAGCCCGGCGAATCTCATCAATAGAAATTGAATTATTAACAGCTTCAATGCGTAACAGATGCGCTCTGTTCAGGGCGTCTTCGTCAACCTCCAATATTCCAGCTGCTATATAGTCGCTTAGGGAATGTTTGCCTGAACCTTCAAACCCTTCAATTATTAGCGCATGAGCTGGTAAAGTCAGAAAATCTGTAACTTGCTTCTGGGTGTCGTCGTGCAAAAGTAAATCGCTCATATCTAACCTGTTATCTTATTAAATTCTTTTGGCAATGCGGCCTCAAATGTTCGCCGTTGGTGGCTTGGTAGAGTCAATTCCAGTGATAGGGCGTGTAAATATAGTCTGTTGGCTGGTTCGCCGCCGTAAAGGTTGTCACCAATAATCGGATGGCCAAGTTGTTTTAAGTGCACGCGCAGTTGATGAGTCCGGCCGGTTTGAGGTGTAAGCTTCACTAAACTGTAATTGTCGTTACTTTTTAGGGTCTCGTAGACCGTAGTGGCCGGTTTACCTGTTGTTCCCACTCGGAAAGTTTGAGGATGCTTTGGATTTCTTTCAATCGGCATATCAATAATGGCTTCGGCTGGCTCTAGACTACCTTTAATGATGGCTAGATAAACCTTTTTAACTTTCCTGGTAGAAAACTGCTTTTGCAACCATGACAAGGCGTTTTCGGTCTTGGCGCAAATCATAACCCCAGAAGTCCCTCTGTCCAAGCGGTGTACAATTCCCTCCCTATTTGATGTTCCATTGCTTGTAATATGTCGACTTAGCCAGGTTGCGACCGTCGGCTCTGGGTTAAATGCGCCTTTGGAGTGGGATAATAATCCAGTCGGCTTGTCTATAACAACGCAGTCATCATCCTCGTATAAGATCGGTAAATCAATTGTGGCGACATTGCCAAATTTGTTTAGATTATAGTCAATACCGACCTTATCTTTAGTTCGCAGTCTGTATCCAGCTTTGGCTGGTTGGTCATTGACCAAGATTTTGCTACGGTCGCATAGCTTTTGGACAAAGGCCCGGCTTAGCTGGGGCAATTGCTCGACTATAAACACATCTAATCGTTTTTTACTGTCCTCAACACTAGCTGTAAACAGTCTCACGCTGGCCTTAGTCCCACCGCCTTTTGGACTTTTAGTAAGGTGTCACTGGCAATTTCATTCATGCTCGCTTCATCTTGTTCTACTTTACTGAGCAAGTTCGATTCACCGACATCGTCTAATTTAGCTTGTAGATCCGTTAGAAAATCTTTGACGTGGTCAGCAACGTGCTGTTTTAGATGAGCGTAGTTGGTTTTGCCTTCGCATTCGGCGACAACCTCAGTCAGCGGTCTTTTCGACAGCAAGGCTAGAATTTGCAGAAGGTTGCTTATGCCGGGTTGTTTGGCCCAATCTAGATGAATAGAACCAATGGAGTCGGTTGTAGCGCTCATTACCTTTTTAGCCGCTTCAGACGGCTTATCGCTGAGCATAATTGTGCCGGCTGGATCTTCAACACTTTTACTCATCTTTTTATCCGGGTTTCGCAGAGAGCGAATTCGTAGACTACTTCGATCGGTAAAGGCAAGTTGTTTGCTCCAGTCTTCTGGCACGGTAAAGACATCTCCGAATTTGTTATTCATACGTGTAGCCAGATCACGGGTAAGTTCTAAGTGCTGTTTTTGATCGTCACCAAGCGGTATATATTTTGCGCCGTAGAGTAGTATATCGGCTGCCATCAGGACGGGATAATTAAATTGGCCGACACTAACGCTATCACTACCTATTTTTTTAGACTTATCTTTGAATTCAATCATGCGAGCCGCTTCGCCGAAATATGTGAAGCAATCAAGTATCCAGGCTAATTCGCTGTGAGCGGGTATGTAGCTTTGGCGGTAAATAAAAGTGTCAGGGTTATTAACGTCAAGACCTGAGGCCACAAAGACCTTAAGATTGTCGATGGTGTTTTGATAGAGCTTGCCATGGTCAATAGGAGTGGTGAAACTATGCAGATCCGGCACAAACATATTGACGCGGTAGTCACCGGCGTGTTTTTTTTGCAGATTGACCATTGGCATAATAGCACCCAGGTAATTACCTAAGTGAAACTCACTATTAGCCCGTAGCCCCGTTAATATTACCGGTTTAGTCATAGTCGCCTTTATTATATATTGTTTGGCTGACAATTCTAAGCTGCTTGGTCGTCTTTAATAAGTTCAGGCAGGTCTTGTGTCTGGTAGTTGTACTTGCTCTATTTGGGCTGGTATTGATTCGGGGGAGACTATTTCAACTACAGACATTACAATTTCCCGAATACCTCTATTTTCTATTTTGCTGGGGTGTATTTCACTGGCAGCAATGCGTAGGACCCTACATACGTTCGTGCCAATGGCTCTACAGCGAGTACATATTTCCTGAGTGCCCTCGGCAAAGCACATATTATTGCTTTTTCTCAGGTCAGTTATCATGGAATCGACTAGTTTAATTTTTGTAGCATCTGGGTGGACTATTTCTTTAATGGCAGCCGTGGCTATTAGGCTCGAGCTAAGACCAGAATCATGGCGCCCAAAATAATCGGCATTAGGGCTGTTGTCATCATCGGGTTGGCTTGTCTCTGACATGTATTTGTCTTCCTCCGATAGAAAAACCGCCTGCTTGGGCGGTTTTGTTTCTCGTTTGTTGTTGTCTTAATAACAAGTAACTCACCGCTTTAATGCGATGGCAAAGGCGTACTTTGCAGATACTTGTGTGTCAATAGACATATTCAAATAGTAGCATTACCAGGGGAAAAGTCAAGGTTTAACGCTTAGTGAACTGGCGTTGTTTACGAGCACCTTTGAGACCGAACTTCTTGCGTTCTTTCTCGCGCGGGTCTCGGCCCAATAGATCTGCACGTTTTAGAGTAGCCCTTAGATCATCATTCATTGCCACCAGGGCTTTGGCTATGCCCAGTTGGACGGCTTCAGTTTGGCCGGCTAAGCCTCCACCGTTTACCTTGGCGCTAATATCAAACTTATTGTTTTGCTCAATAACAGTAAAAGGTTTTTCCAAAACGTTGAGTAGTAGCTTGCTACCGGCTAAATATTCATCGGCCGGCTTACTATTAATAGTTATAATTCCTTTGCCGCCTTGCAGTCTGACTCGGGCAGTAGCGCTCTTGCGCCGGCCGATCGCATAGAAGTAGCTTTGAACCATTACTGATCGCCTTTCTTGGCTTTATCCGATAATTGTTTCAACGACAAAACCTCGGGTTTTTGAGGTTCGTGCTTATGTTCAGTGTCCAGATATATCTTTAGCCTTTGCAGACGACCATCACGCAACTTGTTAACCGGTAGCATGCCTCGAACGGCCGCATATATAACCTGTGTAGAATCCTTAGTCATTTTCTCGCCCAGTGATGCTTGCCTAAGGCCGCCAGGATATTGGCTGTGGCGGTAGTATGTTTTAGCCTGCATTTTATTGCCTGTCACAATTAAGTTATTAGCGTTAATTACTATCACATAGTCACCGCCATCAATATGAGCGGTTACGCTGGGCTTGCCTTTGCCAATTAGTAAACTGGCTGCAACAGTGGCTAGACGCCCAAGTGGCACCTCGCTAGCGTCTAAAATATACCATTTTCTGGTAATCTCGCTAGGCTTTAAGCTATAGGTTTTATTCATTTTGTTACCGCCACTTTGGCTTTTGGTTTAGCTGCCGTTTTCTTGGTCGCAGGTTTGACTGCTTTTGCGGTAGCCGCTTTGGCCACCGGTGCTTCTTTTAAATCATCAACAAAGCTGATCCGGGCCATTGGTGCCCGGTCACCGCGGCGGAAACCGGTCTTCTGGAGCCTTAAATATCCGCTGGTTCGAGCTTTTAGTTTAGGCGTTATATCATCTACCAGTTTGTGAGCACTCTCGAGCGTTTGCAGCGAACTTATAACCTGACGACGGTAATGTAGGCCATCTTTTTTAGCGGTAGTTATTAATTGCTCGACATAAGGCACAACTTCTTTGGCTTTAGGCAAAGTAGTCTCAATGGTCTCGTATTTTATTAACGAATCAGCCAGGCCTTTAATCAGTGCCTGGCGCTGGTCGCGTTGGCGGTGCAGTTTCCGGCCCTGATATCCGTGCCTATGCATGATCTATAGCTCCAATTCTGCTAATTTCTCTTTAACTTCGTCCAGGGCTTTATTACCAAAGCCTTTTAGCTCGCGCAGTTCAGTGTCGCTTAGGCTAAACAAGTCTTTTAAGGTGTGGATATCGTTGTTGACCAGCGCATTAGTTGTTCTGGCTGACAGATTCAAATCTTCAATAGAAGTCATGAGCTCAGGTGGTTCTTCGTTGTCCTCATGGCCGCCGTCTTGGCCATCAGTACTGGTTGCCGGTACTTCTACTTCTACCCGGGTTTGACCAGCTAGGGCCGTATATTGATTTACTAGTATAGCCGCGGCTTCCTCAAAGGCATCCTGAGGTGTTATTGAACCGTCAGTATCAATAGTGATAAGTAGCTTATCTAAATCGGTCATTTGGCCGACACGGGTGTTCTCCACCTTATAGCGCACGCGCAGAACGGGCGTAAAGATGGCATCAAGCACGATCATATCGCTGTTCTTACGGGTAGCACCTTCATCTACCGCTCGGTAACCGCGGCCGGCCTCAACCACCAGGTCCATAGTAAACTTGGCTTTATCATCGTCCATAGTGGCAATTACGTGTTTGGGGTTAACGATTTCCACGTCGGCGTTCTTGGTAATGTCTCC
>CAZFNQ010000023.1:0-8037 GCA_964520375.1 uncultured Candidatus Saccharibacteria bacterium
CGTTCATGCCTTTGTTATAGCCATCTTGTTCCGAACCGATATCGACTTGTTTGGCGTCAATGCCTTTTTTACTAAACAAGTCTTGCCATAGGTCGCCGGCTTTTGCGTCTTTGGGTATATTAAAGTCTTGGTTGCCGATGTAGCAGGTTACATATAATTTAGACGGGTCAAGTCCGACGTCCTGGGTTAAGAACTCAAACAGCCAGGGTATTTCCTCTTCTTTAAAATAATCTCCCAGGCTCCAGTTGCCCAGCATTTCAAAAAAGGTGGTGTGGCGATTGTCGCCAACTTCATCAATATCCTGAACCCTGAGACAAGGCTGACTGTCTACTAGGCGGGTGCCAAGCGGATGAGTCTCCCCTAGCAGGTAGGGTATAAGCGGCTGCATGCCACTGCCGGTAAATAGCGTGGTTGGATCGTTTTGAGGTACTAACAATGCCCGTGGAATTACCGAGTGTCCATGTTTCTTGAAAAAATCTAAGTAAGCAGTTCGAATTTCTTGGGCTGTCATGTCTTGATTATTGTATCAGATGATAACCCCGCCGCCGAGGACTTGATCGCCTTGGTAGATGACCGCGGATTGGCCGGGTGTAATGGCGCGAACTTCTTCTTTGAGTGTGACCTGGGTCACATTCTGCTTGTGCTTAATCTCACAATCAATTAGTGGTGCCCGGTAGCGAGATCGTACTTTCAAGCCTGAGTCCTTAGATGGGGCTTTGTTGTTGATCCAGTGGATATTTGTCAGCTTTAGCTGCTTATGCCAGAGGTTTTTGTCGTTTAGGTCGGTGGTCACATAGACTTCATTCTTTTTCATATCTTTGCCAATGACATAATATGGCAAGCCGCCGCCGATGTTTAAACCGTGGCGTTGGCCGATGGTGTAGTAGATCGCGCCGTCGTGTTGGCCAATGATTTTTCCCTTTTGGTTTAATATATCACCAGCTGGCTGGGGGCCAAGTTCATGGAGTAAAAATTCCTTTATGCCGACCTGACCGACAAAGCAAATGCCTTGGGAATCCTTTTTATCGGACGTTACCAGGCCAAACTTTTTGGCCAGTGTACGCACCTGTGATTTAGTTTTAAAGTCACCGATTGGGAAAAGCGTTTTCATTAGCGCTTTGTTTGTAACCCGGTATAAAAAATAGGTTTGGTCCTTATCTTTATTGTTGGCTGTATATAGTTGGCCGCCTTTTGTGCGGGCATAATGACCGGTGGCAATCAAGTCAGCACCATCGTCCAGGGCAGTGTCGAGAAACAGCTTAAACTTTACTTCTTGATTGCACATAACATCGGGGTTAGGCGTGCGCCCGGCTTGGTATTCGTTAACCATGTAATCCACTACTTTTTGGCGGTACTGGGTCTGGAAATCATACATTTTGAAGGGAATATTTAGTTGTACGGCTACTCGTTTGGCGTCCTGGTAATCGTCTTTCCAGGGGCATGGGAAACCAGGCAAATCCTCGCTCCAGTTTTTCATATAAACGCCCGTAACGTCATAGCCCTGCTCTTTTAATAGAGCGGCCGTAACTGACGAATCAACGCCGCCGCTTAAACCGACATAAACTTTCTTGGCCATAACTGAATTACCATACCACAAAATTACAACATTGAAAAAAGTATTGCTTTGCTGTAGTTTAGTTCCATAGCTTAGTTAATAAGGAGCAAATCCGATGACTACAACACAACTAGAAACTCCATCGCAAGCACCAGAGCAGTCTAGTAAAAAGGACAAGGATCCATTTTTCACTAGAGCTAAGATTGCTGGTTTTGGTTTAGTGGCTGTGGCCTTAAGTTCATTGGGGTTTTGGGGTTACGGCGAGCAAAAAGCAATTGATCTTAGGGCCCAGCGGGATAATGCCGCGGCCGAGGCAGACACTAACGGCAAAAAGGCTAGTGTTGCGCTTTGGGCTGCACAGCACGGTATATCTCAAATTGTAGACATAGATGTCAGCACTAACCCGCCGCTGGTTGAGTTAAGCCAGGACCTAAAAAATCCTAAAGCTTGCGTCGTGTGGTTCCAATTTAACGGCGATTTGTTGTTACTTACGCAAATAGATGCTGCTGGCAAGGAATATGATTCTATGGAGATCACTGGCGGTAAAGGGGCTAAAGCTGTGCTGGCTGACATTTGTCCGCCAGCTAAATAGCATCCTTAAACGTCTAGAAAGACTATTACCTGGTCGGCCTTAACGTGCATAACGCCGCGGGAAATGCGGAATTTTTGTTCACCGTCATTGGTACGAACCACAATATCGCAGGGGTTAAGCAGGGTCATGAAGTTGTGGTGCTTGGGCAGAATATCGAATGGGCCGGTGTTGTTAACGGCTGAGATGCTTTGGGCGTTTTCGTCAAAATAAATCTTAAATGGTGAGTAGACCTTAACACGCATTGTGACTGGCGCTTTGGGATTAAATGGTTTTGGTTTGTTTTTGGTTTCGGCTTGGTCAGGTTTCATACCACTATTTCCTCTACGCCTTTGAGTGTGTCTTCCCGGCTAAAGGATTCGCCTTTGAGTCCGGTTAAGTCGGTTGTGACATTCATGTTTTGGGAGAAATACTGGATTAGTTTCTTAGCCTTGGCGTAGTCCGATCGGTCGGCTGGTGAAAGTTCGTTTTCGCCGATTATGGCGATAATACTTTTCAGCGATTCATGTTTTTGCATCAGGGACTGGACTTGAACGCTTAGTAAGTAGTGTCGGTCGCCGACAATTTCTGGGGTTAGTAGAGCTGAGCTGGTTTGGATTAGGTCAACCGCTGGTCTGATGCCCTGTTCGGCAATTTTGCGTGATAAGACAATAGTCGAGTCCAGCTCGTGTTGAATCATTTGGACGGCCGGGTCGCTAAAGTCGTCGGCTGGCACGTATATGGTTTGGACCGTGGTAATTGAGCCGTTTTGGTTGGAGCTCAAGCGGTCCTGCAGGCTTTTAATATCTGAGAATATGGTCGGCTCATAGCCGCCCTCGGCTGGGATTTGATCTAAAATGGTTGACAGCTCATTATGGGCCTGGACGAAGCGGTACATGTTATCTGCAAAGAACAGAATGTCGCGTTTTTCTTCATCGCGGAAATATTCAGCCAGGGCAGTGGCTGACATACCGACCAGTGATCGGCGGACCGGATTTTCATTCATCTGACCGAAGAACAGACAAGTGTTTTTTAACAGGTCTCGTTCTTGCAGGGTTTCATAAAGTTCGTGGCCCTCTCGGATACGTTCACCAATGCCGGCAAAAAAACTAAGAGCATCGCCAATCTTGGCGACGTTGTGGATGAGCTCCATGGTCAGCACAGTTTTGCCAACGCCAGCGCCGCCAATAATGCCGATTTTACGTCCCTTAACAAAGGGTGTGAAAAAATCTATAACCTTAATGCCAGTTTCCAAGATTTCGGGTTTGGCTAGAGTAAAATCTTCGTTCCTGGGTGGCAGTTTTAAGATTTCTTTTCGTTTGATGTCTTCGCCGACCAGCGGCGGTTTGCCGTCCAGTGAGCCGCCCAGAGCGTCAAAGGCGCGGCCAATTGTTGCCTTGCCGACCGGTATTTCAATGCCCTTGCCTGTACGCTTGACGCTCATGCCCTTGACAATCGATCTATCGGATTCAATGTTCAGACAAACGGCGATGCCGCCTTCAGCCAGGCTGTCTACTAATAATTTGCCGGCGTTCGGGCTTTGGACCACAATCACCTCGCCTGGAAAGGGGGCATCATTGTCAAACTGGACTTTTATAACCAGATCGCGGATGCTTCGGATTATTCCGTCGTTCATATTTTCACCTTAGTTAGGCGCAGACCGTTAATTACTTCTTTCAGACGCTCGTCTTTGACGGCCCGCTTGGCTTGGTTATAGAGTCGGTGGACATCATGCAGTGAATCATCAGCTTTATCGTGGGCTAGCGACATGGCTTGGAAGCGGCTGGCGTACTGGGCCAGTTTTGATTCCAGTATCAATTGGCCTAGCGTGATTTGCACCATGGAGCGTTCCAGGTGGTCAACAACTGCAAATGTGCTGGGTTCAAAGATATAGTTGGCGTCACTAATGAAATCACCCTTGCCGCCGGCAGCTTCCCTGCTGCGTTCTTCAATAGCGGAGCCCAGTGACAGCCGTTTGACGTCTTGGACTAGTAAAGATACATAAGTCTGGTAAAAAATAGTCGTGTTTTTGTACTGCTGGATCTCCTCGGCTAGCGGTAGGACGTTAAAGTTCTTGTCCTGGGCTGGCATTTTAAAGTACCTTTTAAAGCTTATTCCGATCTGGGCCAGTTGGATGGCACCGTGGTGGCCAATCACAATAATTTCGTTTTTAGTAGCATTATATTGTTGGCTCATAACCTGGATTAACTTTTGGTCAATGTCACCGCTAAAGCCGCCTTCGGCCGTAATCACGATAAACAGTTCCCGGTCAATAACCGGTTGCTTGGGGTCGCGGCCAAAGCGAAATTGGCCGTCGACTCTAATCTGCGAATATATGTGCCAAAGCTCATCGAAAAATTTCTGAGACAGTTGCACTTGGTTTTTAATTTGGGCTATTTTCATGCTGGCGATGCTTTCAAATATGCTAGTCAGCTGCACCATGCTAGTCATAACTTGTTCTTCCAGAGCCAGTTCCTGTGTCCGTCTCATTTCTTTAGTTCCACTAGGCTTTTAGTTTTGAGTTGGTCGCGCATGGGTTCAAAATCTTCGTCTTTTTTAACGAGTTTGGCAATATCGCTGACAGCTCTTTTCATGGCGTTAACATCCAAGACGTCATCTTCGGCTAAGTTATAGACCACGTCCAGCATAAGTTGCTGGCTTAAGACCGAGTAGTTTTCACCCGGTGCCTGGGTTAGAATTTCCTGTAAACGTTGGCCGAGCTCCAGATCTTTTTTAGATTCCAGAGCCAATTCCGAACCAAAGTGGGTGTATTCCTTAGCTTGGCGGTAGGCCGCTAGGGCTTTGAGTGTTTGGGAACCTTGCTTTTTTTGGCGGGTGTTATGGCCCCGGCCGCCGACGCGGGAGACACTTAAACCGGTGCTGACTGCCGGTCGTTGACCGTCATGGAAAAGATCCATGTCCAGTATCCATTGACCGTCGGTGATGGACATTAGGTTGGTTGGCAAATAGGCAGTAATATCTCCGCCAGCGGCTAGGACCAGCGGCAAGCTGGTTAGAGTCTTGTGATTGCGCTTTAGCCGGCCGGCTCGCTCCAGCAAACTGGAATGGGCATAAAACATATCGCCTGGGTAGGAATCTCTTCCCGGACTGACGCCGGATAACAATGAGATTTCCCGGTAAGCAAAGGCATGACTGGTTAAATCGTCATAAATTAAGACTACGTCTTGGTCGCATTTTTGCCACAGGTATTCACCCAGGGCACAGGCCACGTAGGGAGCCAAGTAACTCATTACCAGCGATTCAAAAATTGTCGCCACGACGACAATGGCGTTTTTCATGGCATCATGCTCCCGCAATCGGCCTAGTAGCAGTTCAACTTCACTACGTCGTTTGGTGATCATGACGTAGACCACAGTCACATCACTACCAGCCTGATTTATAGCCAATTGGGTGGCTAGGGTGCTTTTACCGGACTTGCTATCACCTAGCAGGGCTATGCGTTGGCCTCTAACCAGTGGGAACAGGGCATCAATAACTGTAACGCCGGTAGGTAGTTGGGTATTGAGTTGTTCGCGCTCAAAGATCGGTGGTGCGGTTTGAAACACTGGCCAGGTGGTATCTGCGCCAATCGGGCCCTTGCCGTCCAGTGGTTCACCGGTTACTGAAATGACCCGGCCCATAAAATCTTTGCCGACTTTAGCCACAAGTTCACTATGCTGAACAACTGCTACGGTGCCGACCGGCAAGCTGTCGCTGCCCAGGTGTAGTACCACAGTGTACTCCTCAAAAATATGATGTACAAAGCCTTTGCTACCGTCCTCAAACATAATTAGGGCATGGATAGTTACGGGGTGAAGACCGCGGACATTAATTAAGAATCTATCGACGCTTATGACTTCGCCAACCGGATTGCCGGCGGCCACCAAGCTGTTAAAATGCTTATTGCCAGCCACTCTAAGCGCTCCCTTGGGCCAGTTTATCCATTAGCAGCTGACGATGCTGGTCAAAGTGCCGGCGCAGACTAAAGTCAAACTGTTTGTTGGCAGTCCTGACAATACAGCCGGCGGCAATGCTGGGTTGAAGACCGATTTGTAAAAATAGGTGGGCGTCAATTTCGTCTCTAAACCAAGCAATGATTTTAGTCAAAAAAGTGATCGGCGGATCGGACGAAAAGCTAATATGAACTACAGGCGCGTGTTCGCGCAAGTCTTTTAGCTCCTCCTCAAGTAGTTGCCGTTCGGCTTCGATCAGTAAATTGACATTGTTAAGTTTGGCTAGTTCTTCCAGGTTGCGGCTGGTTCTGGGTAGTTTTGGTTGCTGGCCGGGATCTCTAACGGCTGATTGGGTCGTGAAATCGTCTAGGGCATTTAATTCCCTTTGCAGTCTGCCCAGGTCAATGAAACTAATGATCGATAGCGGCAACTGAAGTTTACTAGCTTCAGGCCCCATTTTGGATATCCTCAAGTATGGCTTGCTTGTTAGCTTCCAAATCGCCCAATATATATTCCAATTGGTCGTTAAGATCGATCTGGTCACCAATGGCGGCTAGAACGTAGTGATTTATTATCTCGGCCATGTTTTCACCGAAGCGTTTTATTAATCGCTCTTTTTCAATCGCGACTTGTTCTTGGAGTTGTTTACCTAAAATTTCCCGCTGTTCTTCTATGGCTTGCTGGGTTTTGGCAATGGAATCGATGGCCAGCTGTTTGGCGTCGGCGATGGATTGTTCGTATTTGGCAAACTCTTCTTTTAAGGTATTGGTAATCTCGCTCTTCATGTAATCGTTCAGCTGGGAAGTTGTTAACCTCAGGTCCTGCTGAAGGAACATGGCGTTTTCGCCTATAATTTTCTCAAAGTGTAGGCGGCCGCGGTTACGCAGTTCTTCGCGGAATTCTTCGTTGAAGATATGCTCGACGTCGTGTTCGGCAGCCTGGGCGTAGTCTTGGTTTATTTTGGCTTTAGTGGCGGCGGTTTTAGCGGCTCGGCGCCGCTTGTTGCCACCCATGGTAGCAGAAATACCACCAGCAGCGCCCAGCGCTATGGCTATAAGCACGATTAGTAGTTGCCAAAGTTGCACTTTTTTATGCCCACCTTTTGTTTTATCTTAACACTTTAAATTAAAGCAATACACCAGCAAACGCCTGGGGCGCGCTAGAACTGTTTTAGTATAGCGCTTTTGGTTATAGATACCAAGGTGTTAAACACACTGTTTTAAGGTTTTTATGGTGTGGCGGATATCGGCTTCTGCTGTCGCCCGCCCGAAACTAAAGCGCAGGCTTGCTTGGGCGTCTTTGTCGCTTAGGCCAATGGCTTTCAGAACATGGGACGGCTCATCACTGCTGGCACTACAAGCTGAGCCAACGGCACAGATGATGCCTCGCTCGTCTAGTTGCATCATTAGCCGCTCATTATCCTGTCCTGGTAGAGTGAGGTGAACATTATTGGGCAAACGCTTATTTAGCGGCCCATTGATAACCGTCGAAGGCAATTCCCTATCAAGCAGCTTGAAAAAGAGCTTTTGCAGTCGGCTTAGTCTTTGGGATTCGTTGTGACGCCTGGTTTGAACTAGATCCAGGGCTTTGGCTAGGCCAACTATATTAGCCACGTTTTCGGTGCCGCTGCGCAGTCCTAGCTCCTGTCCGCCGCCTAGTATTTGCGGTTTTAGGTTTACTCCGGTTTTTATATATAAAAAGCCGCTTTGTTTGGGACCATAGATTTTACCACCGTTGATTGTCATTAGATCTATTTCCAGCCGGTTGGCGTGCAAATCCAAGTAGGCCGCTGCTTGGCAGGCATCGCTGTGAAAATATAGCGGAGTTTTGTTGCCTTTGGTTAGGCGTTGCCGGCGCTGGGCAGCTATAAGCTTGGCTATGTCACGGATGGGCTCAATACTGCCAATCTCGTTGTTAGCGTACATGATACTCACGAGGACTGTTTTGTCATCAATCTTTTT
>CAZFNQ010000024.1:0-3580 GCA_964520375.1 uncultured Candidatus Saccharibacteria bacterium
ACGCCTCCCTGTCACGGAGGAGATCGCCGGTTCAAATCCGGTCGGGCCCGCCAGTATTGACTTATTATTCTGTTTATGCTAATATATGGTTATGTCAGAACAAAATAAACACATTCCGCTAAATAATTCTGAAGTAATCGTTAACCATTTAGGTGTCGAAGCCCCTTTACCTCCTGAATACAACCCCGAATTAGTAACATATTATGATAATCCAAATACGGATGAACATTTAGCACTAGTTACAAGAGACAAAATGGAACATTTTTTAGCAGGTAGTGATTTATCTACTACACAAGATAAAATATTTATCGAAAATCTAGACAATAATCTTAGACGTGGTATTGGGGCTAACCGTAAGCATGGCTATTCGGATACTAGTAGTTTTTACTCTTTTGATATAGACGAACAAGGTAAATATGTGGTTAGAGGGTTACGAGCAGATAAAATTCGTGAATTGGCAGAAGGCTTAAGTACTGGTAATTTACGCTTTAATGGTGTGGGCGAAAAAGGTGTGATATATCTAGGCCACTTGGCAGATGCGCTACAAATAAGAGAAACTGTTTAATTCTACAAAGTAGTTCCAGACCTGTTCTGTTAAGGTCCGCCAATTGATTTTTGATGCCGTTTATGTTAATATAACCTAATGAATTCCCCTAACTATGCTTCTAATCCTTCTACTCCAGAAGCTCTTGACCCTAAGCTTTTTTCACAAGCTATAGGGGCTGTTAGTTTGTTAATTAATCGATTAGGTGCTCAACCCCTTACTTTGGGCAGCTATAAGGAACAGGTCGCACCTGAAGCTTTCTATGAAATAGAAAGCCTTAGTAATGACATTATCATAGGTAAACAGGCTGAGATAATTGGTCAAACTAAAGGCTTATTTTATTACTTAGATTTTAAAATGTTCAATGAAGTTGCTGGTGCAGTACCAAGCAACAAAGATATCGTTGCTATATATGTAGAAGCACATGAAGGTATTGAGAACTCCACAGACTCTAGTAATAATAGCGCTGAATTAGGAGAATTTAACGGACTAATATATATGCTCAATGACGGGACAATAGAAGGTTATTTAGGCATATCAAGCAACCCAAGCTCAAACCCTGAAATACAAAGTTTCATGGAAAATATCGTAGGATATTTTGGTTTTGAGCCATCTGAAGTATTTGACAATGAAAAATCCTACGATTTTGATAACGCTCGTTTAGTGAAGTTTATTGACGGCATGAGACAATTAAATGATTTTCCTGAACTCTGACCCTAAAGACTGGATAGTAAAATAATTCCACACCTGCTCCGTTAAGATCCGCCAAACATAAGCAACTTGTCTACTTCAATACTAGTCCGTGTTATCATTACCCTATATATTTAACATTTAGGTGTATCAAATGGCATGGTTTAAAAATGCTAAGCAGACAAAACCCACGTTAAACAGAGTTTTTGGATATGTAAGTTTTGCGTTTGTGTTCATTGTTTTTGGGTTTCAATGGATTTCAGCAATTCTATTATTATGGGCCTGTTACGAAATCGGCAGACTCAGCATGGATTTAAAGCGTAAATAGTTTAATCCAGTATGCTGGTTAGGAAGTCCGACTCTATAGACCGCCATGAAATTGAAAATACCTCTGAATAGTGGCACTTTTATTTTAGCCTGAAGTCGTGCAGTGGTAAGAGCGCGTTCATACTGTATGGTGGAGATTCGGACATAGCATTACAACCAGAAGTAAGGACTTTATTAGGCCATTCATTAACCTCAAGGACCTGACGTCCAGTATTGTTCACATATTGCTCAATTGCAGTTGTGACGGCTGGATCGTTATAAGCGGTCTCGCCGATTATTAGAGGTTGATTTAAACCGGCTTGGCGCAGAATTTGTTCAGCTTGGTTTAACCCTCTAGTGGCTGCCACTGCACCACGGTAGCCAGTGTGAATCTCAAACCATTTTGGGTAGCCTGAGCCGCTGTCGCGAAAGACTGTCAGCAGGTTGTCCAGCCAATGGTACTGATCGTACGATGATAAATCTGAGCCAATAAATGAATAGGTAGCATCCGCTTGGCCAAACTCGTTACTATAAAGTTGCCAAATTTGTACTAAGTAATCATGCAATTTTGGCCAATAAGCTGAAGATAATCCCGCTAAATTAGTTGACTCGTTTAAGAGATCAAAGTGGGTATCGGCCGGACCATTCTGCTTAACCAGATTCCGGGTGTCGCGCATAAAATTCCAGTCTTCAGTAATGTTGCTGCGGACATAGTTAACATTGCGCGGGCTGTAAGGGCCGAAAACGTCATAGGCTAACGTCAGGCGTTGGTAGCCGGCCATTCGCACATCGGTTACATAATTTATAAGGTTGGTTCGGTAGGGTTCAATCAGATGTCCCCCGGCCGACGGCACTGGTCCCCAGGTATTGGTGCCAGGATCGTGCATAAACCAGAGGATTGTACGCATATCGTCGGCACCACCCGCTCGCATAGTAGCTAGTTGTTGCTGAACTTTGGCCCTAACACCCGGCTTGTTGTAATTACGAATAATTCCATAGTCGCTCAGACTACAGTTGACAATCTGGTAATGGGTAAAATTTGCGCCAATTAGTGGATTACGCTGAATAGTAGCAGCCAGAGTATAAATCAACAGGATGGTACCAACAATGGCAAAAGACAGCACAAAAATCAGCACATGAAGCTTGCTGGTTCGATTGAATGGCCAAGAATGATTTACGAGATTCTTCCGATTTTTTTGTTTCCGGGCGTAGTTTTTAAACATTTAATTCCCTGAGGTTTATTATTAAAGTGAAGGCTATGGTTGTCAAGATAAGAGTGGAAAATTCGACTCAATACCCCGCCCGCCGCCTAATAATTGAATTAGATACATTTATAATAATCTAAAGACTCTTAGTATAGTGCTAAGAAATAGTGCCATATCTGTTTAATAATGTTTATTGGTATTGACATAATCTAGTTATTATCGTATAATGTCTTGATTATGTATAGCAAGTATGCAAATATGGCTGGCTTTGATGCCCTGCAAATATCGACGGACCCTGAAGTTACTAGTTTATATAAAGAATACGGCTTAAAAGAGTTTCCGACTCTTGCAGAAATAGAGCCGGTTGCTAAATCTCTTTGGAGGGATCCAACAACAAAACTTCGCGGTATGGAACTTGTTCTTGGACGAAGAGTTGATGTAAGGGAAATTGAAGAAGTGGATGATCCAACTCTCAGACATATATTCCATTTTGCAACTGGTCCCAGTCAAGCTTTTGATCTTTTACTACTTGCAAAATCGCTTGATCTTGCAGACGCCCACTCGCCAAAATAAAGTAAGTTTTTACCTCGTTCGCTAAAGACTGCTATTGGTAGCTTTATAAACTTTAAGGACAGGATGCGCCAGCATAGATTGGTCCATCGCCTATATTGTGGTTTGGGCCGCCAAGACTTGCCATAAACCTATCAAAAGCTTTTCCACCCTCCGTTTCACCACCACCTGGTGTAGCTACAACTCCATCGCCAACAGCCCACCCCCATTCAGTATCTGAAGCACCTGGGTAGGCAGTCGCAATCCGCTGACCAGCGTATATTGG
>CAZFNQ010000024.1:3680-5711 GCA_964520375.1 uncultured Candidatus Saccharibacteria bacterium
TTTACCAGCAGGCCGGTTTTTGATGACCATAGCGGCAGATAACCAGCGCTGTATATGACTAAGTTGCCATCATTTTGCATGACAACATACCTGCCACCTCTATTTTGGGTCCCACTCCACCAGAGAGCTTTGGAGTTGTCAGAATTGTAAACCACCAGGTTGCCGTCGGTCTGGAATTTGACATGATAGGCATATTGGTGCTGGGTATTAGTAGACCATGTGGCTACACCGCTAGGTGAATAAACCACCGCGTTGCCGTCAGTGGGCTGAAAGAAAAACCGGAAGCCATTGCCAGATCTAATTTGGTCGCCTCGATCCAGCCTCTCACCAGGCCGCATCTGATTAGGAAAGATTGAAGCCTTGCCCAGAGCAGCCGGCAGATTAAAACAACTGGAGCTACAACCGGCAAAATCTTGAACTATATATACAAGGCCATTAGGGTTTCTATAAGCTCCTACCCCGAAATATTTAAAGCCATAGGGGTAACCGCTTGGATAAGGGTTGCAAGCTGGATTGCTTGGTACTCTGGCATCTAATATATTTGATCTATCTCCACAGGCCACCTTGGCAATGGTAGTCCTCGGTGGGCAGCCAAAATTTGAATCCGATGGTAATCTAATCGTAGTCATAATTACCCACGCGTGACATTCGGTATCCTGAGCCATCAAAATCTCTGCCACAGCCCCAACATGGGTGGTGCAATTAGCTTTTATTTGATCTCTTAATTTTGTGTTGGCGACTCGTACACCGTAAGTTGCATAGGCCTTGGCATACGCTCGGGCAATTCCTGTTAAGCAGGCTGATCTTACGTAATCTGCCTTACCATGTAGATTTCTAAGAGCATTAGTATGAGCAGCTTCAGCATCTTCACTATTACCATCGCGGGTTATTGTTGATATATTAACGCTGTTATCAAAGGAAAGATTAGCTAGTTGCTCGGTAGTAAGATTCGAATTAACAAAGGTATCATCTACATAAGCATCTATTGCCGGTTCTTCAGCGGCTTTAGCATTAATTGGGTTTTTAATCCCAGGGGTATAATGAGGTACCAAAACGAATACCGCTGCTAACTGGACCAATATTACAAACAAGCCTAGAGTTGTTCGACGATTAAAAGCTGGCTGCCGGGAAATTTTTAAACCGAAATTCGTAACAACAGCCCTGTTATCGGAGCCATTTAATTTTTTGTTGTTTGTTTTGGAATTTTGTTGTTTTAGCATATTTTTTACTATCGACAATAAACCCAATTGTAGGATAATGCTAGTACTTGGTCAAGCTGTGTCTTCCAACGTTTAGCGAAAAATAATGTCTGAAGCAGTGATTACTTACTTTGGCTCTCAATAACCGGAGTAATTGGATGAGGACTGTGACCACGACGTCTTAAGATCTCGCCGGCCATTAAACCGCCAGCAACAAGTGTACTTCCGATAAGAGCCTGCGTTGGTATATTATTTCCGGTGTGAGCCAATAAGTGTTCTCCAGTGTTTATATGGACAGATGTAGGCCCTTCAGTAGTGGTAGTGGAACTTGTAGCATTACCTGTATCAACGTAGGCGTCGATTGCAGGGGGTGGTGTAGCTATATGCCTAGTAGTAGAGGTTGTAGGCAAAGCCTCTGGTCCGTCTTCTACGGTAATTGAGCCACTAGTGGTAGAAGTTGTATTGCCGGTACTAGTAGTTATGGTTGTGTTCTCACCGCTACCGTCATCAACATAGGCGTCGATTGCTGGCGGAGGTGTAGCAATATGTTCAGTGGTAGAGGTCGTAGGCAAAGCCTCTGGTCCGTCTTCTACGGTAATTGAGCCATTAGTCGTGGAAGTTGTATTGCCGGCAGATAATTCTTTAGGTTCTGGTACTTTTAGCGTTTCTGTGGCTCCAGCGTAAGTAGCTCCGACACCCAAAGCAACACCTGCAGCTGCAACTACAGCCCCGCCTCGGCGAACGGCTTTGCTACGCAGTAATGTGTTGATACGACTAGGCTGATTTTTATATTCTATTGAATTATTCATGCCTATATACTACTACAATATAG
>CAZFNQ010000024.1:5811-7744 GCA_964520375.1 uncultured Candidatus Saccharibacteria bacterium
GATGCTTATTTATTAACTCTTGGTTCTTTTATCTTAATTGCTGGCTCATTATCTGATCTGTTTGGTCGTAAAAAAGTATTGTCAGCTGGTCTGGTAGGCTTTTTGATTGCATCAGTCCTTTGCGCCGTAGCACCAAATACCAATTTCTTAATTATTATGCGAGCCGCTCAGGGATTGGCCGGTGCTCTGTTAGTACCCAGTTCTTTAGCAATGATTATTTCAGCTTTTTCCGGTGAGGCTCAGGGTAAAGCTATTGGCACTTGGACTGCCTGGACCGGTATATCATTTATTATTGGGCCACTACTTGGCGGGTTTTTGGTTGATTCAGCATCCTGGCGATGGGTTTTTGGTATTAATGTCGTACCGATAACAATTACTTTGTTGCTAATAAAGATGCTTAAACTGCCCGAGAAGCTGCCTCATGATACAAAGATTGATATATTAGGGGCGATACTTTGTGCAATTGGCTTGGGAGGCCCAGTTTATAGTTTTATTGAACAGCCGCATTATGGCTGGTCAAGTTTACAGGTGATTATTCCGTTAGTTGTTGGTGTAGTGGCGTTAGTTAGCTTTTTGTTATATGAAAAATCTATTAAAAACCCTATGTTGCCGCTAAATCTATTTAAAGTCAGAAACTTTAGCGTCGGTAATATTGCGACAACCGCTATTTATGCCGGCTTATCGGTAGCTATTTTCATACTGATTATTTTTGTTCAGTCAGTAGGAGGTTATTCAGCCTTTCGTGCCGGGTTGACGTTTACTCCAGTAACAATAATATTGTTTCTTTTATCTCCGCGCTTTGGCGCTTTGGCTGGTAAATATGGACCCCGTTTGTTCATGTCAGTTGGGCCAATTATAGGCGCAATTGGTTTTTTGTTTTTACTTAGGGTTAATCAATCAGTTGATTATTGGAATCAGATTTTCCCAGGGATTATTGTTTTTGGAATTGGTTTATCTATGACAGTTGCCCCGCTAACTGCGGCCATATTGGGAGATATTGATAGCCGAAATGCCGGTGTCGGCTCGGCTATTAATAATGCCGTTTCACGTATTGCCGGACTGATTGCTATTGCCCTAATTGGGCTAATAATTGGAGCCGATGCCTTTACAAGATCGACTGCTTACGGTGTTAACGCTTTCCATAGAGGTGCCGTGGCAATGGCCGTATTATTACTAGCCGGTGGCCTAATATCTGCCATAGGTATAACCAACCGCAAACGTTCAAGAATTTAACAAAGATCCTAGTTAAAGCTTATGGAATGTCTATGTAGTTTTGCGCAATACCAGGCGTAGGTTAGCCAGGTAATGCTTAGGATCAAGGGTAGGATGAACTTTTAAATACGCTAAGTGATACTCAATAAAAGACATACGGTGGTTAGGCCACAACTCAACATTGCCCCTATAGACTGATTCGGTCAACAGTTTAGGATTAGCCTGCATACTACGTAGGCTAACAACTACTTCCTCTTCGCTCATAATATTAGCTGGCCTTTGCCTGTTTGGGTTTCTTTTTCTCTTTTCTACCCTTATCTTTAGACATAATTCCACCTTTCGCTAGTAGTCATTATGCGGCATTTCTCCCCTATTAGCAAGTTATTGACCAGATCATACTACAAAGCTAGTGATTTCCACATCTACAGTCGTATAAATAGTCGGGCTTTTTCTTTATCCTTAAGCGGATTAAGGTAATTATTTATGTCCTGTAGAGTGAACACAATGTGGGCGGCTTTAACCTTGCTGCCCTGCATTTGAATGTTTTTAACTATTTCTAAGGTGTATCCAGTATTTATTATGCCCGATGTTTGGCCGGGTTTTAGTTGAAATAACGTTTGAGTAACTTGAGCTGATAAGTCACGGTTAGTTTTGTCTATTAAAAAGCCGTATTCGCCACCTTTGTCTTTACTGGATTTATCTTGAGAGTACTTTTTAGCTA
>CAZFNQ010000025.1:0-1319 GCA_964520375.1 uncultured Candidatus Saccharibacteria bacterium
TGACTATCTAAGCTAATTCGACTGTTGCGCCGGCGTCTTCTAGCGTCTTTTTGGCCGCTTCAGCATCTTCTTTCTTGGCTTTTTCAAGTACTGGTTTTGGCGCACCGTCAACTATAGCTTTGGCCTCGCCAAGGCCTAAGTTGGTAATATCCTTGACTGCCTTAATAACAGCAACTTTTTGGGCGCCAGGGTCTTTTAATACTACGTCGTATTCGCTCTTAGCTTCCTCGGCAGGTGCGGCTTCGCTGGTTGGTGCGGCGGCTACGGCTGCAGCGGGAGCAGCTGCGCTGACACCCCAATATTCCTCTAGGAATTTAACGAATTTGCTAATTTCCAGAGCTGACATTTTGTCCAACTCACCTACGATCTTTTCAAACTCTTTGGGAGTCTTAATTTTATCTGATTTCTTTTCTGTCTTAGCTTCTGCTTTTTCAGCTGGAGCTTCAGTGGTAGCCTCTTCTTTTTTTACATCTTCGTCTGCCATAATATTGTTCTCCTATTTACTTAATTAATTCTGCTCTAGCACTTAATACGTTCAAAACACTACGGATATTACCGCTCAGTACATTCACAAATCCACTCAGTGGTGCGCTTATGGTGCCTATCAGTTGGGCACGTAGCTGGTCTTTACTTGGCAAGCTAGCCAAAGCTCTTACATCGTCCGCACTTATAAACTGTCCGTCATCCGTGAAAGCACCGACAAATTCCAATGTTGGCTGAGTTTTAGCGAAGTTGGCGATTGCCTGAGCTGGCGCAACCTCATCAATTGGGTTAAATGCATAAGCCAGCATACCTGTGAGGGCGCTTTTGTCGGTGTCCTTAAACATCTCACTAGCTTCCAATGCTTTAACCATTAGGCGATTTTTTACTACCTTAATGGTAGTGCCACCAGTTCGGCTTTCGCGCCTGAGCTGCTGCATAGCTTTAACCGGAGTACCTCTATAGGCAGTGATGACAGTCATTTTTGAAGTATCTAAAAGCTGGCTGATCTCATCTACTACTTGGTGTTTCTTGTCTTTTGTTAATGCCATTATGATCCTTTATAGTTTTCTTGCTCGCTTCGACTAAGTCGAGGGATTAGTTACCGTAATAAAAAAGCCTTTGGATATTCCAAAGACAAATTACGAGAGAACAAGTGTATTGTTTCTACCTCGGCGACGAATTAAGCTTGTTTGCAGTCGCTGTCTTTGGTAACTCAACACAGTCTAACAGATGAATGCCAGGAAATCAAGGATTTGGACTAGCTGTACCGATAATCAAGCTGGCAAGGCTTCCCTACTAAAAGCGTGAGGTGTTAAGGAGGCTTTGCGATTAACAGC
>CAZFNQ010000025.1:1419-3517 GCA_964520375.1 uncultured Candidatus Saccharibacteria bacterium
CCTATTGACAAGCCGTTATAAGCGGCGTACATTAGCTATTCGTGAAGACTTACTTCAACCCAATTATTGCAATCACGCACTATGGCCGTATATTCGGTCTCGTGTTTGTCATTGCATAACCAGGGTTGGAGCAGCCAATAACATAGAAAAAAAGTAAAACCGAGCTCCAACCATAAGGGAACTCGGTTTTTATGTTTTAGGAGATAGATTATGTACGGAGGTAGAAGAAACGAAGCCCAACGGAAAAATTTTGTATTGGTGACACAACACCTTGCTATTGAACGTTTTTATGCTGAAGCTGAGGGACGGCTACCCGACGGAATTGATTCACTATCTATGAGCGCTTGTGCGCTTGGACATGCGGCTTTAAGCCGACACGGCGATTCCCGAAAAGGTCGGCTAGAGGCTTTATTGAATCGAGCTTCAGATATGGCCGATTTACGAACATCAGGTGAACTTTCTCAAGAGCATTTAACATTAGCTGAGCCAGAATAAATTATTAAGTAAAGAATATGAATTTAAAATCTATAACTATGAATACCAATGAATCAATAAATCAATCCGTGCAATCTGGTACACCAGCAGATTTAATAATAAGTGGCTTATTATCTGATGAAAATGAACTTGTTGCCGCAGAAGGTATAGCTCGTCACTACAGACAATTCCAAGAAGGTATAGAAGATAGGTTTATTAGATATTTCGATGTCATGAAACACCGGACACTTCATGATTTGTTTGCCAAGAGTGTTGATCTGCTACCAATTGACGCCATCGTTGAGGGTCGAGAGGTTGTCTGGAGTACGGAAAATAGAGGAATAGTAAGAATGATGATGTCTGATAACTTAGATGTGTTAAGTGGAGTTTTTTACTACCCACTGGCGGCCGACGTTTGATCGACGGTTTTATCCAATTGCTTTAGCTTAAACTGGGTATAACGCTCGGCCGCTAGTCGGGTTAGTTCTTCATCCTCGCCTTGATTCACGAATTTCATAGCCTCAGCCAGCATGGGGTGGACTTCGGCTAGTTTTTCATGCATTTGTTGCACTAGTTTTCGATAACCCGGATGGCCTTGCGGGCTGGTGCGCAGCTCATGCAAATGAAAGGCTTCGCGGGCGTTATAAGTAATTTTCCAGCGCATTTTATGACCTAGAAGCGTGGCGTATTGTGCTTCAAGTGTATAGTCGGCAGCCTGCATGGCACTGTAGAGCTCCAAACTCAGGTCAAAGCACTTGTTATAATCCTCAACTAGTCCTGCCTCGTCAATTAGCGGAGGTACATCAAATCCGTAACGCGGTGTTAAGGCTTGCCATTCAAAGGCGTCTACTATTCTATGACGCTGCAGATCACGGAATATCCCATAATCGCAAAGCAAATCCCAGCTGTAGTGGGCTTTTTCTATAGCTCGTCCCGGTTTATGTCGGCGGTTTAGCCGCTCTCCTATATATGACTTGAAGACTTCTTCTTTCTTTTCCATTGGCCATTTATTAACTTCCTTCTGGATTTGTTCAAGCGCCAAGTTGCTATGTTCATATAGCATGTCCGGTACTAGCTCCAGTTCATTACGGGGCCAAACCTGCGTTAAAATAACTGGTTCGTCTTGCTGGCCGTAGTGCGGAGGCAAATATTTAAAGCTTAGCTGCTTAACGGCGTTATAGGTGTTAGCCTTGTAGGCAGTTAGGGCGCCGCCGCGGTCAGGTTTGTCAGCGCGTTCCAAAAACGTCGGCATGACTTTTCGGGCTTCTGCCAGGATTTTTTGCCCGGTTTGACGAGCCTCAGGCAGCTCATCGCTAAGTAGATGCATAATTAGGCTCTCCAGGGCTTGACCCGAGGCGTAAATACCGACAGTTGCCTGTGCAGCCACCGGCAATACTGGCCGTACGGCGTCACAAGCTTGTGCGCGGGTAGCAGTCCGCCAAGCTCCGTCCTGATCTTTTTTAGGAACTGTCGAGTTTTTCTGTATATAAGTGGTAAGCTGGCGCACCATCTTGGAATACAAATCAAAAATTTTATCAATTGTGGTGGTGTAGTGTTTTTTGGTCTTAATGTCCAGATAAGCCGGCGTAAAATATTTGTATTTGCCCCTGCTATCTTTTTGGTC
>CAZFNQ010000025.1:3617-7022 GCA_964520375.1 uncultured Candidatus Saccharibacteria bacterium
GAGTCTGCCCTTAAAATAGGCCCGGGTTGTTTATTGGCAATAATCTCACCGACCGACGCCGGCGCGGAAGTAGCCAAAGCATTGGAGCTTCGTTTAGACATTACGTCGGTAACCAGCTGCCAGACTTGTTTAAATACATCCTCGACTTTATCGATGGCAAAAACTACTGGTAATCCGCGTTGCCTAGCTTCCCATAAGTAACCGGCTCTAACCCGTTCTAAAAATGCTTCATCCAGGCTATCAAATCTTTCTTTGCTGCGCCGAGCAGCAGCCCGGTTATGCAATATGGAAACTGGCGCATCTAAAATGATAGTCAAGTCAGGCTCCATACCGGAGACTGCGAATTGGATGATGCTATTGATCGTCTGGTAATCAGGTACGTCACCGCGGCCATAGTATTGTATGGCCAGCGTTGTCAGATAGTTTCTATCAACTAAGCAAGTGATACCTTGAGCAATACTTTTTTTAATAATTTCCAGCGACTGGGAACGGGCGGCATTATATAGCAGCACCTCGGTACGGGTATTCATAGGATAAATCGGGTCTTGGGTCAGGCTGCGGATGGTTCTAGCTGTTAAGTCGCTTTGGCTGTCTGGCTCGCGTAGGACTCTAACTGGTAAATCGGCGGCCCTTAGTTGGGCGGCCACCAGCATTATCTGACTGGTCTTACCGACACCTTCAGGCCCTTCAATAACTATGTATTTACCGGGTCGTGGTGGGTCAGTCATAAGCCATTCCATCTATTTTAGTCGGCATAGTTCGACTGTCTTTATATGCCTGCGGTAGTAGCATGTCCGGAGCCCAGATTTTAATAATTGTTTCTATATCAGTGCCAGTTTGGTACTTGCCGCTAAAGCCTTTGTCACGGCCTTGACCGTAGTTGCCAGCTACTTCGCCAGTTTCATGGAATACCGCTTGAGCAATGCGCTCGCCAACCGGCAATATAACTGTCTCGCGGTGGTTAAGGTTGTAAATCTCAAGTGTTAAGCGGTTAATGTAACCGGGATCGACCCAACCAGCGTCAAAGCAAACCGCAACTCCATTTCTAGCCCAGCTGGAACGGGCTCTCAGATCATAGGCGCCAGGTGGTTTAATGCCCAAAAATTCATGAGTGTGGGCCAGTATTCGCTCGCCTGGCTTCAGGGCTATGACTGGGTGATCGATCGGGATGCCATGAAGTGGCGTTATGCCGTTAAGCTGGCTCCACTGACCGTGGGGAATCGCCTTGTAGGGGCCGTCAAAATAGCGTTCAACGTCCTCGCGGTCAAACGGATTGTAAATAGTCCGCTCATTCATCCGCTCAATCCGGTAAAAATAATAACCCAGGGTGACATCCAAGCTAGCATGGGCTACATGCTTCGGGTTAAGCGGCGTGCAAATAATATGCCCCTCATCAATAGCCTGCCTGATTTGAATGTTGCTATATACTCCCATAATTCTCTTTCCATTTACTATTGTACGAAATAATTTGACACTTAAACAATAGTAATATGAAATATTACAACTACTTTTCTAAAATTATTCTTTGGCGTAATAGGTCTTTTGCAATTTGTTGTTTTGCATGTCCTGCAATACTAGAGTTGCACAGGCTTTTAGATCGTCTAGTGTGCCGTTACTGACGATGGTGGCATCGGGGACAATGTCGTCTCTTTCTCGTTCGGTTGGATCAAGCATGTCGTACTGTAAGTGGCCAGGTCGGTAGACCTTTATTATCTTGCCACCGGCGGTTCGCACGTATTGAGCGTCGCCTGGGTAGCGTAGACCGCCTATAACCACTAATTTGCAACCCTCATTGTTCAGCTCGTAAACTCTCCTGATAATTTCTTTATACCATATGCCTGGATCAACTTTTTTGACCAAATAACCGCCTAGCCACTGCAGAATTGGACGATATGCTTCTTTATTGTCACGAGTAATTTGTTGTCTTAAAAGTTCTGGATTACGACTGAGATTCTCCAGATGTAGCATTAACTTTTCGTACTCCACCGGGTGGCTCTGTATATCCTCAAGTTTTAGCTTTATCTGCTCAAAGGAAGTTTTGGTGTGGACACTTCCCAGTAGGATGGATGGCAGCGGGCGTAGCCAAACGTTTATGGCTTCTATATTGTCTTTTTCCGGGATATTACTAGTGCTGGCGTGCAGACCGTTGGCAACCTCAGCTACTATCATGCTGGATTCTAGTCGCTTGGCTGATGGCTCTAGTTCTATAACCACCTTGGCGAATGAACTTTTGCCATGTCCAATTGGACCAGTCATGCCAATGATTATCATGATTTTATTCTACAGTAACTTTGACTTAAATCGTCAGCTTAATGCTGGGCCCCATGGCCGTTGTAGCGTAGGCAGATTTTACATATATGCCTTTTAGTGACGCCGGCTTGGCTGCTTTAATACTGGCAATAACGGCTTGGGCATTTTGATCCAGTTTGTTAGCGCCAAAACTGACTTTGCCTATAGCGACATGGATAATGCCGTTACTATCTACCCGGTATTCCACACGTCCGGCTTTGGCCTCTGTTACGGCTTTAGCGACGTCGGTGGTAACAGTACCGCTTTTGGGATTGGGCATTAGTCCTTTGGGTCCTAACAATCGGGCGTATTTACTGAGTTTGGACATAACTTTGGGTGAAGCGATTAAGACATCAAAGTCTATCTGTTCCTTATCGAGTTGTTGTAAGAACTCATCGCCCCCGGCAATATCGGCACCAGCTTTTTTAGCAGCGGTCACTTCATCTGGCTCACCAAAAACAGCTATTCGGGCGCTTTTACCGCTTCCCGCCGGTAAGACTACCGTGCCACGTACATTTTGATCAGCTTGGCGTGGGTCGACATTTAAGTTGATATGTAGCTCTACGCTGGCGTCAAACTTTACTGGGCTGGTCTTGGTGGCCAAATCCATGGCTTCGGCGACTTCGTAGTTCTTATTTTTATCTATTAACTCACTGGCCCTGCGGTAATTCTTGCTGCGGCGCTCCAAACGTGAGCGGGCCGGTTTTTGATTCTTTTTAGACTTCTCAACCGCTTTCTCTTCGCTAGCTTGAGTCTTGCGGGCCTCTTTTTCGGCTTTTTCCTCGGCTTCTTTAATAGCTTTTGTACTGCGCCGGCCGGCCTTGGCAATTTTTGGCTCTATTTCTTGACTATCTGCTTGAGCCTTAGGCTCACTAGTTTCTTGATCAATCCCATTTTGCTTCTCCTCTTTACTTATTTTAAGCTCTTTTTTAGCTTTTGCAGCTGGTTTTTTTGCGACCGGCTTTTTAGTGGGTGTATTTGGTTTGGTATTTGCTGCTTTCTTTATGGTCTCGGCCATAGTAACTCCTTAGTGGTACAAACCCCAATCCTTAAATATTAGACTGGGTCCCACAGATTTAATTATATTAACTTATAGTTAAGCCTAGTTTTACACCG
>CAZFNQ010000026.1:0-2425 GCA_964520375.1 uncultured Candidatus Saccharibacteria bacterium
TTAGCTGAAAAAGGTGCGGTGGCTTTTCAGTTTGATCACAAGGGGATGATACGCGTAAAGGGTATTGGAGATGATGTTCTCATGTCGGCTCTAGATGCCGGCGCTCAAGATGTGCAGGAAGAAAGTAGTGAATCAGTAATTTATACTCAGTCTAAAATGCTGGCTGAAGTTCGTGAAAATCTTAGAAAAACTGGAACTGAAATCCTAGAAGCCGGGCTAACCTATGTGCCAAATAGTACGGTAACAATTTCCGATAAGGAAACAGCCGGCAAGATTATGCGTCTTATGGAGGCGCTAGATGAATTAGAAGACGTTTCCGAAACTCACACTAACTTTGATATCCCTGATAATTTGTTGGATAACTGATGCGGATACTAGGCATTGATCCCGGTACCGGCATACTTGGTTTTGGGATTATAGAGGCTAATAAAAATAAAACCCAAATTGTAGATGCTGGGGTTATCCGTACGCCGGTAAAGGAGGATGACTCGGTTCGATTGCAAACAATTTTTGATGAACTAACGGATATTATCATGCAGACCAAGCCTATAGTTATGGCTGTTGAAAAACTGTTTTTTGCCCAAAATATTACTACCGCGATGACTGTTGCCCAAGCCCGCGGTGTCGTTCTGCTATGCGGCAAGCAGTCAGGACTGGAGTTGTTTGAATATACACCGCTGCAAATTAAGCAAGCATTGACCGGTTATGGTCGAGCTGAGAAAAAACAGATCCAAGAAATGGTACGGGTAATCCTAGGCCTTAAGGAAATACCTAGGCCCGATGATGCCGCTGACGCGCTGGCCTGTGCTATCTGTCATTCCATGACTATGAGATAATACCAGGGTGATAGCGACATTAACTGGCCAAATAGGCGAAAAACTGAATGAGTTGGTAATTATTGACGTAAAAGGCGTTGGTTACGGCTTATTTGTAACAGCAGAGGACTATGGACAGCTTAAAATTGGTGACACCAAGCAAGTATATGTTTATGAATATATTCGGGATAACGCCCATGATTTGTTTGGTTTTGTCCGGCTAGAAACCAAGGAGCTTTTCGAACAATTATTAACGGTTAATGGCGTCGGTCCCCGTATGGCCCTAAACATGCTAAGTATTGGTACCGTCCATCAAGTCAGACAAGCGATTGCTAGCGGTGACGTTAAATTCATTCAAGCCGCAAACGGTGTCGGTAAGCGAGTAGCCGAACGAGTAGTGGTGGATTTAAAGGATAAAGTCGGTTTGGCTGATACTACCTCGGCCGAGCGACTATTTACTGGTTCGTCGGCGGCCCAAAAAGATGAAGCTGTCCAAGCGCTAATAAGTCTTGGTTTCACATTACCTGATGCCCTGGGTGCCTTGGAAGGGGTGGCAAGCGACCTGCCCACCGATAAAAGAGTTAAATTGGCATTGAAGGCCAGGGTCTAGACATGAGTGTAGAGCGCATCATACATAGCGCCGCTGAGCCGGATGATAAAAATGAACAGGAGCTTGACCAGACACTGCGGCCGCGAGATTTTGCCAACTATATTGGCCAAAAAAGGTTAAAACAGAATTTGAACTTGGCGATTACGGCCGCTAAAAAGCGTGGCGAGCCAGTTGATCATATATTACTGTACGGCCCACCAGGCTTGGGAAAAACTACTATGGCCAGCGTGATTGCCAATGAAATGGGTGCCCAAATTCGTATTACCAGCGGTCCGGCTATTGAGCGAGCTGGCGACTTGGCAAGTTTGCTAACCAATTTGGAGGACGGTGATATTTTGTTTATTGACGAAATTCATCGTCTGCACCGCACGGTTGAAGAAGTTCTATATGGCGCCATGGAGGACTTTAAGCTGGATATAATGCTGGGCAAGGGACCCAGCGCGCGTAGCCTACGGCTGGATTTGCCTAAGTTTACTATTATTGGTGCTACTACTCGCACCGGGGCCTTGGCGGCGCCGCTACGCGACCGCTTTGGTATGATTCACCGGCTGGAATTTTACCAACCAGGAGAAATAGAAAGTATAATCCTACGTTCCGCTAAAATACTGGGCATTGGGATTGATAAAAAAGCTGCTGGTCAATTGGCCCAACGGGCCCGTCTAACACCGCGAATAGCCAACCGCTTACTTAGGCGGGTTCGGGACTTTGCCGATGTTAACGGTGACGGCATGATAGACGAAAAGCTTAGCCGTGAAGCCTTGCTACTGCTGGAAATAGATGATCTAGGCCTTGACCCGGCCGATCGCATGTTGCTCAATGCCATAATAGATAATTACCAAGGCGGTCCAGTAGGCGTAGAAACACTGGCCGCGTTGACAGCTGAGGAACGCTCAACCATCGAGGACTTTTTTGAGCCTTATCTTATGCAGATTGGCCTAATTGAGCGTACCCCACGAGGTCGTATGGCTACTGGTAAGGCGTATAAACATTTAGGTAAGAC
>CAZFNQ010000026.1:2525-5778 GCA_964520375.1 uncultured Candidatus Saccharibacteria bacterium
GGAGCAATGTTGTTTATCTGACCAATCAAAAAATTGCTGAAGTAGCTTACCTGGGCATTTTTAATCGTAAAGTCACTCAGCTTGGTAACGGCAACGTTGAAGATGTTACGACTCATCAACGTGGCATATTAGCGCGGTTGTTTAACTTTGGTACGATGATTGTAGAAACAGCCTCAGAGCGGGAAAACTTGACTTTTTCTATGGTGCCAAATCCTAATTATTGTTCTCAGATGGTAGTTAAAGCTCACGAATCATATGCAGAAAAAAAATAAAAATATTTTTTTATTTGCGAGCCCAATAAAATCAGCTTTAGCTTGATCTAGATTTTATTTATGAAGTTACTGCCAAACCACCGAGCGGGATAATGACTCTCTTTGCAAAGCTGTAAACACCTTCTTCAAACAGATTTTTTGTAGTTTCCTGTACATGTTCATAATATGTGTCCCAAGCAGACCTATAGTGAGCAGATCTTAAATGATGTGCAATTTTACATACCGGGGGAGGATTTTCTATCATTACTCCTGCTAACTCAAGCCCGACAGCTATAGGAACGGCAATTTCTGGTCCTATAAATGGAGATGAAATTGCCACCGCCACCCCAGCAATTTCAATTGTCTGCCCTAATAATTTACGTGCATCAATGCCGTTCGTAGGGTTTAACTGTTCAGTATAGATTAGTCCGGGGGCAGTTACTTGCGTGTTTAACATTTGATTTTATAGTAGCCTTAGCCAAGCGGAAAAGCAATCAGTAAACTTATGACGAACCGATGTGGAAGAATTCTGGAACTATATTGGCACGAAATTAAAACCGGAGTTTAACGGGTTCCTGAGTGTGAAATCTAAAATCAAGCCTTGAGTCTACGCTATCATTGCTCCTCATCTCATCAAGTACTTGTCTCAAAAAATCTTCTCGCTCAGGCGGACAGGGTTGATAACCGTTAGTATCTCTGGCAGCGTTCTCTAATTTTTCGCGTTTAAAGCGAAAATACATACCATGCATCTCGCCTCTGTACCTAAAGCCAACTCGTGCAGATTGCTGGTCAGGGTATAAGATAACATCAAGATCATCGTCGCTAGGTTCACTGTTGGGCTGATGATTCACATATTCAATAGCGGTTACCGCACTCAAATCAACATCCATTATATTATGCTTTCTTAGTAAAGTTTCAGCTGTAGCGTCCAACTCTGATTGTACGCTAGGTTGCCTTAATAGTTCGGCATTCATAGGATGTATATTAGCATAAATTAAATAAAAAGTCAATCTGACGGATCTAAACGGAACAGGTATGGAACTATTACGGATTACCGTTTTCCAAGACTTGGCAGTCCCGCTAAAATGGCATTCCTAAGACCCATTACTGCTACTAACCTAGAGTTACTTTCGCTTTCAGCCAGCAGAAACTCAGCAGCTAAATCAGCATTGTCATCCACTAATTCTGTATAAGTAACCTTTCTCCTATTAATGTGGCCAGCTTCATAAACGGTTAATAATTTAGATGATCGCCCAATTATACCTCGGCCTGTTGAGTAGAGATTGGCACTCAATAAAATGATTACCTGACTGAGTTGATCGAGATCGGTAAAGCCATATTCATTTTTGGGAATGGTTTCGTCAATCAGAGTTGTGCTAATATCTACGAATCTTCCAATAAACTGTTTACCCTTAGGTAATTTTGGTTGTAATGCTACCGAAGGAAGTTTATTAATATGATTCCAATGTCTTATAGCAACTCGTCCATTATTTTCTTGCAGTCCGGCTGCTTCTATACGAGAAAAATATGAAGTTCCAGTATAACCGTGTACTCTTTGTGCAAGCAGATTTGCAGTAAAACGATCTAAATCCACAAGATCTGGAAAGCCAGTAACAGTATCACCAAGTTGCACAACGGGTATATTATCTTTGACATCCTCAAAAGATAAAATACTATTAGAAAGTTGTTCAATCTCAGGCGAAGGCATAAACAGATGATACCATATTAAATGGTATTTGTCGAATAGAGATCTCTACTCCTGGAACGGGTTATTGCGGGCAGAGTTAAATAAGGACTTAACCTGAACACTGTTATCCTGCAGTTGTTGAATTTTATCGACTATAGTTTGATCTATTTTAGGCCGAGAAACAGTTTTAAGCTTTGCAGTTATATCGTCGTCGTTTGGCTCACGGCTGTTTAGGGTATTAATCCTAAGCACCAAGAAACCGTAAATTGTAAGAAGTCCTATTATGAATATAAACGTTTTATAGCGTCTGAATTTATTTATCAGCGGTACTATTTTTGCTGTGATTTTATCTAGATTTTCTTTCATGGCTTTATATAGACATTCACTATTAAACTAAACGTTAATTTATCGGGGTTAAGCTTGTCTGGAGTTATTGTAACTCCAGCAACTTGAGCGGTCCGGCGATTCTGTTCCAAACGTCCCAAGAAATTAATTAAGCTGTTATAAGAAATTTGAGCGTTGGTGTCAGATTGGATGTTAATCTGCATAAAGTAAACGCCGGGAATTCCCTGAACCGGCTGTACTTGGGTCACGGGCGGTGCCTTTATTTTACTAGCACCTGGTGTTCCCGGTGCAGTTGGCAAAACACCTTGACCTAGATTTGAAGACGGGAAATTAATGGCTCCTAGTTTAATATCACTGGCCGAGGCGATTTTGACGATTTCTCGCACTGCCTGAGCTTGGTCCTTATCCTGCGGCACTATAGCCTTGGCTTCTAGTTCTAGATCTGAGTATTTGGTTATGTCTTTTTTAGCCTGCAGCAAGGAAACCTGTTGTTCGTCGCCAACCCGACTATCCAGTTTAAGACTGACTAATTTACGTGACTGCGATTGCATTAGTTTATTGCCAAAGTAAGCAGATATTAAAACACTTAGGCCAAGAAGTGAAACTACGCCCAGCATGACAAAATAAAATCGCTTGGCAGTCATGATTTGGCTCCAGGGGTTGGACTAATAAACAAAAACGGGTTGCTTTTAGCAAATTGGGCCCGGATGGTAATACTGCAGGGATAACGCTTATTGGCGGCAGTGGCCGTTGAGCAAGTAATGTTGAGGATATCGGCTTTGTCAAAAATCTTATTGGCGGGATCCTGTAAATTGACCTGTACCTGGGAGGCTGTGTTGTAATTTGAGGCAATAGCGGTTAAATCGATACCGCCTTGAGTTTTAGATATCTCCAGGTCGGTTAAAACGGCGTTGGTGGGAATAACGGTGCCGATTTGTTTTATTAATTTAGAGAACAAAACTTCTTTGGA
>CAZFNQ010000026.1:5878-6971 GCA_964520375.1 uncultured Candidatus Saccharibacteria bacterium
GGAACCGCTAAAGCCAGGCCGGCTACAGTAACGTACATCGATCGCTGAGCGATAGATGGAGGAGGGAAATCGGGATGAGCCAAGTGTTGCCAAGGGTCGGACATGCTAACCGGTAATCTCAAGGCATTGGTTAAATATTCGTTAAGCCCGGGCATGTTAGCACCGCCGCCCATAGTAACAACCTGACTGATCTTGCGCTCTATGCCATAACGCTCTTCGTAATAACGGATCATGCGATGTATTTCCTTAAGCAATTGGTCTAAAAACGGTTTGAGAGCTTGGGTAATTTCTTTTTGCTTTTTACTGAAATCCAGGCCGTATTTAGTTTTTATAACAAAAGCTTCCTGATTGGTCACATTTAACTGGTCAGCAATTTTTTGTGAAAATATATCACCGCCACCAGCCACCGTACCAGTTACAATCAGGGTTTTATCAAAGATAGTTATATCGGTTGAAATCGAACCAAAATCTATTAAGACAGTCGGCACATCATTAATACGGGTTTTTAAAAATAACCGGGCCGCGGCGGCAATAGTAGTTTCCATGGCAACTGTTTCCAGCCCTAGTAACCGCGATAACAATGAGTACGAATCAATAACTTTCTTAGGTGCAGCGACGGCAAATAACTCGACTTCTTTGTCAGTGCTGCCAATAACATCATAATCCAAGTACAGTTCATCAATTGGCACAGGGATATATTGCTCGGCTTCCATACGCACGGCTTCAGATAACTCGTTAACTCCAAGTTTGGGTAATTTCATAACCCGGCTAAAAGTGCGGGCCGCCGGCACGCCAAAAGCCACACGGGAAGTTGTAACCTCACCAGTCAGGTGATGAGCTAACAAGTCCTGGGCTGAGTTAGCTACCGATTCGTGATCAACTACCACACCGTTTTTAACGGCGTTTGAATCATAGCTGCCCACCCCGTAGGCGGCAATTGAGGGCTGTTTATTGAGCCAATTAATTTGCATGACTTTAATAGAACTATAGCCGATGTCCAGGCCAAAAAGTGGCTTGTCTTGATAAAAGTAGGATGTGATTTTCATGCTTGCCCATTAAAAGCATTGATAACGCTTTTGCTATTGAGTATAGC
>CAZFNQ010000027.1:0-1592 GCA_964520375.1 uncultured Candidatus Saccharibacteria bacterium
CGGACTACCGGCGACTGACCAAGCGCTCTGCTGCTCATATAAAATATCGTGCATCTCAAAATACTTAGATTGCAGGCCGGCGGCTTCAGCAGCCCGAGCGCCAGCAAAGGCATTAGGGTGAATTTGGGTTAACGGGAAGTTACGAAACTGAAAAAATATATCATTTTTATATTTAGCGACTATGGTTTTAACTACAGGATAAAAAGCTTCACAGGCTGGACACTGGTAATCGCCGTACTCAATTAGGGTAACACCTTTTTTACCTTGGCCTTCAATGTGGTTGCTAGCCTGGGTGCTATTAGCTTGCCCGCCCGGCGCGGAAGCGTTTTTGTTAGAAAACCAAAAAATGATCCCAAGACCGATAATAATTGCCGCCAGTACCGCGAAAAACCTCTTACTCATGCACTGAAACCTCTCTAGTTAGTATCTCTATAATAATGTAATTAGCTAAAAAATTCACGTTGTAAAATAATAGACCAAGCTGTGTCAAAGATGTTAGGGATTGAGACATTTGGGCAGTAAGTCTTAAGCAGATAAGAATGATAAGATATAAGGTATGATTATGCTTATTTCAGCGGCGGTCCTAGCGTTTATAACACTGCTGGCCGTATCTTTGCAAAAGGCTTACACTCACGTACCGCTTAAGGAGCTAAAACGCCGGGCTCAGCAGGGTGATGATTTTGCTGGCTCGTTATATAAAGCTGCCGCTTATGGGGCCAGTGTCCAAGTCCTGTTATGGGGCATTATCGGTCTAAGTGCGGCTGGTTTTTTTGTGATCATTGTCCGTAGCGTACCAAGCTGGTTAGCTTTAATCGCATCGTTATCACTGCTTTGGCTTGGTTTTGCTTGGCTGCCTAATACCCGAATGAGCTTTTTTAGTAGAACTGCCACCCGATTTTTAACCTCACCTCTGACCTGGTTGCTGGGTAAGCTGTACCCAATGCTAAACCGGGTTGCTGACAGGGCTAGTAAGCATGCCGTTACTAAATCTCACACTGGTCTGTATCAAAAAGAAGACCTGCTTAGTCTGCTTAAAGCTCAAAAATCTCAATCAGATAGCCGTTTTAGCGCTGATGAACTGCGCATTGTTAGTGGCAGTCTAACTTTTGGTGATAAATTAGTGCGCGATGTTATGACACCTCGACGGATTTTTAAAGCCGTTGCCACAACAGACTCACTGGGTCCGCATTTAATGGATGAACTACATGCCAGCGGCCATTCACGTTTCCCGGTTTATCAGGAAAAGCCAGATAATATTGTCGGCATGCTCTACGTCCGTGATCTTATGGCTGCTGGCAATGGCGGCCAAGTCCGTGATCTTATGAAAAAGGAAGTTTATTATGTCCACGAAGAACAATCCCTGCGCCAAGTCCTAAGTGCATTTTTAAAGACTAAGCACCATTTGTTTATTGTCGTTAATGCTTTTGAGGAAATTGTTGGCATTGTTACCATTGAAGACATCTTGGAACAAATATTAGGCAAACCGATAGTTGATGAGTTTGATAAGTATGATGACATGCGCGCCGTAGCGGCGTTAGGAGCCAAATCCGAGCACACAAATGAAGTCCCGGAAGAAGTTTCTCCAGATAAAG
>CAZFNQ010000027.1:1692-6812 GCA_964520375.1 uncultured Candidatus Saccharibacteria bacterium
ATCGAGATTGATAAGCCACTTGATCACAAGCCTGAGAACTTGGATACGCTTTTGGAAAATCGAGTGGTTGGCCTGCGCAACTTGCAAGAACAAGCTATTTTTAGAGTTTACGCTCATGCCAAAGAAGCTATCCGTCAATATTTCCGTGCCAATGATTTTGTAGAAATTAATACTCCTAAATTATTGCCTGGTGCAACTGAGGGTGGAGCGGAGGTATTCAAGCTTGATTACTTTGGTAAAGAAGCAACTTTGGCACAGAGCGCCCAATTTTATAAACAAATTATGGTGGGCGTGTTTGAGAGGGTGTTTGAGATTAATCCCACTTACCGAGCTGAACTTAGCGCCACTACGCGTCATATGACCGAATTTATTCACTTGGATGTGGAGGTAGGCTTTGTGGACTTTGAACAGCTTATGGATATCGCTGGCAACATGTTAATCAAAGTTGTAAATGATGTCTGGAAAAATAGCCAGGCAGAACTTAAGCTGTGGAGTGCTACTAAACCAATTTTACCTAAAAAGATTCCGTCAATGTCTATGGAGGAAATCCATGCCAAATATAGTAGAGCTACCGGTGAAAATAGCGTTGGTGAGCGAGACCTTAGGCCAGATGAAGAGCGTTGGGTTTGTGAATATGCAAAGCAGAATTTAGATAGTGAAGCAGTGTTCGTAACGGATTGGCCGGCAGAGGATGCTAAGTTTTATCACAAAGTTAATGAAAAACATCCAAAGTATGCTGAGCGTTTCGACTTATTATTCCGCGGCATAGAAATTATGACCGGCAGTATGCGTGAACATCGATACAACAAGCTACTTAAGCAGCTTAGGGAAAAGGCCAAAGGCGATCCAAAGCATCCTGGCTTTAAGTATTATTTACAAGCCTTTCAATATGGTATGCCTCCGCACGGCGGTTTTGCTATGGGTCTGGAGCGTCTCACCGAAAAACTAATCGGCCTAAACAATGTCAAAGAAGCAACGCTATTCCCAAGAGATATAAATCGCTTAGCCCCCTAATTCCAGCTCAACATTTTATTAATATGTTTTTAGTTTTTTGGCTAATGCTTATATACTTAGCCTAAAGGAAGCTTTAAAAAGCAATGGATGAAACTAATCCTGATACATCAAAATCAGAAGTAGAATCAGTTGAACCCCAGGAATCTCAACCTGTCTCAGCTGCTCCAGAATCTGCCAAACCAACGTCCTCTGGCGGCAAATTTGCCAAGCTCTGGCGTAAATACCTGGCTAAAAAGAAACTGACCTTCCCGCTAACAGCTATTTTTGTAATTCTTGTAATCTTAGCAGTACCGTTTAGCCGTTATCAGGTACTGGGCCTGTTCATTAAGCGTCAATTTAGTATTGAAGTTCATGATGCTAAGACTAACGAACCGGTTAGTAATGCGGATGTCAGTCTGCACGGCCAAAACACTAAGACCGATAATGCTGGCAAAGCCATGGTTACTGTCAAGCTTGGCAATGCCCAACTAAGCGTTAAAAAAAGTTATTATAGCGATTACAGCCAAAAGGTATTAGTACCACTTAGCAAAAACAACGAACCTTTCCAAGTAAAGCTTCAAGCTACCGGTCGACAAGTCCCTATTACTGTTACTAATAAAATAACTGGCCAGCCAGTAAATAATGCCACCATAAAAGCTAGCGGTACAGAGGCCAAGACAGGGCAAGATGGCACAGTAACAATGGTCTTGCCGATTGATCAAGATACCATAAAAGCAACAATATCTGTTAACGGATATAATGACACCCCAATTACGGTAAAAATAACTGATCAAAAGGATAAAGCCAACAGTTTTAATATAGTACCGTCCGGCAGGGTCTACTTCCTATCCAAAGCAAGTGGGAAAATCGATGTCGTTAAAACTAACCTGGATGGTAGTGATCGCAAAACTGTATTGGCTGGAACAGGCAAGGAAGATGATACGGGAACCGTTTTGTTAGCATCGCGCGATTGGAAATATTTAGCTTTGCAGGCTCGCCGCGATAGCAAGCTGCCCAAGCTATATCTTATCGATACTTCGACAGATAAACTTACGACAATTGACGAAGGTGACGCTAACTTTAACCTTACTGGCTGGCTGGATCATTATTTTGTCTACACTGTAACTCGTAACGGCAAGCAACTTTGGCAATCAAAACAAGCTGCTCTGAAAAGCTTTAATGCTGATAGCAAAGTGTTGACGACCTTAGATGAAACCATTGCCGAAGGACATAATGAATTTGATTACGCCACAGAAACAATCGACAGTGTATTTGCACTCTCAACCAAGATAATATATGTCAAAAACTGGACCAGTGATTGTGACTCAGGGCGTATTAACAATAAGCAAGCCCAGATAATTTCTGTTCAACCAGGAAGCACTACTAAAACAGTTCTGCTTAAAAAAGGCGCTGCCTCACCTTCATGCAGCATTAATTTCAATGGCATTTCGTATGAGCCAGAAGGTATTTACTACCAGTTTGATTACGGCACTAAATTCTATAAATACGAAAACGGTGCAATTACTGTGACAAAAGATGTCAACGCCGACAATTTTTATAACAAAGTCTACAACACCTACTTAGTATCGCCTTCATCTAAGCAAACTTTTTGGTATGAAGAGCGCGATGGTAAGAATACCCTGTTTGTCGGTGATAGTTTGGGTAAGAACGGTAAAGTGATCGGTAGCCTAACCGAATTTGTTACCTATGGCTGGTTTACAGATAACTACTTACTGGTTTCCCGGAAGAATAGCGAACTTTACATTTTGGCCAACGGTCCGATAAAGGACAAAAAGCCACTTAAAATTAGTGACTATCATAAGCCAGCCTTTGACTTTAGGGGTTACGGCGGCGGTTACGGCGGAATCTAAGTAACACTTTACATGTTAAGCATCATGGGCTAAACTTGATTCTGAATGATGAGCGGAGTCACTTATAAATGCCAAAACGCATAGATAATCCAGATCAGTACGCCATTACCGCCAAGGGAGTAAACAAACACTTTGGCAACGTCCAGGCTTTAATTAACGTTGATCTTAAGGCCACCAGGGGCAAAGTTACAGGACTATTAGGTCCCAACGGTGCCGGTAAAAGTACCCTTATAAGGGTAATGACTACCTTACTTGAGCCCAATAGTGGCCAAGTTACTGTTGATGGTGTCAATGTCTTAAAAAACTCAGCTGAGGCCCGCAAACACCTAGGACTGGCTGGGCAATTTGCGGCTGTAGATGATTTTTTAACTGGCCGTGAAACTCTGGAAATGGTAGCCCGCCTGTATCACATGCCTCGGGCCAAAACCAAAGCCAGAGCCAATGATCTTCTGGACAAACTAGGTCTAACTGATGCAGCTGATCGCCAAGTAAAAACTTACTCTGGCGGCATGCGCCGTCGCCTTGACTTAGGTGCCAGTCTAGTAGCTACGCCCAAAGTACTATTTTTAGATGAACCGACTACTGGATTAGACCCTCGCACCCGTCTGCAACTATGGGATATAATCCGGGAATTAGTCAAACAAGGCGTTACAATTTTATTAACTACTCAGTATCTAGAAGAAGCCGACGCCTTAGCTGATTACATGTACATAATTGACCAAGGCAAAATGATAGCTGAAGGCACAGCCGAACAGCTTAAACGCAGCCTAGGTCTGGATGTCATTGAACTGAAAGTCGCCGATGCACAGATTAAGCGGGCCCAAGCCATTTTAGCTAGCGACTTAAAGCGGGAGGTGGAAGTAGATGAAGCCACTCGCCGCCTGCGACTGCGTACTAATAATGGTAGTGATGATTTGCTAGCTGCTGCCTCAGCCCTAAAAAAAGCCAAAATTAAGGCTGAAGAGCTGAGCGTTCACCGACCTAGCTTAGATGACGTCTTTCTAGCTATTACAGGTAAGAAACAGGAAGAGCTATGAACTACCTATATGATGTAAGCGATACTTTCCAAATTGTTAAACGTAACGTCAAGCGTAACTTCCGAATTCCTCAACTGCTGGTATTTAGCAGCATACAACCGATTATATTCTTGTTGCTGTTTAATTTCGTTTTTGGCGGTGCCGTTAAAACCGGTACTATTGGAACCAAGTATATAAACTTTTTGTTACCAGGCATCCTAGCCCAAACTGCCCTATTTGGTGCTATTCAAACCGGTGTTGGTTTAGCGGAGGATTTAAACAAGGGTGTTATTGACCGCTTGCGCAGCTTGCCGATTGCCCGCTATGCCGTTCTAGCTGGACGGACTTTTGCTGACACCATACGTAATATTTTTGTAATCACGCTAATGTCGCTAGTTGGCGGCCTTTTGGGCTTTCGGTTTCACCAGGGTTTTGGTAAGTTCCTACTGGCCATAGGCCTGGTGCTGCTATTTGCTTATTCTTTTAGCTGGATTAGCGGTAACGTGGGATTACTACTCAGAGATTCTGAAACTGTGCAGGTGGCAGGCTTTTTGTGGGTCTTCCCACTGGTGTTTGCCAGCTCAGTGTTCGTGCCGGTAGATACTATGCCATACTGGCTGCAAATATTTGCACGTAACCAGCCAGTCACTCAAGTGGTAAATGCCGTGCGTTATCTTACCCAGGGCAATGTTATTAATGGGTCCGAGTATGTATGGCATACCTTAATGTGGACACTCGGCATTATCCTCATATTTGCACCATTGGCGGTTTGGAAATACCGTCGCACTGTTTAGAAAGCTAAATTATTAGTAAATGCCAAGCTTGGCTTATACTTAAAGTTACATGAGCGACACCCAGGATATAGTCAAAACGGGCGGCAGTGAATTGGTTCAAACCGGCAATCCTCAAACAATTGGTAGTCCCAGCCAAGCTGCGGCTCAAAATAACTTACAGCCTGGCGCGGGCTCAGTGCTCAACCAGCCAGGACTAAAAATTAGCAGTGTCGGCAGCGATACGTTTAAACCAGTCAATATATCAGCATCCACATCTGTAGCTCCGCAATCCTCGCCTAGCTCAAATTCAATGTTACCAATAGTAATTGGACTAATAATTGCAGCTGCCATACTAATTTCATTAGTCATTTTAGCCATTAAAAAAGGTGAACGCTAGCTCCAGACTCAATCTTGCTAGTGCTTAAACTCTGTTAGAATATTTAACAGAAAAGCCTATGGACAACACC
>CAZFNQ010000028.1:0-5842 GCA_964520375.1 uncultured Candidatus Saccharibacteria bacterium
GCTAAAATATGGCTGCATGGCTGCCAAGACCTTGGCGTCCATGGGCGTAGCCGCCGCATAGTCAAGATAGATTACTTTACTTGTGCCCATAGCCTTAACTTAAGATAAGCCTAGACTCGGCTGTAGAGTTCGCTTTTAACGCGCTGGCCGTAAAGCTGGGTGGCGTGATACAAGTTACGCAGTTCGTCTTTGGTGACCATTCTGTATGGCTGACCGTCTTGGGCCTTTAAAATTCCATCCGGCCGGACATCGTATCGAGTTGTCTTAGTTCGATGTTGGCCACTTGGGTCAATCCACTCCTCGTGCCACACCCATGTTCGTTTGTCTAGGCAAAAGAATTCCCGGCGTCCGCCTTTGGGGATCGGTCCAAATAGTTGTCCGCCAATTTTGGCTTCATGTCGGATTAGGTTGCGGTATAGTTCGGCTTGGCGTTCTTCGCGGCGTTGGGCAATGGCGGTCTTAAAAAGTTTTTTTATCATGCCGCGTCCTTAAATTCTATCGGCAGGGAGTCATTGCCAGCTAAAGCGGCATCGCGCCGAGCTTGAATTTTAAGCTTCTCTTGTTCTTCAAAGGCATTTAGTTTCTTTCGTTCCCGATATATATCCTCGTCAGTAATAGTCGCTTCTACAGATTGGCTGGTTGTCTCTGTTGGTTGGGAGACATTGTCGGTTAGACTGGCTTCAACAGCGCTACTGCCCAGCGATTCGACTTCATAATTGGGTGTGGTCTGGTCTTGATCAAGGTCTGGAATAAACATTTTAGCTATTTTGCTAACTGCTTCCATACCATTATTTATATTATCAACTCGCTCATGACTAATGAACGCGGCGGTGTTTTCAAGTAGACTTTCAAAATCTGACATATTTACTCCAGGCCAAATAGTTTGGTGGCGTTTGTCGTGGTTGCTTGAGCCAACTTTTCGATTGATTCACCTCTGAGCTCGCTCAAAAACTGTGATATTTCGCACACATATTTTGGCTCACACACTTTACCACGAAACGGTTTGGGGGTCAAGAAGGGGGCATCAGTTTCCAGCAGCAATTTATTTAAAGGTATATGTTTTGCAGTCTCCAGCTGGGCTTGATCTTTTGTAAAGGTCATAATGCCGTTTAAACCGACATATAAGTTGCGATCAAGTATTTGATCCAGTTCCCGCTGGCCGGCACTAAAACTGTGTACCACTCCGTTTATGTTGTGTGCTTTATACTCGTCAAAAATCTGCCAAAAATCATCAAAAGCTTCGCGGACGTGGAAAATAAGTGGCAAATTGTGCTCGATAGCTAAGTCCAGCTGAAATCTCAGTAATTTTTTCTGGTCTTCCTTGGCTGAGTGCATATAGTGGTAGTCCAGGCCTGTTTCGCCAATGGCGACAACCTTGGGTGCCGTTGCCAGTTCGCGAAATTCTTGCAAAGCTTTGTGGTCATTAACATAAACCGCGCCCTCGTGAGGGTGCAAGCCTATAGTCGCCCAAATTCTGTCGTATTGGGCAGCTAAGGCTATAGCCAACTTGCTATCTGTTAGCGTGCAACCGACGCACATCAATTTTGTAACACCGGCTTCATCAGCCGCGGTTATTACCTCGTCCTTTTCCAAAGGGTAATTGGGAAAATGTATATGGCAGTGTGTGTCGACAAGCTGCCAGGGTTTAGGCTTTTTTACCATTAGCCGAAGAAGTGACTGTTTTAGCTTTACTGACTATTCTGGGGAAAAGCGTGCCTTTGGTTGGGCGGACAACACCTTGACTAAAAGTATGCTTAATCTTTGCGGACGTGTCGGGTAGAAATGGTTCCAGTAGATCGGCAATTTCAAGCAGTGATGCCGTTTGGTAGGCTAGGACTTCGCGTAAATGTTCGCCTTCCTTGGTTTTTGCTAGTTCCCAGGGTTTTTCCTCGTCAATGTACTGATTGAGACCGCGGATTTGTTCCCAAACTTGGTCCAGGGCCCTATCGAAACGGCATTTTTCTATTGATTCCCAGTACTGGGAACTATCGTGGTTGGCCGGTGGGACATCGCCAATAATACCTTGCTGATATTTAATTAGCATGGCGGCGGTGCGTTGGACTGTATTGCCTAGTTCATTGGCTAGTTCATTGTTATAGGCGGCTTCCAAGCGTTCCCAGGTAAAATCTCCATCTTCATAAGAGGGTACATGCCGCAGGAAATAGTAGCGGAAAGTATCAACGCCGTATTTGTCAACAATTTCCTTGGGATGAATGACATTACCAACACTCTTGCTTATTTTCTCATCGGCCACAGTTATAAAGCCGTGGACGTATATAGTTTTAGGTATTGGCAAGCCAAGCCCCAGCAGCATACCGGGCCAAACAGCCGCGTGAAAACGTAAAATATCCTTACCAATAACCTGGACGTTAGCTGGCCAAAACTTTTTAAAATCCTCGTGTTCTGGATAGCCTAGAACAGTTATATAGTTCATTAACGCCTCAAACCAGACATACATTACCTGATTGTTGTCACCTGGCACTGGTATTCCCCATGAGATTTTTTCTTTGGGACGGCTAATACTAATGTCTTCTAGGCCGTCTTTAACAACGTGCAGAATTTCATGCTTGCGGGTGGCTGGTATTACTAGCATGGCACCGTCTTCAATAGCTTTTAGAATTTGGGCCGAGTATTTGCTGAGCTTAAAAAAGTAGTTATCTTCTTCGAGGCTTTCGTAGGGCTTATTGTGGTGTGGGCAAATGCCTTTGTTTTGTTTGGCAACGGCTTCGGTTACAAAGGCCTCACAGCCGGTGCAATACAGTCCGACGTATTTACCTTTGTAAATATCTTTGGCCAGGTTTTTCCAGATTATTTGAGCCCGTTGTTCGTGACCCTGGTCAGTGGTGCGGATAAAACGGTCATTGCTAACGTTCAACAGTTTTTCCAGCTCCCTAAACTTTTGGCTCATAGCATCGGCCAAAGCTTTGGGGGTTTGTTTTAGTTCGGCGGCTTTTTCGGCCACTTTGGTTCCGTGTTCATCGGTGCCGGTACTAAAAATTACTGGTTTTCCCTGTTTTCTAGCCGTACGCGCCAAGACATCAGCCTGCAACAGCTCCATACCAAAACCAATATGCGGCTCGCCGTTTACATAGGGAATAGATGTCGTTACGTAGTAGTTCATAGGTGTACTATTATAACAGGTTAAAAGAGGCTGGGTTGGTCGATTTTTTCTAGTTTTAGGCCTAGTTGTTCGGCTAAACGCTCCACAAAAACGACTTGGGCCGGATTCAGCTTTATGGATGCTTGTTGGGGTGTAAACCAACCAGCCCTGTCAACTTCTGGGAATTCTTGGGTTTGGCCAGAGTTTGGTGGCCACTCCATATTAAAAGTATTGCTTTTTATATGCGCTACGTCCAAGTCTCCTGCCAAACCCCAGGCGTAGATGGTCTTACCGCTTTTGTTTTTGGTTGAGCCGAGCTCTATAGGCTTATCACTTGGTGGAGCTTGTCCGATTTCCTCCCTAAATTCGCGTTTGGCAGCCGTTAATGGATCCTCATATTGCTCAAATTCACCTTTTGGTAAGGACCAAGAACCTTTGTCCTTTTTGGCCCAAAACGGTCCGCCTGGATGCACCAATAAGACTTCTACAGAATTATTTCTGCGTCTATAAACTAAAATTCCTGCACTTTGTTTTGCCATTTCTGAACTATTGTAACAAAACAACTTCTATCATAATTGCATCTTTTTGTGGACTAACTTTGTTAAATATCTTCAGGTCCTTTTATAGTACCTTCTCTAAAGCCTTGTATTATCTCATAGCTCCGTGCATCTAGTAATCCCTCGGCGAGGTTAATTTCGACTAATTGAGTTAGCGTTAAGGCGGAATGTATCCTTAAACCGGCTTCACTCGCGGTTTGTATAGCATTGTTTTGTTCTCGATCCAAGAGTATCACTGCATCCTTAACTACTAGACCCCCGCCTATGAGGTTACCGTCCAGATCTCGTTCTCTCGATATGTCCTCTACTAATAATTTTTCTTCAACTTTAGCTCCAGAAGTTGTAATTAGATCATCTACTAGGGCAACTCGATCACCAGACAAGTAATCACCTAAAATTCCCTCTTTACCAGCACCATGAGTTTTACTATTTACTCTTCTATACAACACCGAATCGCCTCTTTTGTAACCTATCATTGCTGTTAGAGCAACAACTGCTTCTGGGATCGCCTGTAAATGATCGTAGCGTAAACTATCCAATAGAGTTGAGTATCCATCTATAACATCATCACGATATTGTATTTGATCGAATTTTGACATGGCATTTTCGTCTTGCGGTACAGCTATAGAAGGAATAGGTCTTAAATCTATGTAGAACGGTGACCATGCTCCTGATCGCAATGTAAAGTTACCAAATTTAAAAAGGCCTTTTCTAAACGCACCGGTGGCGATGTTTGTTTGTTGAGCTTCACTAAGTTCGGACATTATGTTAATCCTCCTTGTAGAACCATCAATATTTCTAAGCTGCTAAAATTTGTTGCGTGTGCTCAACAGCAGCAATATGTACGTTTGAAGCCGCAATAATACCTCGACCAACAATCGCGTGCCAATTATAACCTGCAGCTATACCTGCCTCGCTAATCTCACCACCTTGCGCAACAAAGCCTGGTGCATAGAGAGTAAAGTTTTCTGAGCCAAGTCGTTCTTCAAAAAATCCGCGATAATCTGCAACTTTGTCCGGCTTATTACCCGGCACTACAAAATCGCGCACGCCAAGAGCCACAGCTAATTCAAACATTTCCGCAAAAGCATCGTCGGCAATATAACCTCCTTCACTTCGACGAATTTTAGGGTGAGTCATTTCCGAACCAGTAAGCACTCCTATACCTTGATCTTGTAACTCTTTAGTCCATCTTTCTTGAGTAGCTGGACCTGTAAATGGAAATAGAATTGCCGCATCAACTCCGCCTCGCTTCATAGTACGGCCAAAATTCATTCCAGTATCTGGAATGTCATTACCAGCCTTTTGATGGTCAAAGATGGCAACTGAGTCTGGGTTGGCCTCTTTTACGGTGGCAACCGCTTTTGCTATAGTCAAACCGTAGCCAACTTCAAAGCCAATCTTATAACCGCTTAACCCCTCCACTTTGCCAACGTCCCTAACCAACCCCTCAAATTTTTCAGGTTCTACATCTGCAGCTACAATAACACTGCGATCTGCCGGTATTATTCTTTCTGACATTTAACCCTCTCTTCTCCCGCCCAAATTATTGCTATAAACATAGTAGCAAACAAAAACTTCCACTCGTAAAGTAGAAGTTACAACAAGCTGTGGTGGGCAATACAGGACTCGAACCTGTGACCTCGTGAATGTGAATCACGCGCTCTAACCAACTGAGCTAATTGCCCTCGTCAGAGAAATTATTTGTGAGGATTATCCAGTAGGTTGATGCTAAGCTCTGCACTGTGCTTGTCATCCATAGCCTGCCCGAATACAAGTCGGCCACCATATATTTGGTACCCAGCTAGGGCGTTGTACTGTGTCAAACCGTATTCATAACATTCTTCTGTAACGGGACATTGATTGCAGTAGCTCAAGGCTTTGCTACTTATTTGGCGCCAGTATTGTACGGCGTCGAATTTCCTTGGTTTACGGCCTTTACCGGATGAAACATGAAACGTCTCAGGCAGTGCGTCACCACATTTTGCTTGTTGGGACCAATCGCCTCTCTTATCACGCGCATCGACTGCGATGTTAAAGAGTGCTTGATTGGCGCGGTCTTCGTCTATGAGATAGGGTTTTGGTTTGATTTTATTGCGTCCACTAGCAAAAACTTCTGTTAGACGAGGGTTAAGCAGAGCCTGAACTTCACGGTGGCGGGCTTCCCAGCCACTAGGCAAATCTT
>CAZFNQ010000029.1:0-5743 GCA_964520375.1 uncultured Candidatus Saccharibacteria bacterium
CCATAGAGACAGCCATAATTAATATATTGCGTGGCACTAATCGGCGCGGTTTAACATCGTTGCAAAACCAACCGGATTTGCTTCGGCCCTTACTTAGAATAAGTAAAAGCCAGCTCATTGACTATGCTAAAGCGCATGGAATCAAATGGCGAGAGGATGCCAGTAACAGGGATACCAAGTATTTGCGTAACCATGTTCGTCATAATATTATGCCAAGCTTCAATGACCAAAAACGTCAGGAATTTATTACCTACATAGATAAACTAAGCCAGTTAAATAAAGATATTGACCATACATTATCTCAACATTTGCACCCCGATGGTATAGATCGTATCTGGTTTGTGCAGCTGCCGCACAACATTGCCAGGGAAGTTATAGCTAGCTGGCTTAGACAAACTGGTGTAGTTGGTACCAGTAAAAAGCGGCTAGAACTACTAGTTATAGCTGCCAAAACTTACAAACCGGGTAAACGAATAGATGTGGATAAACAGCACGCTCTTAGGGTAGATAAGGAAAAATTGGCACTCGCTGTGGTGGAGCGCTAGCGCTCGGATAGTGTGTTATGTATAATAGAAGTAGATATGGATAAACAACCGTTTAGGAAACCATCAATCAAGGGAGGCAATGGCCGCCGGAATTTCAAAAACTTTGGTTTCGCCGCGCTGTTAATATTGCTGTCATTGGTAGTTGTAGCCGCCTTGAACCAGCCCAGTACTTTAAAAGATGTGCCATTCTCACAAGTAATTAGTGATGCCAACGGCGGCAAAATAAAGCAAATTACTTTGCAGGGTGAATCACTGCAAATAACTAAAGACGGTGAAAACAAGCCTAGTGAAAAATCACGCAAAGAAGCCGGATCAAGCATTTACCAGCAAGGTTTAACCAATAAAAATGTCATTGTCGATGTAAAGGCGCCGTCCAGTGCCGGCAATACCTGGGCAAGCATTGCCCTATCCATTGGGCCGGTTATACTTATTAGCTTAGTACTGTTCTTTATGATCAGAAGTGCGCAGGGGCAAGGTAACCAAGCACTTAGTTTTGGTAAAAGCCGGGCCCGGTTATATGGCAACGAAAAAGATAAAGTCACTTTCCGAGACGTCGCTGGAGCCCAAGAAGCCAAAATAGACCTGCAAGAAGTTGTGGAATTTTTAAAGTTCCCCAAGAAATTTGAATCGGTTGGCGCCAAAATACCCAAGGGTGTTTTGCTTATAGGTCCGCCCGGTACCGGCAAGACCATGATGGCCAGAGCCGTAGCCGGTGAAGCCAATGTGCCGTTTTTTAGTATTTCGGGATCTGAGTTTGTGGAAATGTTCGTTGGAGTTGGTGCCAGCCGAGTACGTGACTTGTTTGCCAAGGCCAAAAAGAACGCCCCGTGCATTATCTTCATAGATGAAATTGATGCTGTTGGCCGTCGCCGCGGCAGCGGCATGGGTGGCGGCCATGATGAGCGTGAGCAAACACTGAATCAAATCTTGGTTGAGATGGACGGTTTCGAACAAGGTACTAATGTGATTGTACTGGCTGCTACCAACCGTTCCGATGTCCTGGATCCGGCACTGCTTAGACCTGGACGATTTGACCGCCGTGTCAATATTGAATTGCCAGAGCGAAAAGACCGCGAAGCGATACTTAAGATACATTTTGCTAAAAAGCCATTAGCTAAAGAAGTTGACCTAGACTCCTTAGCTGCTAAAACTGCTGGTTCTTCTGGTGCGGATTTATCTAATATTGCCAATGAGGCCGCTATTATAGCTGCTCGTCAAAACCACAACCAAATTAGTCAGGAAGATGTCACTGAAGCCTTTGAGAAAGTTGCACTCGGACCGGAGCGCAAGAGCAAAATTATGAGCGAGAAAGAAAAGGAATTAACTGCCTATCATGAAGCCGGTCATGCCGTTGTCGGCCATGTCTTACCCGATAGCGACACGGTTCATAAAGTGACTATTATTCCGCGCGGCGGCACTGGCGGCGTGACTTGGTTTATTCCGCCAGAAGATAAAAGCTACCATAGCGTAATTGAGTATAAGGACGTATTGGCCCGTATGTTGGGCGGCCGAGTGGCCGAGGAGGTTATTTACGGGGTAGACCGGATTACAACTGGCGCTGGTAATGATCTGCAAAAAGCAGCTGAGCTAGCCCGGGATATGGTTATGAACCAAGGCATGGGTAAGAAGTTGCGTGACCAGGTTTTTCAAGTTGATGAAGGAATGATGTTAGAGCGTCTGGTTCATGAGCGCCAATATTCGGACGATACGGCTAAAATTATTGATGACGAGGTAGAGAACTTAATAACAGAAGCGGCCCACCGAGCCCGAGAAGTCATAAAGACTAATCTAGATAAGCTGGAAAAGTTAAAAAACCGCTTGCTGGAAAATGAAACAGTCGAAGCCCCGGAAGTTAAAAAGATTCTCGAAAATTCCATTTTGCCCAAAGCCGCCGCCTTGTACTAAGCAGATGGTGTTAAATATAAAAAATAAGATATTTAGCCTAGTTACTGTTTTCTAGTTCCTCTATACTAAGTACCGAATGAATCGCGTAATAAACCGGGCAAACAAACGAGTGTCTTTGGTGAATGCCACCATGCTACTTATTGTCGTGGCGCTGCTGAGTCAGGCCCTGGGTTTTTTCCGTAACCGTCTGGTTAGTGCTAACTTTACAGTCGTAGATCCGGCTTCAACTGATGCTTTTTTTGCGGCTTTTCAGATACCGGACTTCTTCTTTCTGACCATTGCCGCCGGAGCTTTGGGTGTGGCTTTCGTACCGGTACTGGCTGATCGCTTGCATATGAATGATCGCCAGAGCGTCTGGGAACTAACCAGCAGCTTATTGAATCTATTATCGATTATTATGTTTTTAGTAGCGATAGTAATGTTTATTTTTGCCAGGCCTCTCCTGCAGCATATTGTGGCACCAAATCTGGCGCCTCAGCAGCTCAATCACGCTGTGACTATTATGCGCATTATTGCCTTGAATCCTATGCTGTTTACGCTATCGGGCATATTAACTAGTGTTCAACAGACATTTGGCCGGTTCTTTTTTTATGCCATCGCACCGCTTTTTTATAATCTGTCTATTATCCTTAGTATTTATGTATTTAAGTATCGACTGGGAGTTGTCGGACTAGGCATTGGTGCCCTAATTGGCGCGGCCCTTCAGTTACTAATTGCTACACTTGGGATGTGGGGCCTAAAGTTTCGCTACCGCCCGAAGATTAATTTTAAATCCGATGACTTTAAGCTTATTACTCGTAAATTGCCGGCTCGCTCGATTGATCAAGGCATTGATTCTATTAATAGTATTGTTGAAACTAACCGGGCAACATTACTGGGACCGGGTCCAGTAAGCTGGTACAACTTTTCCACGACTCTTATGAATGTGCCAGTTACGCTGTTTGGTACGGCCATAGCCACTGCCGCTTTCCCGCAACTAGCCGAGCGTTTAGCCCAAAACCGTCCTGATTTATTCCATAAGGATTTTTTTAAGGTCCTACATTTAATGATTTGGATAGCTATGCCGGTGACTGTTGTTGCTTATTTTGCCCGCGGTTACTTAGCCCGATTGCTGTTTTCTACGGCCGCACCACAAGTGTCATTGATCTTTGGCTACTTAGCCGCAGCCATATTTTTCCGAATTATTTATACAATTGTTTCGCGCTACTTTTATGCCCAGAAGGATACAAAAACTCCCCTTATAGTGTCGCTTTTTGCTATTGCCCTAAACATTATCTTGGTGTTTAACCTGGCTAAACCAACTGCTTATGGCATGGCTGGTCTAGCACTTGCTCAGTCTATTACAGCCGCTGTGGAAGTCGTGCTACTGTTTTTAATTATGTTCATGCGCGACCGTTACTTACTAAACCGCGAATTCTGGAGTTCAATACTCAGGATAATTTCTGTTACTGGCTTTAGCGTCGTGACAGCCTTTATTATGGTATCACTTCTACCATTGGAGATAGCTGATCGAGGCTTTGTAACACTAGGTTTTAAATTAGCCGCTATTGCCGGGGCCACTCTTACCGTACATGTGTTGATATCCCTGTTATTCGGTCTAGAAGAACCGCGTCCAGCTATAGACAAGCTACGCAAATTCATCTTTAAACCGGTCCGTATCCAAGCCTAGCAATTTAAGTATCTTCACAATTGAATTTGGTTCACTTTTCACTTGAGATGCTACCTCTGTTATAATCTGTTAGATATGCACCAAGGAAAAATACGTAACTTCTGTATCATAGCCCATATTGATCATGGCAAATCTACGTTGGCTGATCGTCTGTTGGAACTAACCGGCACGGTTGAGAAACGACTCATGAGAGAGCAACTACTGGACCGCATGGACTTGGAGCGTGAGAAGGGCATCACTATTAAGCTGGCCCCGGTTCGCATGCAGTACCAAGGTTACGAACTCAACTTAATTGATACGCCTGGACATGTCGATTTTAGTTATGAAGTATCGCGCAGTTTAGCTGCCTGTGAAGGTGCGCTGCTGGTAATTGACGCCACTCAGGGTATTCAGGCTCAGACCTTGGCCAATGTTTACTTAGCCCTGGCTGCTAATTTAACTATCATCCCGGTATTAAACAAGATTGATTTGCCGGCCGCCAATGTCGACCGCGTTAGTGCTGAAGTAGTAGCCTTACTTGGTTGTCGACCACAAGATATTCTGCATATATCAGCTAAAAACGGCCAAGGCGTTGAGGCGGTTTTGGAACACATTATTGGAGATATACCGTCACCGTCTGGTAACCCAGATCAAACAACCCGAGCCCTGATTTTTGACAGCTACTACGATGATTACCGTGGTGTAGTTTTGTATCTCAGAGTGGTTGATGGCCAAATTACCAAAAACTCGCAAATTAAAATGATGGCTACTAACGCCGAAGGTATAACTATCGAAACCGGTGCCCTAAAACCACAAATGATGCCGCTGCCGTCGCTTCAAGCCGGCGAGATAGGTTACGTTGTTACCAACCTAAGGAGTACGCGGGAAGCTAAGGTTGGCGACACAATTACTTTAGCGTCCAAACCGGCCCATCAACCCTTGGCCGGCTATAAAGACATAAAACCATTTGTCTATGCCGGTTTTTATCCGGATTCGGGGGAAAATTATCAACTATTAAAAGACGCTATAGAAAAACTCAGTCTTAGCGATTCAGCCCTGCAATTTACACCAGAAAACTCACCCGTACTGGGCTTTGGCATGCGAATAGGATTCCTTGGACTGCTGCACATGGACATTGTCCGTGAACGGCTGGAGCGAGAATATAACCTAGAACTTATTATTACTAATCCATCGACGGATTACCAAATAACTTTACTAAATGGTGAAGAGCTGGATATTAAAAATGCTGCTGATCTGCCCGATCCGGCTAAAATTAAGGAAATTCGTGAGCCTTGGATAGGTGGTGAAGTAGTAGCTCCTAAAGCCTACGTTGGCCCAGTTTTACAATTAATTGTAAGCAAACGTGGCTTACAAAAAAATCTGTCCTATATTACAGCTGCGCAATCAAGCCCGACTGATGTCTCGGGATTGGCGGTCATAACTTTTGAAGCACCGTTGGCTAATTTGCTAACTGACTTTTATGATCAGCTTAAAAGTATAACTAGCGGTTACGGCTCATTTAATTATGAACTGGCTAATTACCGATATGAAGATCTAGTACGATTAGACTTTTATGTGGCTGGTGAGCGTGTAGATGCGCTGGGTACTATGGTACACCGCAGCGAAGCTGAGAAAATTGGGCGAG
>CAZFNQ010000030.1:0-5423 GCA_964520375.1 uncultured Candidatus Saccharibacteria bacterium
CGCAAGGCCTCTTTATCCAAGCCTTTTAGGTTGGCTGATACCCAAGTTGGCGGACCTTGGTCGTTCATGTTGGCAAATGTTGGGTAAAACCCGTTTTGGGCATTATATACCTCTAAGTGGCTAGCAATAGCCTTGACATCTGTTTGCCGCTCGGTGTTCCTTGCTTTTTGTTGTACGCCGGTGAAGGTTACCAGGACCAAGGCGGCCAAGATACCAATCACGATAATTACTATTAATAGTTCCACAATCGTGAAACCTTGTTGTTTACTCTTCAGTGAGACCATAAGAGCCCACCCTCCTATAATGTTTTGTTATTTTGCTTAAGATCTTACAAGTGAACATAATTGTTCCTTGCAAAGAATCTAGTACCGATTATAACCATTACCATTAATTGGTCAACCCCTAAGTAGCTTTTAGTAATTAGTGATAACAAATAGAATCAGCTTAATACTACATAGCTTGCTAAGTTAAAACATTGTGAACTTAGTGTAAGGACACTAATTATTGCCAATGTTTTTACTAAGACTGGCAATCGGGCCCATCACACTAGCGGCAATGATTCCGACAATACTACCCAAGATAATAATCATCACCGGTTCAATAATTGAACTCAGGGCATCAATGATGGTGTCAACTTCTTCCTCATAAAAATCTGCTACTTTTACCAAGACGGTATCAATCTGGCCAGTTTCCTCGCCGACCGATAGCATTTGGCTGACTATCGGCGGGAAATGCTTACTTTTGCTTAATGGTTCGGACAACTGTTTGCCATTTTTTACTTCCCGAGCGGCTTCTTTAAGTTCAGCTTCAATAACTTTATTGCCAATCGCCCCGCCGGTTACCTCCAGTGCATCCAGCACTCCGACTCCCGCAGACATTAGCGAAGCAAAAGTGCGCGAAAAACGGGCAATAGCAATTTTCATTACAATGGTTTTAAGCACCGGCACCCTAAGTAGTAAGGCATGAAACTGGTATTTGCCCTTGGGTGTTTTTATATAGCGTCTTATTAAAAATGAAGCCCCAAAAAACACCACCAGCACGATAATGGCGTTATGCTGCATAAAATTACTAATAGACAGTAGCGCCCTAGTATATATCGGCAGTTTGGCGTTAGGACCGCCGAGATCTAGTAGAATCTTGGCGATCTTGGGGATAATAAACAACATTATGCCAAAAAAGCCGATAACCGTAATCGTAAGAATGACCAAGGGATAAGTCATAGCGCCTTTAATTTTTTTACGGATAGAGGCGTCGAGTTCCACCTGAGAGGCCAAGCGCTTTAGGATTTCATCTAAAATTCCACCAGCCTCACCGGCTCTGACCATGTTGACATAAACATCAGAGAATACATTCGGGTATTTACCGAAGGCATCGGCCAGCGGTATGCCGCTTTGCACATCTTTGGTCACCCCGGCAATGACAGTATGCATGTATTTGTTTTCTGACTGATCTTGCAGGGTTGCTAGTGATCTCGCTAGCGGTACGCCGGCCGATATCATAGTGGATAGTTGGCGGGTAAATACCACTAAATCTTTGAGCTTAACTTTTTGGTGTCGTTTTAAGAGTCCTTCCAAAAATCCAGCTTTGCCACGGTCCAGTTTGACAATAATCGGATGTAGACCCTGTTTGCCTAGGCTGCCAATTAGAGCCTCTCGGCTGACAGCTTCGCCAGAGCCAGTTATGGTTTTACCTTCACGAGATATAGCGGTGTAGGCGAATTTCATTGGTCTTCCGAGGTAACGCGTAAGATTTCTTCTAGTGAAGTCTGGCCGCGCAAGGACTTAATAAAACCGTCATACTGCATGGTCACCATGCCGTCTTTTATGGCTTGATCCTGTATGGCTTCGCTAGTAGCATTACCAACAATTAGCTTTTGAATAGCGGTGTCGTTAGCCAGGACTTCGTAAATACCCATCCGACCTTTGTAGCCGCTGTGGCCGCAATTTTCACAGCCTTCTTCATGGACTTTCCATAGGCGCAGGACCTGGGTCTCACTGGTGCTGAGTTCGGTTGGAGAGTGTTGGTTGGTCTTGGATGGATTTGTTTTGCCGATGCCGGCCTCCAGGGCTTGGACTTCGAGTTGGTGAATGCGTTGCATAACACCGCTGTCACCAGTACCAAATATTTCGGCAAGTTGCTTTTGTGCGACTTCGTCCGGCTGATAATCTTCGCGGCAATCGACACATAAGCGGCGGACTAGCCGCTGGCCGACTACAACTCTTACTGTGCTGGCAATTAGAAACGGTTCTATACCCATGTCTAGCAAACGGGGCAAGCTAGTGGCAGCGTTGTTGGTATGAAGAGTTGAGAAAACTAAATGGCCAGTTAGGGCGGCTTGGACAGCCAGGTTGGCTGTTTCGCCGTCTCGAACCTCACCAACCATGATAATATTAGGGTCCTGACGCAGCAGTGCCCTTAGTCCATTAACGAAAGTCATACCAGCCCCTGGGTTGACCTGTGTCTGGTTGGTGCCGGGTATGCGGTACTCAACCGGGTCCTCAACGGTGGATATATTAACCGTTGGGCTGTTGAGCATGCTCAATATGCTAAACAAACTGGTTGATTTACCAGAGCCAGTCGGGCCGGTGACTAAAATCATGCCGTGCGGTTGAACAATAGCTTTTTTAATCTTTTCCAGAGAGCTAGACCAGTAGCCTAACTCTTCGAGAGTAGCTGCCTTGGCCGACTCATTAAGTATGCGCATAGCCACCTTTTCACCGTCGACAATTGGCAGGGTCGATACCCGCATGGCGTACAGCTGACCACTAACCTCGACTTTAAACCGGCCATCCTGCGGTACCCGCCGCTCGTCAATTTTCAAGTTAGCCAAAATTTTAATGCGTGATACCACAGCACCTAAAACCTTTTTGGGTAGTTTATTAGCTTCGCGCAGGACACCATCCACCCGGTAGCGTACCGACACATAATCTTCTCGTGGCTCAATATGAATGTCACTGGCGCCGGAGCTGACGGCATATTCTATTAACAAGTTTACGGTTTGAGCTACCGGCGAATCCTCGGCTAGATCGGCTTCACTGATTTCCTCTTCTTCTTCGGTTTCGGCTTCTGGCGATATAACTTTAATTAGTTCGCTGCTAATATTGCCTCGGTATTGATCCAGGGCGGCCTGAATGTTGGCCTTGGTGGCGACATGAACCTTAAGGTCGGTGCCCAACTGTTTTTGCAAAAAGCTAATTGCCTGTATATCGTCGGGGTCTTCCATAGCCAGCTGTTTGCTGCCGTCATTGTTAACACCGAACAATACGGCATTGTATTGCCGGGCCACCCGTTCAGGGATCAGTCGCAGAACTTCGCGCTTTATTTCATGAGCGTTCAGCTCGACAAACGGCACATCAATTTCGTTAGCATAGAGTTTGGTAAACTCTTTTTCGCTTACCAGGTTATTATTAATAGCCAGATCTTGTAGAGGTTTTTTTTCGGTCTTAGATTGCTCTTGCAGATTCCTCAGCTGTTCATCGCTGACTTTATTAGTGGCTTTGAGCAGTTTAATGGCCAAAATATCAGATATACGCATAGCGGTTAAGGTTTATTATACAAGAAGCTAACAGAGTTTATACTATCTAGCAGGCAATTATAAGGTTAAGCATTTTACCGCTACTGACGGCTAGCATATAATGAGGCCAAAGACTGGATCAATCTAACTGGAGACAAAATATGGCTGATGACAAAGCGGTTAAAGAAGGGAAAAGCAAAGCCCTAGGCTTGGCACTAGACACGATTGAAAAACAATTTGGCAAAGGCTCAATTATGAAACTTGGCGAAGCCCACAAAGCTGATGTTGAAACCATACCGACCGGTAGTTTGTCCTTGGATATAGCTCTAGGTGGTGGTATACCAAGGGGCCGGGTGATAGAAGTCTATGGACCGGAAAGTTCCGGTAAGACAACCCTGACACTGCATGCCATTGCCCAGGTCCAAAAAAACGGTGGCACAGCCGCCTTTATTGACGCCGAACACGCCCTGGATCCATCTTATGCCAAACGGATTGGCGTGGATGTTGAGAACCTACTGCTTAGTCAGCCGGATAACGGTGAGCAGGCCCTGGAAATTACCGAAACATTAGTGCGCGCAAACGCTGTCGATATTGTAGTAGTAGATTCGGTAGCGGCATTAGTACCACGGGCCGAAATTGAAGGCGACATGGGCGACTCTCACATGGGCTTACAGGCCCGGTTGATGAGCCAAGCCCTGCGTAAACTGACTGGTGTAATTAGCCGCAGCAAAGCTACTGTTATCTTCATTAACCAGATCCGTATGAAAATTGGTGTCATGTTTGGCAACCCTGAAACCACCACTGGCGGCAATGCCCTCAAGTTCTATGCCAGTGTTCGCATGGATATCCGCCGCATTGCCCAAATCAAGCAGGGCGAGGAAGTTATTGGCAACCGTACTAGAGTAAAAGTAGTTAAAAACAAAGTGGCGCCACCTTTCCGCCAAGCTGAATTTGACATTATGTACAACAAAGGCATCAGTCGAAGCGGCGATGTGCTGGATCTGGGAGTAGACAAGGGCATTGTTGAAAAAGCCGGTGCTTGGTTTGCCTATAAGGGCGATAAAATTGCCCAAGGCCGTGAAGCTGCTAAGGAATACCTAGAAAAAAACCCTAAAGTTCTGGAAGAAATAGCCAAGCAGGTAACTGTCGCCGCTGAAAAGGAAGAATAAAGCATGAGTCTGGAAGTTTGCTGGCACAAATGTCCTGTGTTTGAAGCTACTATGCAAATACCCAAGGATGACCGTGATCAACTGGACAGGGCTTATAGAATCGTTGCCTCAGCCCGTCTTGCTTTTGTAAATGCCTTCTATTTAATTGATATGTCTAGTAACCTCAGAAGCTTGACGGCTGAGGAGTATGAATCAGCAAATCAACAGATTAAATTTTTATCACGCGATGACGATCGTGATTTTGTTGACGCTAATCCTGAATTCGTTAAAGCAGCTTTTAACTGCGTCGAACAGATGCTTGTTACAGAAGAATGTACACTAGAAAATATTGCCAGGCTGCCGCACTGATCATCAGCACATGAGTAAGATTACTAATATTCGGCAGCAGGTTAAGCGTAAAGATCGCTACGCTATATATATTGATGGTAAGTATTCATTTAGCTTGGGTGAATCAGAGCTTATAAACTCAGGCCTGATAAATGACCAAGAGCTTACAAAAACGGAACTAAAAAATCTGCAGGGCAGGGCAAAACTAGATAAAGCCTATGACCGGGCACTCAACTATATTGCTATCCGGTCACGCAGCCAGTGGGAGATTCAAGATTATCTAAGACGTAAAAAGTATGATCCAGAAGAGACTGACAGTATAATTAACAAGTTAAGTAAAGCCGGTTATGTAAATGATGAGTCTTTTGCACGGGCCTGGGTCAATAACCGCCGACTTTTAAAACCGATAAGTC
>CAZFNQ010000031.1:0-5263 GCA_964520375.1 uncultured Candidatus Saccharibacteria bacterium
TAGCATTAGCATCATCTGTTATAATGAACAAACAGCGAAAAGATTAAAATGTTTAAACTCAAGAAAAAAGAATCCCGTGAAGTTAAACGCATAACAGAATACTTAGTAAGCGGTGGGGCCTACTTTTGGAGTGGCTACCTAGCTTTTTTTGTCGGCGATAAGATATTCCACCTAAATTTATGGTGGGCTAAATTAGCAGCCAACCTGTTTGGTTGGTCAGTTAATTATTTACTGCAACGTTACTGGGTCTTTAACAACCCTAAATTGTCTAAACACCGGCTGGATGTAACTAGTCGCTACCTGTTAATAACGGCTGTGGATTTTATTATTGATTACTATATTGTCCGAGGGCTTAAATCAATTGGCATATCTCCTTATATCGGTCAGTTTATGTCGTCTGCCTTTTTCACAGTTTGGAACTACCTATGGTATAGACTATGGGTTTTCCCTGATAAATTTCCACGTCATAAGCGTATATCGGTGGCATAAATTATGGTAGAAACTATCCGGCCAACAAAAAAACAGCGTGAACTCCTAACTTTTATTGAGCAATTTATTGCCTCGCGTGGCTATAGCCCCAGCTACCGTGAAATTATGAGTGGCCTTAAATATTCGTCTGTGGCCACCGTGGCCCTACATGTTAATAGTCTTATTAAACGCGGGCATCTTAACAAACGTGATCATTCTGCCAGATCTTTAGAAGTGGTTAATAATAACACTGATGCCAAGCTAGCGACTAACCAAGTTAAAGAAGCAGAAGAAAAATGGCTAGTGTCTAAGATTGATTACTTCTTTGACAGAGCCGAGAAGAGTAGCCATTTGCCTCAAGCTGAACTTGACGAGCTTTATGTACTCATCGGTGCACTTAAAGTTCTAGGGTTAGAAGGCGCGGCACAATCCTTTATGCCTCGCCTAAGTGCGCTGAAAAAGCGATAGTAAAATTACTACACCTGATTGCTTGATGCTTGTGCTACGATAGGGTTGTTAACAATTTTAAGCTGGAAGTGCGGTGAGAATCCGCAGGCAGTGCCGCTACGGTGATGTCCGTTTTTACGGAATAAGTCCGACACAGCAATTAAGACTCCCGAGCAGGAGCGACTGAAAATGATTTTCAAGGCCCTTGCTCATAACAAAGCAAGGGTTTTTAAATGGCCGAAACACTGGCTATTAACACAGAATATATTAAGCAAGAATGGCGTGAAAAACCGCTACGTTATGATCTGCGAACCCAGTTTGCTGAACTGGTTAACGGCAGTATGCGGACCGACTTTGAACTTCGGCTTGTCGGTGATGACCTGATAGGCGAAGATGACCGTGGTCTGAGAGAGATTGCCAATAAGGGCTTGGCTGAGGCTAAAGTTATGGCCAAGTTAAATCCCAAACTATGGTTTGGGGTACGCCGCTGCGGCTTTGAAGCCGATGAAATTGATGAAGCAATAGCTATGGCCCGCGGAGACGGCCCAAACACAATGATAATTGAATCTGACTTCCCCCAAGAGCTTATGGCTGCTACAGAAGACGTCGGTGGCTACAATGTTGTTCGTAAACAAAACATGCAACGCGTTTTAATTCGTGGATCAAATGGCGTTGTTCATATGTACTCTCAAAGTCTGGATGGCTCAAACCGCCAGGCGCTGGAAGCTATCTATGCTAATTTTGGTATCGAACCGGAGCCCGGCGAGCTTCTACCTCAACGCATACGAGTTGATTTACCAGAAACACAGCAGAGCACTCTAATTGATGATCTGACAGCTATCTATGACAGGAACCTGGCAAGTCAATTTGGCGGTGCCTGGTATGCTGGCCGTCGGCAGACTGATTACCGCAATACCTATGAATTTGTTTGTCAACAAAGTGACTTGATTGAAGAATGCGTTAGGCTTGAAAAGCTTGGTTGGCTTAACTCTAAATTTATGTACAACGTAGCGGCAGAAATGAATAAGCGCTTTTTAGCTAGTGAGCATAACATTATACAAACTGTGTCTCGCTTAACTACCGCCAGTCCGGCAGTTCTTCATCATCAGCTTGAACAAGCCGGGGCCGAAGCTCGGCAAATGGGCTTAGCCTTTAGCGCCTGCGGTGTGACGCTACGGGCTGAAGGAATAGATAATTCCACAGAAAATCAAATGGACTTGGCTGGATACGGCAATAAATCAGGCGAAGACAAGTACGGTCCACTAACATTTAAATGTGAGAAGGGGCATACCAACACACGGCCGCCTAATAAATTAATAGATAAGTGCACAACCTGCGGTAAAAGTGTCAGTTGTGGTCCTAAATCTGCAAAGTAATACAATAAGACATAAGATGACTAAACGTATTGGAATTTTTAGCGGAGTGTTTGATCCTATCCATAGTGGCCATGTCGGGTTGGCCCAAGCAGCAGCCAAAGAGGCAAAGCTGGACAGAGTCTACTTTTTAATAGAATCCAGACCCAGAAGAAAATCTGGCGTGACTCACCAAGCACATAGAGTTGCTATGACAAAACTTGCCCTGGCGCCGCACCCTAGTCTTAAATTGCTGGAATTTCCAGATAAGCAGCTGTCAGTAGCTAAAACTCTACCCAGGCTTAACCAACATTTTCCTAATGACGAACTAGTATTTCTGGCTGGGGCAGATATCCTCCAACACATGCCCACCTGGCCGCTAATTGAGCGGTTATTGGGTCATGTGGAACTTGTGGTGGGAACTAAAGGACCGATTGAGGCAACCCAAATTAAGAAGCTAATAAAGAATTTGCCAATCCAGCCGAAGAAGCTGTTAATTATTAAAAGTCCGCACCCAGATACATCTTCAAAAAGTATTCGAGACGCTGTCCAAAAAGGCAGAATAGCCAGCGATCTAATGCCAAGCGTTGAGGATTATATTAAAAAGCACTGGCTCTACGTTTCGCCTTCTGTCACCATTTCTTCTTCATAATGACTGTGCAAATATGCCAGATGCTTTTCCCGGTACTCTTTAAATTCGCTTTTCTTGAGTCCACTGCGCTTTATAATCGAGCTAATTTTCTCACTGCCAATGTAATGGGGCATCATTACGTAACTAGCTCCCAAATCATATAATTCTTCAGCCTCGGCGACATTATCTGCGTGGCATATTATTACTGCCCGACTATTTTTCTTAGCTAGCAGGCGAACTAAAAATACTGTGGCATCAAAATCAGTGATGGTAGAAACCACCAGTTTAGGTTTTTCCAGTCCGATTTCTTCAAGTAGTTCTATGTCGGTAATATCACCGTAGATGTACTCTATTTTCTGATGTTCCAAAATATCTATAACTTCCGGGTCATAGTCAACCACTACAAAGCTGTGTTTTAAGCTTTCAAATAGTTTTAAAAATTCTGAGCCACCTTTGTGATAACCAAACAGTACTAGATCGAATGTTCGACGTCGGTCGCTGGTGGCGCCATTGGTTCTGTGACGCTCAAACATACCCAGATCGACTTCAAACAGCTCATAGAGCTTATCGGCGTAAATAATCATGTAGGCGCTAATGGCAATTGAAATCAGGGCCACTATCGTAATAACAGCTACCAGATCATTTGATACCAAGCCCTGTCTGTTGCCTAAAATTATAAATACCAGTGAAAACTCACTGACTTGGGCAGTAGCCACGGCTGTCTTGAAGCTAGTGTTTTTGGTGTAGCCCATAAAGCCCATGATAGCCAGCACGATTAATGGCTTAATGACAATCACAACAAAACTACCAATAACTATTGCTGGTAAAAGTGTGCCAATATGGTCGAAACTTAGCCGAGTGCCAAGAGTTATAAAAAACACTATGATAAAAAAGTCTCTCAGTGGCCTAAGCCGGGCGCTGACTTCCCTAGTAAAGGGTAAACTGGCCAGGGCAACACCTGCTAATAAGGCACCCATTTCCAGAGAAAAACCGGCTCGTTCAAATAGGGCCGCAAAACCAAAGCCCCAGCCAATAGCAAACAAAAATAGTAGTTCCTGACTGCCAGCTATGAATTTATGCACCCTGGGTAATATAACTGTGCCTATAAAAAACAGCGGTATGGCTATGGCCGAGCCTTTTAAAACCAGCCAGCTAAGCTCATTTAGGGTAAAACCGTGATCACTTGCTTGGGCGGTTACAAATAGTAGGGCCGTTGCTGCGACGACATCTTGGATCAACAGGATACCAGTTACAACTTTGCCGTATAGGCGGGTTTGTTCTCTTTTATCACTTAGCAGTTTTAAAATAATAATTGTGCTGCTAAAAGCTAGCGCAACTCCAAAAAACAGTGATTCTAGTCGGGTATAACCCAGTGTCAGACCACCGCCATAGCCAATCGCCACGCTTAAAATAACCTGTAAAATACCGGTTATGCCGGCAACTTTGCCCACTTCTTTTATAACTTTGGGATTTAGTCCCAGGCCAATAATGAATAGCAGCAGAGCAATGCCGATGCTAGAAAAAGCGTCTATAGTCTGAGGAGATTTAATTAAGTGCAGCACCGATGGCCCAACAATGATACCGGTGATAATATGGCCAATAATTAGCGGCTGGCGAATCAAGCGCATAATAATGGCCATACCAGCACCCAGGGCAATAATTAAACTCAATTCAGCAAAAATGCTTTCGTGCATAGTCAACTCAATTTTACAGCATAAGCGCTACATAAAAAGCCATTGACAAACACTAGCGTTATATGCAAGTATTAATGGACTTCAGGTAACATCAATTACGATGCTTCCGAAGACAAAAATAACCGGCTAAAATTCAAAAAGAGTTTATTAGTTGGTAAATAAAAATAAAACACCACTGAGACTATGGTGTTTAGGGTGTGGGAGGAAATGGCATAATGCCTATAAAAATAAAAACAATATCAAGGAGTTATAGAGTGGAAGTCAAAGTGCGACGGCCAAAATGGCAACAGTTTATATCGTATTAGGTGCTAACAGTTAGAGCTTGGAATAGGCTAACTAACTGGAAGCTAAGGCCTTATTTCTAGCAGATAAGTTATTATTTGTTTTTGGCAGCTATAGTATCGGCAATAAGCTTATCAAAGGCAGCTTGGCTATCAGGGTTTTTATCCAATCTTTGGCCATCTAAAACGAATGTCGGTGTGGCATTCACTCCTATATCTTTACCAGCCTTGATGTCGGCATTTATGACATCATTTACGCTTGAGCTAGCATAATCCTGGCTAAACCTGTTAACGTCGAGCCCCAGTTGCTGAGCGTAGCTTTGAAAGAATGACAGCGGACTACCGGCGACTGACCAAGCGCTCTGCTGCTCATATAAAATATCGTGCATC
>CAZFNQ010000032.1:0-5105 GCA_964520375.1 uncultured Candidatus Saccharibacteria bacterium
ACAATCATACTAAGCCGCGGATCGCTGGTAGTATTAAAACCCGCTACAGATGAGTATGAACTCGATGAAGACTCACCGACGCCGATATCCCCTGCCGTGCTGCTCTCCTGATAATTCGGTGAGCTGCTATAAACTGAGCCGCCAGGGCCGATAAAGCTTTCGTCTATCCGGTAGCTAGGAGACTGCAAACTTTGAGCAAAAACTGTACTCGAAAGCCCATATACTATCAGCGAACTCCCGATTGCAATCAATACCCTATTTAGCATTTTTTATCTGCTTAAGCAATAGCTTAATAGTGCCAAAATTGGCTAATTAAGTAAAGCTATTGGCCGATGTCTTCAACTAATATATAGGCTGGGCTTGCGGTTGCTGAAGCAGTTCCGGCTTTAAGATCAGTTGAATTCGTACAACTGGCTCGTAGTTTATAGGTATGAGAGCCACCTGTTGGAGTTAAGATAGCTTCGGCACGGGCAATCTGCTGGGTGCTGGCTGTGGCCATATCTATTGGAGCCCGCCCAAGATAAGTACTGCCATCTTTTATAAATAGCGAGCATGAAGTTGCTGCTGTGGTTGAGGTAAATGCCCCGTAGCCCGTGATTCTTATTCTATGATTGGCTGGTACTGTTACCGTACTGGATAGACTGGTAAGGTCAGTTTCGGTCGTAATCCCTGTTTGGTCAGCTGTAACTTCTACATATCCAAGTGTTCCACCCGAACAATCGTGCCAGTCGCCGTTTTCATAGCAGCGGAATCTATTGGCGTTGGAGTTATAGTAAGTTGCGCCAGCAGTACCGGAGGGGTCTCCAGCAGTATTCTTGTTGCCAAGTACTAAAATTACCGGCGTGGCACTAGCAGAGCCAAGGACTATCTGAGTATTGGTCGTATCAACTGAGAATATGCTTGTTCCGCTAGCGTTCTGGACCTGGAATGCCGTTGTTGTATTAGTCGATGTCCTGATGTTAGTTACCCCTGTATTTGAAACATAGAAGGCCGGGTTGTGGATGCGGTAAGTCTGTGAAACATTTGTTGAAGAAGCTGACAACGTCATGTGAGTAGGGTCTGTGAAACCTGTAATCGTATACTTAGCCCCGCTAAAATCGAAGATGAACTCCATTCCAACCATGTTGGCCGTCCATGTTGTTCCAACGCCAACAACAGTACTACTGGCCGTAGTAGAGGCCGTTCCAGTATCATAGATGTCCGGAGAAACGCTAAAGAGGTTTGAAGGGGCCGAGCTTCCAATTCCAACGTTTACGGCATTAACCCCTTCTCCCCCCAGGATTAAGGAGCTGGAGGCAGTTGCTTGTGCATAGTTACCAATTGCTACCGAACCATTAATTCCTGGGTGTACATAGGAGTTTGCTCCTATAGCGACGTTGTTGTTGCTATTATCATCAACGCTCGCACTTAAACCTATGGCGATGTTATTATCTCCAAGCCCTGAATTTGCACTCAAACCAATAGCTATATTTGCGTCGCCATCGGTGCCACCGCCCGAACTAGGACCTAAAGCCACGTTATAAGTACCGACTACGTTTTGACCAGAGCTTAGGCCAATCGCTATGTTTTGATCGCCGGTAACGCTCTGTCCTGAACTGCTACCCAAAGAAAGATTGTAGTCTCCAGAAATAAGATAACCCGCACTTGTGCCAAATACCAGATTGTTGTCGCCAGTAAGGGCCTGCCCGGCACTAGCTCCCTGGATAATATTATAAGTACCCGTACTGACTGAGGCACCCTGAGTCCCGGCGCTATCACCAAAAATCAGGTTATAGTCACCGGAGGTCCAGTCGGCACCAGTTCCTATTGCTACATTGCTAGTGCCATCGGGAATGCTTGCTAATGTATTTTTGCCAATTGCAACGTTATTGCTGCCGGTAGTATTGCCAAAACCTGCGAAATATCCAGCTCCGATATTGTAGTCGCCAGTCGAGTTACTCCCTAAAGATGAATAGCCAAGGGCCGAGTTCCAACCTCCACCTGCATTATTCAAAAGTGCATATGCGCCAACGCCAGTATTATCCTGACCGCCGGTGGCTAGCTGCATAGCGTATGCACCTACAGCTGTGTTTTCTAAACCAAAGGATCCCTTATAAAAAGTGTATGAGCCTATTCCGGTATTTAGCGAATTAGCATCTAGTAGAGTTGGATCAGATATTGTTCCGTACATGCTGTAGCCTCCAAGAGCAATATTCAAAGAACCGGAATTGCCACCATACATAGAGTAGGATCCTAAGGCCGTATTCTGCATTCCGGCATCAGTTATATCACCCCCATATAACGCGTAGGGACCTAGAGCAAGGCCTTGCGACGAACTGGTTATTCTGTTCATTGCGTAATCGCCAATTGATATATTCTCCGAAGACCACGTTGCATTTTCATTTAGGCTAACTAAAGTAGCGTCGCCTATAGCGATGTTTTGATATGCATTGGAGCCTTCGATTGCCGACCCAGTTCCATTACTGCCGATAAGAATGTTGGCATTATCTGCCCGACGAAACTCCATTGCGGTAGACGTGTCTGTATCACCAATTACAAAGCTTGGTTTTGATCGAGTTATTTCCTTGAGGGATTGGATGGTTACTTGGCCATCATAACTGCTTGTTGGCAGAAAGATAAGGTTGTTTGTATTCGTGGCAGTTATAAACTGAGGGGTACTAGACATCTGTGGCGTACCAAATGTGTTCCCAAGTATTGGTGTTACGCTTGCAATATTATAACTATCATCATAATCAAGCAGGTATTCATGGCCTGCTAAAACGGATGCTGGCGGACTGCATGATAAAGCAGTTGTTGAGCCGGGAGTGTGTTGGTATGAGCCGCCACCCACACTAACCCAGTTATTGCCCGAACAAGTTGTACTGACTAGCAGTTCCGGGCCATATGTGGCTCCTTGTGAAGCAGGGGTATAAATTATGTCGTTAAGACTATCCACTTTAACAAGCTGGGTCCCTGCTGAATCTTTGATTTGGAATAGACTGGTTGAGTCATTACCCGAACCCGACTGGAAGACAATGTCTTTGGCAGAGGAGCTAGTCGTTATTGTCGCAGGCGTAGAAGTGTTATCGTAGGCCTTCTGAAGGGTTACCGACCCGTTGTTACAATCTCCAAATTTGATCTGTGAAGCTGTAACTGTGTCAGTTTGTAGGCATTGGTTGGTTGAAGGTCCGATTGTAGGCAGGGTCAGTGAATAAGATGAAGCTGTTAGACCGCTTACGAACGTAACTGTATTAGCGTTGGTTGCGTTGTTGAAGACCAAGCCACCATTGACATCACTGGCATCTCCTAGATTAAGGCGACCATTGGTGGTATCAATTGTAATTACCTGTTTGCCCGCGGAATCTTTAACCTGGAATAGACTGGTTGAGTTGTTGCCTATACCCGATTGAAAAACTATGTCTTTTGAAGAGCTCGTAGTGATAGTGGCTGGTGATGAAGAGTTATCGTAAGCTTTTTGAATAGTTACAGATCCATTGTTGCAGTCGCCAAACTTGAGCTGAGAAGATGTTACGGTGTCTGTTTGTAGACATTGGTTGGTTCCTGGTCCGGCTGTAGGTAATAATAACGAGTAACTGCTAGCTGGGTTACCAGACAGCTGAAGAGTTACGGTGTTTGCCCCGACTGAATTCTGGAATTGGAGTTTAGAATCTAAGGTTGAAGCTTTGCCCAAAATGACCTGGCTGTTGGTAGTATCAACGTCTAATATCCGGTTGCCGGCATTGTTCTGGACTTGAAAGGCGGTAGTAGAGTTGTTGTTACCAAAGATGGCGTTGCCGGCTACTTCTAGATCGGCAGTTGGAAAGTGAGTACCTATACCGACAAATCCGCCGTTGATTAAAGCGGCCGAGGCCACTCCGGCATTGAGAATCTGGATATCGTCGACCCAGCTCTCCATGGCGCCGGTGCCGGTGTCGCCGTGATTTTCCCAAGTAAATGTGTGGGTACCTGGACTGATTGCAAAGGTCAATTGAGTATAGCTAGTTGCACAGCCGTTTTGGTCGCCGCACGCGAAGAAGGTAGAACCGTCGACATAAAAGGCGAAGTGCTTATTCAAGTTACTGGGAGGGTGAGAAGTGATCCGGTACCAGAAGGAAACTGTCCCTGTAGCGCTAATGGATTTAGTTATCTGCGCCAAGGCTGAGTTTTGCGAGCCGGAGATAATAGAATTTATGTTGAAAGCACCTGAGTGTGGACTGGAAGCAGATACTGACCAGTTAGCGGAGCCGACGTTAGTGATAGGCGTCAGCGAGCCGGTTTCAAAACCGTCAATAAAAGTAGAAGCACTGGCCTGAACATCCAGTGCAGCAGCCGGGGCAGTCTGGTTGATTCCGATGAACCGGTTGTTGGAATCAGCATTTAAAATCGGGTTTCCGGCAGAGTCTTGGATGCGGAAGGCCGTGGCATCAGCAGCGTTTGTTTGGTTTCTGAACAAAGCCCCTCCTCCATCGGATAGGCTGAATACGGGGGTAGCACTACCACTGTCTAGAAACTTGGCGATGTTACCGGTGCCGCCGTTGGTAGTGCTAAAGGCAGTATTGGAACTAGTGTCTGTCGAACGACCTAACACATTGGTAGTGCCGTTTATTGTGGTGGTGCCGGCTATGGTCGAACCAAGACTGATGTTGGTGGTAGAACCAGCTGTTAAGCTAGTGCCGATGTTGATGGTCTGGATATTGCCGTTGCCGGCTGCCGTACCTATTGAGACGGTATTGGTGGCAGTCGATTGACCCAGAGAAATCGTTCCGGTCTCTGAGGTGGAGCCAAGAGTTATAACGCTGGCGGCATTATTTGGGTTGACTATAAAGGCACCAGTTAGGGTCTTATCACCTGCCCAGGTCTGGGTAGTAGTCGAGACTAGTCCTGGAAATGAGGCATCGGCATTCTGCATTATCAAGGCACTGCCGCTGATAACCGCTCCGTTGGCACTTTTTGTCTGGGAGTCTATGGTACCGATTGTTTGGGGATTACCCGGAATGCCCTGTGGTCCCTGCACGCCTTGGGGGCCCTGTGCACCTTGGGGGCCCTGGGCACCGGTGGCTCCGTCAGCGCCGTTTGTCCCGTTGGTACCGTTAGTTCCATTAGTGCCAGCTGGTCCCTGGGGGCCC
>CAZFNQ010000033.1:0-5071 GCA_964520375.1 uncultured Candidatus Saccharibacteria bacterium
GGGCGTTTCATGGTTTTTGTACAAACTGATGAATGATGCTGGTCGCAACTCCCCATACGCGCGTTCCCGGCGGCATGTAGGCAAAGCGGCAGATCATCATGGTGTCGTCCTGCCAGTAAATGACAAGGTTTGACGACCGTGGTTGCATGGCTCTATCAACCACTACGATATCACCTTCAAAAATACCGTGGACTTCCCCATTGCTGCCGGCGATGCGCATAAAAAAAGTGCTGACCGGATGACGGATTAATAGTTGATTAAGATCTAAGACTTGCAAGGAAATATCAGTAGCTGGGTTGGGAAAACCGTCGTGGACTGAGACACCTTGTGGATTTTCATAATACATAACAAATCACCTCCATGAGTAGTTGTAGTTTGGCTGTCGCCAAGCCTTAAGTAATCAAGCGACTTGATTGCGGTAAGTCATCTGCTGTAAAAGCAGAAGACGAGTGATTTGTTAAGCCTGTATGTAGAAAGGCGTTAGCGGCCAGTACACACATGACTGTTAGTAATTGTAGCGCTAAACGTTAGTATTATCTAGACTTTAAGGTCTTTCAAAAACCCAACTAGTTGCCTAGGAGTAATCTCGGCTTTTATAAGGTAGCCGTCGGCTTGTTTCTCAATCAATTTACGAGTTTCTTCGCGCTGCTCGAGGTTGGTGGTAATAATCACCTTGGCACGCAAATGCGGCACCTCTTCACGTAATCTGCGCAAGACCTCTACGCCGGTCATGTTGGGTAGCATAATGTCGAGCAGAACTATGTCATAGGCGTCAGTTTTGGCGGCCGCCAGGCCTTCAGCCCCATCGAAGATGACCTTTACTTCGTAACCGGCTTTAACCAGAGCCCGGGTGTAAAGCTCCGTAATAAAATGCTCGTCCTCAACACAGAGGACTTTTATTGGCTTAGTAAGGGGTTCTTTAATTACATCCATGTTATCGCCTATACAATGAGTGGTTCTTTATCCAACCGTGGGCACCGCGTACAATCTCTTTATTATCGCTATTTTTGAGTTCATCGCCCAATTTATCGAAAGTCACGAGTGTAAAACCAAACGTACTGCCCTGGCCTTCCTTAGAACGAACCCAAATTTGGCCGCCATGGGCCTTCACGATAGCCTTACTTAGATATAAACCCAATCCCGTGCCACCAACTTGAGCGCGAGAGCGGTGACTACGGTAAAATTTATCGAATAGTTGGGGCATAACACTCTCCGGAATGCCGACGCCAAAGTCCTGAACCGTGGTTTCAATTAAGCCGTCGTGCGAGAGCGAGGATTTGATGATGATTTGAGTAGATGAGCCGCTGTATTTGATAGCGTTATCTAGCAGGTTGTTTAATACCTCGTAAATACTTACCTTGTCCACTGCAACTTTTGGCAGATCCGGCGAGACATCATAGGTAATCGACTTGCCATAGACTTGAGCCCGAAGCTGCATGTCATCTACTACACCCTTAACGATTGCCTCCCAAGACTCTTCGTGCAGTTCAAGTGTCAACTGGTTTTCTTCAACTCTTGCCACGTTGAGAATATTGTTCACGAAAGCGGCTAGCGACTGGGCGGAAGCCTGCATTTTGTCCATAAATCCGACAAATTCCGGATTAAGTTTGCCGGCCAGCTCTTCCTCAAACACTTCTATGTAACCGCGCAGAATAGTTAGCGGTGTTCTTAGCTCGTGGACTGCTAGGGCTACATAGCTGGCGGCTTCGTCATCTTGTGAGTAGCGTTGGGTATGATCAAAGAACGTTAGGATGGTCTCAGCGCCGTTAGGTGCATCCTTGCTATAGTAAGCCGCCATATCAAACTGGAGTGGGTCTGACGACTGATTCGGCAGCTTTAGCCGTACACGGTCCCAGCTTTGGGTGGCGGTCACCTTATTAGCTCGGCAATCAGCCAGCCAGGCGTCAAAGGTCTGTTCATTAGGAAACAATAAATCCAGGGTCGAATACAGATCTTTTTTTAAAAGTTCGCCGGCCGGCCGGTTCAAATAATTACGGGCCGCCTCGTTGGCAAACTGGATTACACCGGCCTTATCAATGACAAGTAATGGTAGCGGTATATGGTCGGCAATAGTACCTGCGGTGTCAGTTTGGGACGAACCCAGACCGGCTAGTGGTGCGCTGCTAGCTAATTGATAAATCTGCAAGCTTAAGCTGGTCACAAGCTCGCGGCCGATTCGACTTTGTTCCAAATTTGGTGCCGGCGTACCGCTATGTGAAGGCACCACATGCAAGACAGCTTGGCTTAGAAAGCGAATTGGTTCGGTGACAAGTGGCGTCAGTAAGGCCGCCATCGCTAATGCAACTAACGAGCTGGTCAGAGCTACAATAAGTAGAGCTAAATTTGTATTAACATCTAGACGCTTAAGCAATAGCCATATTAGGCCGGCAATAACGATATTACCGAGCAGTTGTAATATGAAAACATACTTCCAAATCTGTTGGACTAGTCGATTATAATGATCCATGGCTGTCTCAGGGCTTGTAGGTTACAGCGCTGTTTTTAGCCACCATAGTTACCCACGTTTGACCGGCATTGAACCGTATAGCTGCGCCTGAACTGTCAGTAAAAGTAAACTGGGAGTTATGGCTACTCTTTTGCCACGTCCCTTCGGTCACAGTGCCATCTTGGAATACATACATGTGGCCAGTGCCGATGGTGACATAGTTGCTATGTATACCGTCAGATTGAATGCTATAGTTTGAAACCAATACTACGACAACTTTGGGTGACAACTGCTTACCGGATCTTTCATCAGTATGCGGTTTGCCGCCCTCGCTGCGTTTGTAGCTGTTTGACTCCGAGTCATATTCATAATGCGGACTGTAAAGGAAGCCAGAAACCGACAGATCAATTATGCGGGCATTTGGTGGACTGACTTTCTTATCTGGTTTACGGGCCCAGCTAGTAAAGCTGCTGCTGGTATAGCCTTTCCTCTGATTTAGGGCATCAAGTTTATCGGTGCTGGTGTAGACGTTATGCGGCGCAAAACGGCTGCTAACCCGCGTATAACTACCGGCATTGGCAAATTGATCCAGATCCCTTACATGCAAGGCCTTTATCTGCGCCAAGGCATCCGGACTGCCACCGACATGCGCTAGGCTGGCATCAAATGCTAGCGCCCAGTCTAAATAATATGGACGAGCGCTGCGTACCGGGCCAATATAGTCGGGTTTGGCATCTTGGTACAAGGCTAGAAAACGGGTAATACCGCCTTCAGCAATGGCTTCAAACACGATGCCGGCGTTAATTAGACCCGACTGAGGACGAGCGTCAGGACTATTCTCGATCATTACGCCTGTGACAGGTCGTTTATTCAGTTCTGGGTCAACCTGAACTCCGGTTAAGCGTGATGCTTCGGTGGTTGGCTTCGGCGGGTTGAGTACAGACGCGGTTGCTTGAGCCGGTAACTTTCTGAAGTGCTGATAGATTTTATAAGCACCAAAAGCCCCGCCAACAATGGCGAGAAGTAAAGCCAAAGTTAGTAAAGCCCATTGCCACTTTCGCAGATGCGTGTGCCGATAGCTAAATATATGCCACCATTTCTTGCTCTTAGTCTTCTTCTTTGAATTTGAAGGCTCGTCGGCAAGGTCTAACGTATCGTCGACTTGTCTGCTTTTTGTAGGTTCAACTTTAGCATCGGCCTCATCTATGTCACTAGGCTTCAGCGATTTTTTTAACGTTTCTTTGCCATGGGCAGGCGTCCCGCCTCGCGGCCTAAAGTCATCGAGCATATTCTATGTATTGTAACAAGCTTGTGCTTATCAGGCCAGTGATTTCAAAGCAGTTTCTACGCGTTTCAATGACAATTCCTTACCCAGAAGCGCTAATGTCTCGGCTAGGCCTGGGCTGGCCGGTGCCTGCGTGGTAGCTATGCGGATTAGACTGAATAAAACTACAGGTCGCTGATCGGTCTCATCGCGCAGCATATTAAGGCGTTTTGCCAGGTCTTCTGCCGTGAAGTCGGATTGGGCCAGGGTTGCTTTACTCTTTTCAAGCAGTTGAACTAGTTGATCTTTTGACATTGAGCCTAGTTGTTTGTGATTACTTATAAGTTTGGGATTGACTGGCAGATCTTTGAAGAAAAATGTGGTTAGTTCTGGTAGCTCAGAAAGATATTTTAATCTATCCTGAACAAGACCCAGCACGCCTTTTTTGTAAATATCATCAAATTTGGCAGCCTCCTTTGGCCAATATTGTTTAACCCGGGCGAACAGCTCATCAAGTGACAAAGCCCGAATATAATGGCCATTCATCCAAAGCAAACGTTGTTCATCGAACCGCGCGCCACTTCTTTGCACCTGCTCTAAATGAAATTTATGGACGAGCTCAGACTTATTAAAGATTTCTTGTTCGGTGCCGTCATTCCAGCCTAGTAAGGCAATAAAGTTTAGCAGAGCTTCTGGCAGGAAGCCCTGTCTGATGTACTCTAGTACATCTTTGGCACCGTCGCGTTTACTCAGTTTCTTGTTGCCATCTGGTCCCAGAATATGCGGCATCGTGGCCAAGACCGGAATTTCGAGGCCAAGCGCTTCATATAGATTTAAATAATTAGGAACGCTGGCTAGGAACTCCTGCCCGCGAATAACATGACTAATCTCCATTTCGGCGTCGTCAACAATGTGGGCAAAGTTATATGTCGGATAGCCATCTGATTTAATAAGCACAAAATCATCGATGACTTCTGGGCCGGTTGTCAGCTCGCCCATGACACTATCATGCCAGGAATAAGCTTTGGGTTCTGACTTGAACCTTAGCGGCCGCTTACGGTCCCAGGCCGGCGGGTCAGCTGGGCGATGGTTTCGGTATAAGAACGGTTTCTTGGTTTTTACAGCCAAATCACGAAAAGCTTGGACCTCCTGTGCACTATACGGATCCGCGTAAGCTCGGCCGGCCTTGACTAGTTTCTCTGCCCATTGCTGATAACTATCCAACCGGTCACTTTGTAGAACAGGGCCTTCGTCCGGCTGTAATCCCAACGCATTTAAGCTGTCGACAATATGCTGGGTGGCACCTTCGACCTCACGTTTTTTATCGGTGTCCTCGATTCTTAGGATAAACTTTCCCTCAC
>CAZFNQ010000034.1:0-4886 GCA_964520375.1 uncultured Candidatus Saccharibacteria bacterium
GGTTCACCAAATAGGCCGCTATTGGCATATTCATGTTTTCGTGGCAGCACTTTATCATAAATTGACTTGGCCAAATCTGGCTCCATAATCAGTGAGCAACTAAAGCTTTGGGCAGCGTCCCAGGCATGAATTAACAGGTCAGTACCGACTTCTGTAATGTATTCACCCGCAGATACATCGCCGTAAGACAGATGAACAGTTTTGCTTAGATTTGCATTGTTAATAGCTACGACAGCTTTATCGGCCGCTTTTTGCCAATTGGTTGCGTGGTTCTTGCCCAACAAGTCACCGTCATACTTTGTGCCGACTTGGGAAACTGTTTTGCCTATAAGTATGTCCGGCACCCATGATAACTCATAAAGCATATGGTTCACTAAGTTTTGGCAGTCCCATTCCGTGCAGGGCGTGGAATTCTTAAAGTGACGCGTCTCTACGCATTTTATGGTAGCAGTCGCTTGCTCCAGGGCTTTTTTAAAGAGTATCTTTGGATCCACTCTAGGCCTCCTCTTACTCTTTATGATACCACCTCTGTTTTACTCTGCTAAGGCTTTTTTCAGTTTTTCAATCAGTTCTACCGGTGTCGGGTTAAGGCCGTTTAACAGTGCTAAGTACAGGCTCACAAAATCACCCAGCGTAATTGTCCAGAGTAATTGTTGAAGTAGCGTTTCGCCAGTAGGATTAATTACAATCGGTGAGGGGCGCAGGCCAGATAGCAAGCGTTCAGTAACCAAAAATCGTTTTTGTATTCGCGGGTGCTCTAGATTGCTTCTAATATCTATTACTGAATAAGGTTTTTGGACAGGCTGCTGGGTCCAGCCCAGTATTTCGTTATGGTTAGCCTCGGGTAGCTGGTTGCACCAGGCAATTTGCTTGGCGTTTTCATTAAAGCTTATTTTCCACTTATAAGCCGCTGGGAAAAGTTCAGGACCGCTGTAAATAACTATAGATTTGCCCATTAGTTCCTGGGCTATTTGTTTGGCCTGATTGTTAGCCGCCGGCACAGTCGGCAGCCAGGCTTGTATAGACTGACGTAAAAATTGCCCGGCTTGATGGAGGTTTTGCTCCGCTTCCTCAGAAGCTACCAGCTTGGCTTTTTCCAAAATGGTCACAATAGCTTTTAGAATATAAAGGGCCGCAAACCTAGGTTGTTCAACTTTGGGGATAAGAGCCAGGGGGTAGTTATTTTGCTGAGCTACTGCTTGCAGCTTACCACCGCCAGCAATAATAACTATGTGAGCAGCCTTTGCCTGAGCTTGTTCTAAACAGGCCAATGTTTCTTCAGTATTTCCAGAATAGCTGGCAATTATACAAAGTGTTTTATTACCTACGTATGCCGGTAGGGTGTAGCCACGAATAACTTCAAACGGTAAATGATATCCTGGCCAGCTTTGTGAAATTAAGGCTGAAAGCGCTGAGCCACCCATACCAGCATAGACAATGTTGTCAACCGACATAGACAAATCTGGTAACTCAAGCACGTTTTCAAGCTGTTGCCACTGTTTTTCAGCAATGCCCAGCGCGTCTTGGCCGTCGTGTTCATGAATATATTTCAAATCGTCTAACACTAGTTAATCCTTTCACCAAACCGCTTTTGCTTGATCAATAAATTTGCTACTATACACATTGTAAATTGTGAAATTGTAATTTGCTAATTGCCAATTCGCAGATCAGTAAACTTAACGGGGGTGGAAATGTTCGGCGATAACAATCAAGACCAAGCATCGCAAAATAATGCCGGTTCAGTTGGCCAAGTAAACGCACCAGTTAATTCGGTGCCTTCAGATGGAATATCATCTTTTACTATGGATCCACCACCTCATCATGTTGATGACTCCAACATTGGAGCACCCGCCATTAACCCACCCGCGGACAGCGCGTCTACCACTGCCCCGCCAGTTACTGCGTCTCAATCAGAACCCAGTAGAGCTAATGATTTGACCCCACCATCAAATACAAATAATGATTTAACCGAAATAAAACAAAAAGCTCTTAGTCAGCTGGCGCCAATTGTTAGCCACTTAGATCAACAGCCCGAAGAGAAATTCAAAACCCTGATGATGATGATCCAAGCCTCAGACGATAAGACACTAATTAGTGAAGCCTATGAAACAGCCCAAAGTATAAGCGATGAAAAAGAAAAAGCCCAAGCGCTTTTAGATGTAGTCAACGAAATTAACTACTTTACGCAAAAAGACGACGACCCCGTGCACAACGCCCAAATTTGAGGGACTAAGTTATTTAGTTCTTAGTTCGCATCTTTAGTCTATTACGACTATAAAGCGAATGTAGAGCTGTTCCTAATGCTGATACACCTAAAAAGATAGCCAAGTTATTGCCTGGCCCAGTGTTTGTAAGTTTAGTACTTGATGCCTGGCTAGAGGACACAGCTTTGGGTCTAGGCTTACTTTTAGCGGTAGTTTTAGGTGTGTACGGTGTGCTTGACGTTGTTTTTTTAGGATTAGATGATTTGGTCGGTACAGTGGTCTTAGACTGGGAGCTAGATGGCGTTTTACTGGTAGATGGACCAGGTAGAGGCTTAATAGGTTGGCTGGGGCCAACTACTTGTTTTGTTTGGCTGGTATTGTCGTTGTTAGCAATTTTACGGTAAGCCAAACGGCCGCCAAAAAACAATCCAAGTATGACAGTAATAGTTAATAACAGTGATAAAAAGGCTATCAACCAAGCTAATCCAACTCGTTCCCGATGCTCGCTTTCGTAATAATGTTGTAGCTCTGGAGGTACGGTACTGTCTTCAGTTTGTTTGCGACGATTAAATGGCCAAACGTTTATCTTCCTCATAATAGGGATATCATAGTACAAACTCGCTATTTTAGCAATTTACCTGTTAAGCATAAACGTATCGATTTAGACTATAGAATTTTAGGTTGCTAGCTACGAAAGCGGTCTTCACCAGTCATTTTTTTAACATCTAGCACTCTAGAAGCTTCCTTTAATACGCACTTTAGTTGAGCTCTGACTTCTTGTCGACGACTACTTGATAATATAGCTTCACCAAATGACTGTACATAACTTTCAAGAGTTTCAGCTTGGTCAACATGGCCCCTGCTAACACGTAAATCTATTTCAACTATAGGATCAACACCCACTAATTCGGTGTCAGTTTTGCCTCGTGGCTCCAGTTTTGTCGCGTCCATTTTTATTTAACTCTAATGATTACTATACGACTGCTACATCCCCATGTCCATACCACCCATACCACCACCGCCTGGCATTGGATTTGATGGCTGTTTTTCTGGTACATCAGTTACCAACGCTCCCATAGTGCTAGCAGTAGCCGCTATAGAAACAGCATTTTGAATAGCTTCTTTAGTTACGCGAGTTGGGTCTACTATACCCTTCTGTTTTAAGTCGACTAGTTTATTGGGATGATTAACATCGACACCCTGTCCCGCTTTAGCGTCCATGACTTTTGGCAGCCAGGCGTCCGCATTAATACCAGCATTAGCTAGTAAAATTCGAAAGGGTTGTTCAAGGGCACTTTTTAGAATTGTTTTACCAGCGGCAACTGAGCCATCATCTGATGACGAGGTAGAAACAAAAGCAGAAAGATTTACCAGTGTAACGCCACCGCCTGGTACTATGCCCTCATCCAGGGCAGCTTTTACTGCGTGAACAGCGTCATCTACCCGGAATTTCTTTTCTTCAATCTCAGTCTCGGTTGCACCACCAACTTTAATAACAGCCACTTTACCTTGTAATGCAGCTCGGCGTTTTTCCAGATTTTCTTTATCGTATTCGCTAGTAGCTTGCTTAATTTGCTCATTTATTTGAGCAATCCTTTGTTTAACAGCAGTCGCTGAGCCACCACCTTCTATTATTGTAGTGTTGTCTTTATCAACAATAATTTTACGAGCACTGCCAATCATATCGAGCTCAGCATTCTCAAACGTAAAGCCGCGGTCCTCGCTAATCACGGCACCGCCGGTTAGAACTGCAATGTCTTGCAAAATATCGCTACGACGGTCGCCAAAAGCTGGAGCCTTAATCGCAACCGTATTGAAGACACCCTTTAGCCGATTTAACACCAGTGTAGCTAGGGCTTCGCCTTCAACATCCTCAGCAATTAGTACCAAATCTTTTTTACCAGCTTGGGCCAGTTTTTCAAGCAACGGCAAAAACTCCTGAATGGAAGTAATTTTTTTGTCAGTTATTACCACCGCCGGCTTATCATAGACGGCTTCCATGCGGCTAGCATCGGTTACCATGTAAGGACTCACAAAACCGCGGTCCATAGTAAAGCCCTCTACTACTTCACTTTCCAGCGTTAAACTTTGGCCTTCCTCAACAGTAACTACACCGTCTTTGCCAACTTTATCGATAACATCGGCAATCAAGTTGCCAACTTCACTATCACCGGCACTAATGGTAGCAACTTCAGCTACTCGTTGTTTGTTACTTTTAATATCTTCACTCATGCCTGCTAGTTTAGCTATTACATCTTGCGAAGCTTGTTCCAGTCCTTTGCGAAGTAACATTGGATTATGACCAGCGGCAATTAACTTGTTGGCTTCGCTTAAAATGTGATATGTCAAAACAGTTACTGTAGTGGTACCGTCACCAGCCATATCGTTCATTTTACTGGCAGCTTGTTTTATAAGTTCGGCACCGACTTTATAGCCAAGCGTTTCGTCATCAACATCGGCAATTTCAACACCCTTAGCCACGGTTACACCATCATGAGTTACAGTCGGGCTACCATAACTTTTGCTAATAACTACGTTACGGCCTTTTGGTCCTAAAGTTGTTTTAACCGCATTGTATAAAATCTCAGCACCGGCCAGCACACGTCGGCGGGCGTCATCATCATAAAATACTTTTTTGGCCATCCTTGTCCTCCTATTTAATTGTCGCGTAGATATTTTCTA
>CAZFNQ010000035.1:0-2428 GCA_964520375.1 uncultured Candidatus Saccharibacteria bacterium
TTATTAGATTTATTGGCCTCTTGCAAGGCACTGTCTATAAAAGTGTTGTAGACACCGCTGTCAGTCAGCGACTTTTCAATCTTTTTGGGTGAATGAAAAGTAAGAACCAAAGCAGCCACTATAGCTACTAAGAAGATAAACAACTTGAATAAATAAGACGATAATACCCGAGCCAGTTTTTTGATTATATGCACTAGCGTTATTCTAACACCAAAATCGCGCTACAATAAGAACATGAGTGACAGTATTTTCACTAAGATAATTAAGGGCGAAATCCCCGCCTATAAGATTTATGAAGACGATAAAACTCTGGCTTTTTTAGATATCCATCCTAAGCAACCTGGACATACTGTGGTTGTACCAAAAAGTCAGATTGACGTTATATGGGAGCTTGATGATGAATCTTATAGACATTTATGGGCAACAGCAAAAAAAATCGCTGACCATATGCAATCTGTACTAGGTAAACGAATAGGTGCTCAAGTTGAGGGCATTGGTGTACCGCATGCACATATTCACCTCTTCCCTTTTGAAACAACCGATGAATTTCTAGTCCATCAGGATATGCACGCTGAACCCGATCACTCTGCCCTAGCAGCTATGGCCAAGAAACTGGAATTTTAAGCATGTCAAATTTTGCCATTTCTCTACTGGCTTCTATTTGTATTGGTGGCTGGCTCTACAGTAAATTTGTTAAACGCAGCGGTGGAAATATGGGACCAGCCGTCATTGGCGCCGTAGTTTGTGCTGTAGTTATATTTATAGTTTTATTAGTTGCCATCAATACCTTTGTGAAGCAATAGTACTGGCTGTTTAATACCTAATTTGTCGCCTAAGAGGCTAAAAATTGGTATTATTAGGCTATGGACGAAAAGGGGTTGGGAAAGCGCCTCCAGCAGGCGCGGCAGGCGGCTGGTTTAACGCAGCAGCAAATGTGCCAAAAGGCCGGGCTTAGCTATTCAACCTTGGCTAAAATTGAACGTGGCGCTATCAAATCACCATCTATTTTTACAATTGGCCAAATAGCAGCCGTACTTAATAGCTCACTTGATGATTTAGTAGGTTCACCTACCGCTAAAGGCGGCTCCAGCGGATCATTAAAACACCAATCCAAAAGTGGTATTCGCTTTGTATTTTTTGATATCAATGGCTGTTTAGTGCGGTTTTTCCACCGAGCCTTTACACGTTTGGCAGAGGAAACTGGCGAATCGGTTGATGTCGTTGAAACGGCTTTCTGGCACTATAACGATGCCGTTTGTCGCGGCGAAATTAGCCTCAAAGACTTTAACCAGAAACTCGCAAAGCAGTTAAAAGTCGATCATCTGGATTGGCAGCAATATTACCTAGATGCCATTGACCCTATACCTCAAATGCACGAGCTAGTGCGATGGGCAGCCCAGAACTACCACGTTGGCCTACTTAGCAATATAATGCCAGGGTCAATAAAGGCTATGAAAGAACGCGGCCTTATTCCAGATATAGACTACAGTGCCGTAATAGATTCCTCGGAAGTCGGGGTTATAAAACCGGAACCTAAGATTTATGAGATTGCAAGCAAACAGGCTGACTGCCCGGCTAATGAAATTTTACTGGTAGATGATAGTCGAACCAATGTTATGGCCGCTGAAAAGCTAGGCTGGCACGTACTGTGGTTTGACGACTATCGACCAAGCGAGTCTGCTAAACACGTCCGGGCGGCTTTGGAACCTGCAGACTAACGTTTATTCGCTAAATCGTTTTGATTCTTGCTGAAGTTTAGCTAATTGTTCCCTAGCCTGCTCTAGTTGCTGCCGGGTTTGGTCGACAACCTCTTTTGGGGCATGTTGCGTATAGTTCTTATTGGCCAAACGGCTACTAAAGCGTTTAATTATGTCCTGCTCTTGCCTACCTCGCTCTTGCAGCCGAGCAGCATATTGTTTAACCGAGTCCTTATCTACCTCTAGCCAGGCCTGGTGTTTGGTTTGCAGCAGTCGCAAACCACCGACAGAGTCGTTAGTCTCGTTTACGCTGCCTAATCTGCCAAGTCGCTGAATTAGCTCAGTGTTAGTACTAATAAAAGAAGAATTACTGTAGTAGAGGCTCGGCTTTTTAAGATCCAACTCTGTAGTCAAATAGCGGATTTCACTAATGATGTTTTTTATCTCCTCAAAGTCTTTGGCGGATGCTTTATTGGCCTGTGGAGCTCTAGGCCAGGGGCTAGTTATCAGGAGATTGTCATCCCATTTGAGACTTTGCCAAATAGCTTCAGTTACAAACGGTGCAAAAGGGTGTGCCAATTTTAGGACATTGTCTAATGCCAAAGCTAGTACGCTTGGATTGGGCTGCACTTTAGAGGCTTCAATATACCAGTCGGCCAAATCATCCCAAATCGTGTGGTAAAGTTCCTCATAGGCCTCTGCAAATCTGTAATTGTCTAAATCTGCAGAAA
>CAZFNQ010000035.1:2528-4369 GCA_964520375.1 uncultured Candidatus Saccharibacteria bacterium
CTTTTACTCATTTTAGCGCCATCGGTGGCCAGAACATAACCATGAATATATACATCCTGGAATGGAATCTCATCTGTTACATACAGCCCCAGCATAATCATGCGACTGACCCAGGGGTACAATATTTCACCCCCAGTTTCCATTAAACTGGTCGGGTAAAATTGTTTAAAATCCTCACTACCAAGCGGGGACAATGTGGCATAAGGCCATTGGCCACTGCTAAACCAAGTGTCAAACACATCCGGGTCGCGTCGATAGGTCTTATTACCAATCTCTATCTCACTGTCCCCTACCCTCTCGTCATAAATCCAATCATCCGGATCATCAACATTCTGGAAAGCCGGTATTGGTATGCCCCAGGCAATTTGACGGCTAATATTCCAATCCCTCAGACCCTCCAAATAACGGATAAGCTGATCTTTCTTAGCGGCTGGATAAAACTTTATCTTATTGGCTTTTAATACTTTTATGGCCCGTTCGGCTAGTGGCTTCATATCTATGAACCACTGATCGCGCAAAAGTGGCTGGATGACAGTGCCGCACTTGTAACAATGACCGACACTGTGGCTAATAGCCTCAATTCTAACTAAAAGCCCCTGCTCTTTCAGATCCGATACTACCTGTTGGCGTGCTTCTTCAACTTTTTTACCGCTGTAGTTCTGGCCTGCCTCATGGGTCATTTTGCCTTCATGATCAATGACGGTAACCATTGGTAAATCGTGCCTCTCGGCAGCTTCAAAATCATTTGGATCATGGGCTGGCGTAATTTTAACGGCGCCAGTACCATATTCTACATCCACAAAACTGTCGGCAATAATTGGAATCTCACGACTAGTAAGAGGTAATTTAATGGTTTTGCCAATAAATCTAGCATAGCGTTTATCGGTTGGGTTTACGGCCACGGCGGTGTCGCCTAACATGGTCTCTGGCCGGGTGGTAGCCACCGTTAAGCTCCCGCTTCCATCTGTTAGAGGGTACTTAATATACCACAAATGTCCTGGCTCTTCCTTATATTCCACCTCTATATCAGCAAAGCTAGTGCCGTGGAAGGTACAGAAATTAACTAATCGTTCACCGCGGTATATCAGGCCATCGTCCCACATCTGTTTAAAGGTGTCATAAACCCGTCGGATAATTTTGTCATCTAAAGAAAATGTAAACCTGGTCCAGTCTACACTAGCACCTAGTTCCCTGAACTGGTTTTCAAAGGTTTGGCGGTGTCCAGCCACAAAATCCCAGACCTGTTTGTAAAGCTCTTCCCGGCTAAAATCAAAACGGCTCTTTCCCTGTTTAGCTAGTTCTTTTTCATAAACGACCCAAGTCTCAAAACCAGCATGATCTGCCCCTGGTAACCAAAGTACTTGCTTGCCTTTCATGCGTTGGTAGCGGGTAATAATATCTTGCAAGGTTATAAATAAAACATGGCCAATATGGAGTTGACCATTAGCATTTGGCAAGGGCATCATTATGGTGAAACTGTCTTTATGAGCCGCATGCTTAGGAGTAAAAGCACCGGATTTTTCCCATAACTTATAGATATTTTGTTCGTATCTCTCCGGCTCGTAAACTTTGTCTAGTTTCAATTTTTGACCTCTTATAAACTGACAATAATACACCTATCTTACCACCTCTTATGTAAAACATATACTAAGAGGTGGTTTCATATGAAATAAAGCAAATAAAAACCAGAGTTTTTGCTTTCAAAACCCTCGTTTCAACTGCTCTAACCGGTTTTAGCATTTGGTGCAGTCCAGCCCTTACAAAACAGCAATGAGCTGGACTGCTGGGATGTTTGTTTTCGTAGCCAGCATACGCCACAAAGCATAAGGATTGCAATATTG
>CAZFNQ010000036.1:0-4351 GCA_964520375.1 uncultured Candidatus Saccharibacteria bacterium
ATGTTTGCAAGTATATGGGGCGAACGACGGGGATTGAACCCGCGACATTCGGGACCACAACCCGACGCTCTACCGACTGAGCTACGTCCGCCATACATGGTACCCCGGGTAGGATTCGAACCTACAGCCTATGGGTTAGAACTCCATTACTCTATCCAATTGAGCTACCGGGGCCCAAACAGAGCGATTATACCATGCAAACTCTCTTAAAAACAGGGGCGAAACTACTGTTTTTTTGATATAATTAATATATAGCAATACGAATTCAGTTTTGGGGTAAAACTTAATGATAAATAAGTTAAGACACTTTTTTAAAGAATACTTGCAATTTGGTTTGGTAATAATAACCGTGCTGGTGGCATTGCCATTGGATATTGCTGGTTTTCACAGTGCTGCTCACATAATTTTGGGTTTCAGCGCGTTAGCAAATGCCGTGCCGCTGGTTTGGGATATGATTCAAGATTTGCGATCCGGGAAATACGGGGTAGATATTTTAGCGGCTACAGCCATTGTCACATCTGTGCTACTGGGTCAATATTGGGCCGGTATTGTTATTGTATTGATGTTAACAGGCGGTGAGGCTTTGGAAGATTACGCCCAGCGGCGAGCCAAGACTGAGCTGTCAGCACTACTGGCTCGAGCGCCAGCTAGAGCTCACGTTATAAAAGGCCGTAAAACTCTGGATGTGCCGGTTAGTGAAATTCGAGCCGGCGATAAGATTATTATTAGGCCGGGTGAGGTAGTGCCAGTCGATGCGGTTATTTTAGATGGCACAGCCGGCTTTGATGAATCAAGTTTAACCGGTGAGAGTTTACCGCAAGTCAAGAAGCCCGGTGAGCAACTTTTAAGCGGAACTATAAATTTGGATGGGCTCATTACTGCCCGTTCCCTACGTTCAGCTAAAGACAGTCAGTTTGAGCAAATTATTAAGTTGGTACGTTCAGCCACAGCCAGCAAAGCGCCATTTGTGCGCCTAGCAGACCGTTATAGCATTCCTTTTACACTTATAGCCTTTACTATTGGTATTGCCGCGTGGATTATCAGTGGCCAATCGATCCGCTTTTTAGAAGTCTTAGTCGTAGCTACTCCTTGTCCGTTAATCCTCGGTGCCCCAATTGCGCTCATATCAGGTATGAGCCGGGCGGCTAAGCACGGCGTGATAGTAAAAACTGGTTCAGCCTTGGAGCGATTGGCAGCTATTAAAACCATCGGTTTTGACAAGACCGGTACATTAACCAAGGGCAGCCCGCAGGTTGACCAAGTTCGTGAGTTAAAACCTTTTAGTAAAGATACTGTCCTGAGTTTGGCAGCTTCACTGGAGCAAAACTCCAATCATGTGCTGGCTAAGGCCATAGTGACTAAAGCCAAGGATGGAAAAATTAAAGTGCCCAAGGCCAAAAAGGTGCGCGAAGTTCCAGGCAACGGTTTAATTGCTCATGTTAGTGGTAAGGAAATATTAGTCGGTCGGCTTAGTTTAATTCAAGACCAAGGCATTGTCATACCCAAAGGTTTTTCAGCCGACAAAGTTCAACAGACAGCCGCATATGTCGCTATTGACGGTCAGTTGGCTGGTACCATTACATTCAAAGATGAACTTAGACCAGAGGCTAAGCGCACGCTTAAGCGAATTAAGGATATGGGTATAAGTCATTTATTGATGGTAACTGGAGATAATAAGGCTACTGCCCAGGAAATTGCCAAGCAGCTGGGCATTAGTGAAGTCATAGCCGAGGCCTTACCAGCCGATAAACTACGAGCCATTGAAAGCGTCAAAGACCGTCCTGTTGGGTTTGTCGGCGACGGCGTAAATGATGCGCCGGTGTTGGCAGCTGCCGACGTTGGTATTGCTCTAGGTGCTCGTGGCTCCACAGCTGCCAGCGAATCAGCCGATGTCGTAATTATGTTAGATAATGTCGAGCAAGTTGCCGTTGGTTTAACTATTGCCAAGCGGACATTTTATATTGCTAATCAAAGTATTTGGATCGGCATAGCTATAAGCGTAGGACTAATGTTTATATTTGCCACTGGCAAGTTTTTACCACTATACGGGGCGATTGTTCAAGAACTAGTAGACGTTATTGTTATATTTAACGCCCTGCGTGCCCATGGGCCATGGCGAGCAAAGACTATTGCCGTTAAAGCACAAACTGCAATTGGCTAAGCACACCGACAATCAAAAGCGGCACAAATATATTATCTAGTCCGTAGATACCAAAGTTTTCTAGTATTACCGCGCTGATTGGTACCCAGATAAGCAGCGGTGAGACTACACTTACACCGGCACCGCCGTGGCTAAGGGCCAGTATAAGAATTGCTACCGACGTAATTAAAAAGGTAGTTGTGCCAACTACCGACTTGGTATAGCCCAATACCGTGTACTCACTACTTTTGCCATAATGTTTACCAATAACCGCCGCCAGTCCGTCCGCCAAACTTAGATGCAAAATAGCAGCTGCAAAGATCCAGGCCGAGTTGGTGAAAAATGCCGCCAGGCCAATTCCGACAGCAAACAGGGCGTCACCCCAGCTTTTACGCTCAATTGTGTGCACGGACTTAAAAATGTTTAGGTAGCGCGAGGACAATACCACCAGCAAAAACGCCAAACTAATTAGCTGAATGGAACTAAAACTCATGTAAAACGGCCAAAAGGCTACAAACGTGCCGACAGTTATATGAATAAACTTGCGGCCAAATTCTCCGCTAAGCCGGTGCGTTCGCCACAGCCATTCGCCGAGCATCAGCACTACAAATACAGCTACGATTGATAATGCCACTGCTATCATAAAAACATTGTACTACTAATGGTCGGGGTGAAGCTTTTTGAACATTGATCGCCAATACTTAAGCGTAAGATATAATAAATCTTGATATGAAATGTCCCCTATGTAGGAGTGAACTAGTAGAAAAAGATGAAGTGTTTGTATGCCCCAAAGACCATGGAACACTTATGGCGGGTAAGCTTTTGGGCGGATTAAAACAGCTCAATATATCCGATGAAACACATACAAGTCAGGCTCAAGGCAATACTAATAAGCCACTGGTCTGCCCCCACTGTTCAGCGCAGATGCAAAAAGTAAACTACAATGATAGCGGCATAATAATTGATGCCTGTACTAATTGTGCTTACAGATGGCTTAATGCTGGCGAAATTAAGAAGATTGAAGACTTTAAACCCAGCATACATCCACAAGACTTATTGTTTTTGACAAGCCTAAAGGAAAAAACGGACACTGTAGCTACCAGTACAGCACAAGAAGACACTGAAAACCCAGAAGTTCCGCTTTATTCAGGCGGTTGGGGCGGGTTGATTAGAGGTGGATGGGCGGCTGGCAACGACAATAGAACGCTGGGCTGGATAACTGGCGCAGCAATGTATGGCCTGATAGTAGGCATTATGAAGTCAAAAGTAGTGCGCGTAATAGCACCGTTTGCAATAATCGGCTTTATTATTTTAGGATATTTGATTTACAAACAAGTTAGAATAGATTTCCCATTGAAGCACTAAGTCTCAAGTTTGTGAAAAACCTCTTTGACTTTGGGTCTTGTAAGATAAACCATTACAGCTATAGTTTCTACAGCAGTTGCGCCTAGCTTGATATATGTAAATGTAACAGCTTTACCAGCTTGTTTTTCTTTTACAGTTATAGCAGCTTGCAGTGTACTAAGCGTTTGTTTTTGTGTTTCTGTAAGTTTTGATCGGTCTAGTTTGCTAATAGCAGCTTCGTAATTTGTTTTTGAGAGCTGTATCTTTTGCTGAAGGCTTAATAGTAAATAAAAACTTGCAGAAGTTAAAAACAGTGTTATTCCTGTGAGCCACATAAATGTTTTTCGTGCAGCTTCTAGTCTTAACAGTAGCCCAATCGCAAGAAGTAAATCTATGAATAATGTAATCGTATAAAGGGCACTATTCTGCGAAGTGTCAAAGAAGCCTACTATAAAGCCAATTAAATTAAAGCCTGCAATTATATATATACCAACTGGCAATGGAACTTTTATTTGTTGCATCTGCGAGCCAGTTAAATATGTGCTAGCAGAGTTTGTGGTATCAGTAGGCAATGTACTTGTGGTTGGTTGTGGTTCTTCCGTTTGAGACATAACAGAGTTAGGATTTATTAAACTTGGTGGAGTACTCTGAGATTGATTATCGGCAGATGGCGGTTGATTGTTTTCCATTTTTTTGTGAATTGAAATTATTTATTTAAATAGTAGTCCTTTTTACCCTCCAAAACAATGTACCAATAAAACGCATCGTACTTTGTACGATGTATGTCATAACTTAACAACAGAGTTAAAATCCATGGTCGGGGTGAGAGGACTTGAACCTCCGACCTCGTCGTCCCGAACGACGCGC
>CAZFNQ010000037.1:0-3615 GCA_964520375.1 uncultured Candidatus Saccharibacteria bacterium
GTAATCATCTATTTTATTATTGTATAACTAATGCGCGTCTAGCTCTTAAGAGGCATTATTACATGGGTGTAATCTTTTGCGCCTGCCTCTTTTAGTACACATGGCTCAAGTTTGCCATTAAAACCAAACGTAACTTCCTCGGCACTGAGCACATTTAAGGCATCCAGCAAATACCTGGAGTTAAGAGTTATATCCCCCTCGCCAGTAACTTTGCCGTTTGCGCTGGCGGTATTTTCGCCTAGCTGGGACGCCACTGAGCGTATGCTAATTTGTTTATCAGCCTCACTGGCAGCTATGGTAATACTACCAGCACTTTCCCTGGCAAATAGGCTGGAAACCTTAGTAATGTTTATAAAATCTGCACGTTTGACTGTGGCAGAAGTAGCGAAGGTTTTAGGAATAAGTTTGCGGTAATCTGGATAATTTCCTTCAATTAGACGCGTGACCAACTCTGTATCGCCAGCCTTAAATAATACTTGTTGGTCATCATGTATGATCTCAACGGTTTCACTGTAGTCGCTTAAAATTCTTAGTAAATCCTGCATAGCTGAGGCGGGCACCAGCAAATCAACTTCTTGGGCACTTTTAGTTAACTCTTTCTCTGCTAAGCGGTAGCTATCAGTGGCAACGGCGTAAAGTTTACCTTCGTGGCTATGTAGATATATTCCTGTTAACACCGGGCGGGCTTCGTCATTGGACGAAGCTACAACTACTTGTTGAAGGCCGTTTTTTATAATATCTCCTGAGATTGACCATTTTGAGCCTTTGCTAATAGCTGGCATTACTGGAAATTCGTTTGCCGAGACACCGTTTATGATTGATTGATATTTTTCGGTTTCAATATGAAGTTTATAATCATCAAGTGATAGATTTATAACCCCGTTTGGCAAGCTACTAACGAAGTCCTGCATTAGTCGGCCCGGTACTGTAATGGCACCCTCTTTGTTGACTTTGGCGCCAACAAAACTAGTAATGGCTATATCTAAATTGGTAGCAGCTATACTCAAACGCGTACCGATGGTTTTTAAGATAACATTGGACAATATTGGTAAAGTATTTTTAGAATTGGCTACTCTAGCCACAGTGTTTAGGGCCTTGCTTAAGTTTTCTTGGGTAACTTGCAATTTCATATTAACTACTCCTAAATAGTATTAAATTAGTAGTACTAGTAGAAAGCCCTGTGGATGAAGTGGATAAGCTATCAAAATACAGATAGAGATTCAGATATTTAAGTGTGGTTAAAGGGGGGCTATTCCTGTGCATACTTTTAGTATAAGTAGCGCGGTTAAGCACTGCCAAAAATATCTTTTCCGCCAAGCTGGTTATAACTACCACTAGCTCCATGGTCTTTACCACAGGATTCAGTAAGTAATCCACAACTTTATGCATAGAGTCTGTCCTTAATTTCGGCTATAGCAGCACGTATATCAGCATCGATGGCTGATTCTTTTTCTATTTTTTCAACCGAGTGGATAGCAGTAGTATGGTCTTTACGGCCTAATTCGCGGGCGATTTTAGGAAAACTAAGATGCAGCTCGCTACGAAGCATATACATAGCTACTTGCCGCGGCACGACAATGTCTTTATCTCGCTTGGGTCCTAAGATATCTTCCAACGCTATTTGAAAGTGGCGAGCAGTACGCTCAACTACTTGTTTAGCATTAATGTGCTTGGGGCGGGACTTGCCAGCTCCAAGCAGACTAGTAGCAATTGCTAAATCTGGATCAAGACCTCGCATTTCACAAAAGGCCAACAACTGGTTTAGAGCACCCTCTAGCTCACGAATATTTGTCTGAACGTGAGTAGCTAAGTATTCGACCACGGCTTGGGGCAAACGGATGCGGTGGACGACCGACTTAGTTTGGATAATGGCGCAGCGGGTCTCAAAATCTGGCGCTTGCATATCAATGCTCATACCCCAAGCAAAACGTGATCGTAGTCTTTCTTCAAGGGTAGGAATTTCTTTCGGTGGTTTATCACTGCTAATTATTATTTGTTTGTTGGCCTGGTGCAGGGCATTAAAAGTGTGGAAGAACTCTTCCTGGGTTTTTTCCTTGCCAGCTATAAATTGCATATCGTCAACTATTAATACATCTGCGCTGCGGTAATAACCGGCAAAGTCAGTGTTCTTTTTGTAACGGATGGCATCCAAAAACTCCTGAACAAATTGCTCTGAGGAAATGTAAACGACGTGGGCTGAGGGTTTTTTAGCCAATATGGCATTCCCAACAGCCTGGATTAGGTGAGTTTTACCGATACCGACTCCACCGTAGACAAATAACGGGTTGTATTTAGTTCCAGGGTTTTGGGCTATAGCCTGACAGGCAGCATATGCCAATTCATTGCCCGAACCAACCACGAAATTTTCAAAAGTGTAGCGTTCGTTTAACCCCTGTCTGTAAGTATGCGTTAGCGTGCTGGTGGGCTTCGTCCTGGTAGTAGTTTGGGATAAAATTACCGGTTTATCATCTGTTTTTCTGTGAATGGAACTAACTGTTGAGTGAATCTTATATTCTATTTTAAGTGGTGTAACGCCATTTTTTTTCAAAGTATCGGCAATCAGCTGGTCAAATTTTCTCTCCAACTGCTGTTTTATAAAAACATTGGGGACGCCGACAACTAATATGTCATCTTTATGTCTAAGTAGCCGAGTATTTTTAAACCAGGTAATATAGCTAGCCCGCGAAACCGAAAGTTCGATTTCACCGAGCACTGCCTGCCATAACCCGTCTTGCATAAATCCCCTCACTCCTTTTTGCAATTGCGTTAATATTAACTATACAGAAATTAGTTAGTTTTCCACAACTTCACAGGCATAAAATAAATGCTTAATAAAAAACTAGTCAAACAGAGACATAGTTATGCACACCTCCATCTGCTATCTTGTAATATGTGGACAATACCAGATGTTTGGTGGATAAGTTAGTTAAAGTAGCTGGGTAAACATTGTTAATTTGACTTAGCACTAGCAATAAGGCTCATAAGTCTAATTTTTAAGTATTATGTTTGGTAATTTGTACCAGAGCATCTATTATTACCACTATGCCTAAACGTACTTATCAGCCAAAAAAACGTCACCGCGCTAAAGAGCATGGTTTTTTAAAGCGCATGTCCACTAAAGCCGGTCGGCGAGTACTTAAGAGCCGGCGCGTTAAAGGCCGCAGCAATATATCCGCTTAACAATCGGTTATTATTTTTGAGTATGCTTTCTAGAACGCACAGATTTCATGGCTATGGCAGTCTGGGACACGCCTATCGGCACGGACAGACTGTTCGAGTTCAGTCTTTAGCTATTCGTTATCACTTGAATGCTCGGCGCAGTAACTATCGAGTCGCTGTGGTCATAAGTAAAAAAGTTGAGAAATCGGCGGTTAGGCGTAATCGGCTAAGACGCCGGATCTACGCTGCTATCCGACAAAAGGCCACAGCAATTAAAAAGCCTTATGACATCGTAATAACTGTTTTTGATGACAGTGTAAATACCATGTCGCCAGCTGAGTTGGAAAATCTAGTTTCAAGTTTGCTGTCCAAAGCCGCCATACTTAGTTAAAGATAGTTTGTTACAAGCTGGTACGCCAAGGGCATCCTAAGGTATCATAGATGCCAAGGAGAGCC
>CAZFNQ010000038.1:0-3555 GCA_964520375.1 uncultured Candidatus Saccharibacteria bacterium
CGAAAGTGGCGGACTATTGCTTATCACGGCGATTGTGTTTGCCGAATCCGGTTTGCTGCTTGGTTTTTTTCTACCAGGGGACACTTTGCTCTTCAGCGCCGGCTTTTTCGCCTCCCAAGGCAAATTACCGCTCGGCTGGCTTATTTTATTGATTGTCGCTGCAGCTGTAGCCGGTTATTATTCGGGCTATCGAATTGGGAGAAAGTTTGGTCCGCGCCTGTTCAGTAAACCCAATGGCATACTTTTTAGGCGAGAGTACCTAGAACGCTCCGAGGCATTTTATAAAAAGCACGGCGGCAAGACTATCTTCCTGTCACGTTTTATTCCTGTAGTACGGACTTTTGCTCCGGTCGTCGCCGGCATGGGCAGGATGCCGCTGGGAAAGTTTAATAAATTCAATATCATGGGAGCTGCCGTCTGGGGAGCAGGTGTAACTCTGCTGGGCGCCTGGTTAGGCAGCCGCATACCTAATGTTGACCGCTACTTGCTTCCAGCTATTTTATTCGCCATGGCAATCAGTTTTGGACCATCTGCTTATCATTTGGTAAAACTGTACCTGAGCAAAGCTGAGAAGACTCGTTAGAGTCTGTGACGACGAATAAATTCGGCCAGGTTGCGACTGTCGTCAGTATCTGATGGTGCATCGGGTGTTTTGGATCCAAGGACTAAACGAATAAATGAATCCACGTCTAGGTCATTGTAAGCTGGATTTTTAAAGACAGCTCTTGCTACTTCTGGCAAGGTAATAGCATCGGCAAAATCGCGGGCTCTACCACGGTCCATACCCACTTTGATCAAACTACTGCGAATAGTACTGGATAAAGCTCCCTCGGCCGTTACGTCATCACAGCTAAGCGCCGAGCAGATAATAAATTTACCAACACGCTCGATGGCCGCCTCTTCTGGCACTGAGGAATCATCAAGTACATGGGCCACATCACGAGCTAGAACATCCTGAGCTGCCTCAAGTTCGAAAGGTCGTAGCATTTCTTGGATGCGCTGCTGAGCGTCGGACACTTTAAAATACCTTTTTTAGGAACTGGCCGGTGTATGACTTGGCGTTTTTAGCTACTTGCTCAGGTGTTCCGGTGGCAATAACATCACCGCCGGCTTCACCGCCTTCCGGACCCATATCAATAATATGATCGGCTGATTTAATGACATCTAGGTTATGTTCAATCACTATCATGCTGTTCCCGGAGTCCACTAGAGCGTGTAAAACTTCCAGCAGTTTCTGGACATCGGCCATGTGTAGACCGGTGGTGGGTTCATCGAGAATATACAAAGTGCGGCCGGTGGCACGGCGCGACAATTCAGTAGCTAACTTGACGCGTTGAGCTTCACCGCCAGACAAGGTAGTAGCCGGTTGACCCAGAGCGATATAACCCAGACCAACGTCAACCATGGTTTGCAGTTTGCGGGCAATTGCCGGAATGTTGCTAAAAAATTCTAAGGCCGTTTCGCAGGTCATTTCCAAGACGTCACTAATCGTTTTACCCTTGTAATGAATCTCTAATGCTTCACGATTGTAACGCTTCCCCTTGCACTCCTCACACGGTACATAGACATCGGGCAAAAAATGCATTTCAATTTTGATAATTCCATCCCCCGAACAATTTTCACAGCGGCCACCGCGTACATTGAAGCTAAAACGCCCCGGGCTGTAACCTCGGATTTTGGCTTCTGGTGTGGCAGCAAAGAGTTCGCGGATTGGTGTAAACAATCCGGTATAAGTAGCTGGGTTGCTGCGAGGGGTGCGTCCAATCGGCGACTGGTCAATAATGATTGCTTTGTCTAGCTGGTTAATGCCCTCAATGTCCTCGTGCCGGCCCGGTACAACATTGGCCCGCATCAGTCTAGCCGACAATTCGTTGGCCAGGATGTCATTAATTAGGCTGGATTTGCCTGAACCGGACACACCGCTTACCACGATTAACTGTCCGAGCGGTATTTCGACGTCGATATTCTTTAAATTATTTTCGCGGGCACCGCGGATAATCAATGATTTGCCATTGCTCTGCCGACGTTTTTTAGGGAAAGGGATTTTCCTAATACCGCACAAGTACTGTCCAGTAATACTTTTCTTATCTTTAGCGACCTCCTGCGGTAAGCCAACGGCTACGATTTCACCGCCATGGATGCCAGCGCCAGGACCGACATCAATCAGATAATCAGCCGTGCGGATAGTTTCTTCGTCGTGTTCTACCACCAGTACTGAATTGCCAATGTCGCGTAAGTGTTTAAGGGTGGCTATCAGGCGGGCATTGTCGCGCTGATGAAGACCAATCGATGGTTCGTCAAGTACGTACAGCACGCCCTGCAGCCCGGAACCAATCTGGGTTGCCAACCGAATTCGCTGAGCTTCGCCACCAGATAGCGTAACTGCGCTACGGGCCAGGCTAAGGTAATTAAGACCAACGTCCTTGAGAAATTGCAAACGGGCTGTAATCTCTTTCAAAATCTGGTGAGCAATTTTAGCTTCCTTGTCATTAAGTTTGACGGAGCTAAAAAAGGACACAGCGTCGTCAATAGACAATTCACAAATGTCTATTATTGAATGGTCGTTAACTGTTACGGCCAAGACTTCTGGTTTAAGCCGCCGTCCCTCACAGGCATGACAAGGACGTTCCTGCATAAACCGTTCAATGTCGCGCCTGATAAAATCACTTTCAGTTTCGCGGTGGCGGCGCTCTAGGTTTGGAATAACGCCTTCGTAATTAGCTTCAAACGAGCGACCTAAGCCTAAGTTAACCCGAAATTTTTCGTTGCCAGTGCCATACAAAATCATGTTGAGTTGTTGCTCGCTGAGTTGTGATGTTGGCACTTGCAGACTAAAACCATAGTGGTCGCCAACTGCCTGGAGTTTCTTGATGTACCAATTGTCTACATTGATACGGTTGTAAGGGCGGATGGCCCCTTCGGCAATCGTCAGACGACCATTGGGGATTACCAGCTCAGGATCAACCTCTAAGCGAGATCCCAGCCCAGTACAAACCGGACAGGCGCCGTGGGGGCTGTTAAAACTAAAAGTGCGTGGTTCAAGTTCTGGAATAGCCACATCGGGATGATCAATACAGGCATACATTAAAGAATAAGCAGCCAGTTCATTGCTATCGGCGTTAAGAACTGCTACTTTGCCGTCGGCAATATCGAGTGCCTGTTCGACCGACTGGCTTAACCGCCCCCGGCTTTCTTCATTATTGATGACACGGTCGACTACAACCTCGATGGTATGTTTATAATTCTTATCGAGCTGCGGAAATTCATCGAGTGCATAAACTACTGTGTCTACTCGCACCCTGGCAAAGCCGGCCCGTTGATATTGTTCCGGAATGTGCTCAAAAGCTCCTTTTTTATCTATGACCACAGGTGCTAAGATCATCAGCTTGGCATCTTTAGGATGCTTTGCGACTTGATCTACAATAGCTGCGGTTGTTTGTCGGGTGACCGGCTTGCCACAAATCGGACAGTGCGGGATGCCAATTCGGGCGAATAATAGTCGTAAATAATCGTAAATTTCCGTGACAGTTGCAACGGTTGAGCGGGGGTTACGAC
>CAZFNQ010000039.1:0-3554 GCA_964520375.1 uncultured Candidatus Saccharibacteria bacterium
CATGTTCTTATGGCCAATAATTACCGGACGGGAACCAGCCGGGGCAACGGTTTTACCGGGTTTGGTTACGTCAAAGACTTTTTTGCTGGTTGGTTCGTCATTGTCCGCCATCTTTAGCCAGTCCTTCAGTTTGCAGTCTATCGGCGGCATCGACAATGCCAGCAAATTTTTGATAGTTCAAGCTAGCCGCTCCGACTAAGGCCCCGTCACAACCGTCAATTTCCAGGTAGCCTCGGACAATTTGGTCATCGACACTACCGCCGTATAAAACCCTGACAGCCTTGGAGGCTTTTTCTCCGTACAGATGTCTTATTTGTAGTCGTATGAAGTCCATTTCCTTTTTAACCTCGTCGGGTTTAGCCAATATGCCCCCAAAGGTGGAGATAGCCCAGACCGGTTCGTAGGCAATGACTACCTTGGCTATATGCTCGCTGGTTATGTTGCTCAGAGCCGTGGTTACTTGGTCGTGTAAGACTTGCTGGGTTTCGCCTTGGCGGCGCTCGGTTTGGGTTTCACCGACACATAATATCGGGCTTATGTCGTTTCTTATGGCGGCTGCCACTTTGTCACGGACTATCGGTAAATCTTCGTTAAAGTACATCCTCCGTTCGGAGTGGCCGATGATGACATAGTGCACCAGGTCTTGCAGCATCGTAAATGACACTTCGCCGGTAAAGGCACCAGCGTCTTTAAAAAACGCGTTTTGGGCGGCTAGGCGGAATTTGCGCCTGTCAATTTGCAGGCTCAGGGGCTGAAGTGTTAACAGACTGGGAGCAAGTACAACTTCAATATCGCGGTGAATTTTAATACGCTCCTGCAGGCGATGCACCAGCAGGCTGGCTTGGGCACTGTCCAGGTTCATTTTCCAATTGCCGACAATTAGCAGTCTTTTCATGGTTGTTTCAGATTATTGCTTATGGCTATTATTGTACTATAGCTTAGCTTAATTAGCCCTTGTTTTGCAAAACCTCTACGCCTGGTAGTTTTTTACCGCTCATGAATTCCAGGCTGGCACCGCCGCCGGTTGATACAAAACTAAACTGATCATGCAGGCCGGCGTTATCTATGAAGGCGGCTGTGTCGCCGCCGCCAATTATACTGGTGGCGCCACTGGCAATAATCCGTCTGGCTAGGTCTTGGGAGGCCTTGGCGAAGGCTGGTTTTTCTGTGATGCCCAGCGGGCCGTTCCAAATAACCGTCCCGCCCTTGTCAAGGGCTGTCTGGACTTGAGCCACGGACTCGGGTCCGAGGTCGGCAATAATGTCGTTTTGGCCGACAGCGTTAACGGCTACGGTATGGACATTGCTGGCTTGATCTACATTGTCGGTTACGACAATATCGATTGGCAGGTATAAGCTGACTCCGAGGAGTTTGGCGTCCTGGACTACTTTCTGGGCGGTCGGTATTTGGCTGGTTTCTACCAGGCTTTGGCCAGTTGGCAGTTTGTTAGCGGCTATAAAGGTGTTGGCCATGGCGCCGCCAATAAATAGCGCCTCGCTTTTATCTAAAAAATTATTTAAAAAATCTATTTTGGTAGAGATTTTAGCACCGGCAATAATTACTAGCAGCGGCCGCTTGGGGTTATCCATGGCTTTGGTGAGTGTAGTTATTTCTTGCTCGATTTGCAGTCCGGCTACGGCCGGCAGTAGCTTTGGTATGCCGACGATTGAAGCATGTTCGCGGTGAGTGGCGGTAAAGTCATCATCAACGTAGACTTCGCCAAGTGCCGCTAATTGTTTGGCAAAGGCTGGGTCATTAGCTTCCTCCTGCTTATGGAACCTAAGGTTTTCCAACATCAACACTCCGCCCGGCTGGAGGGCTTTGACCGCGGCTTCTACCTGGGGACCGATAGATTCGGGTAAAAACTGGACGCTGCGTCCTAGTAATTTAGATAATACTGGGGCTACCGGGGCTAAACTCTGGCCGTCTTTGCTGTGGTGGCTTATTAGTACTATTTTGGCCTGCTGCTCTATTAAATATTGCAGCGTCGGCAATGCAGACTTGAGCCTAAGTTCGTCAACTACCTTTCCATTCTCAATTGGCACGTTCAGTGAGGTGCGCACTAAAACAGTCTTGCCGTGAGTGTCAATGTCCCTGACAGTTTTTTTATCAAACGCCATAGTGACTATATTTTATAGTATCCGGACCTTTATTGTATCGGTCGTTCCTACAACGCCCGGGTATTGGCCGGAAGCCGTGACAATAATATCGCCGGTTTTTAGGACTTTGTTGTCCTTCAGCCAGTTAGTTAGCCTGGTGGCGGCATGGCTGTCGGCTGGCCGCAGGTAACTTTTAGTCCCATAGACGATTGGCAGTTGCTGGGCCGTGCGTTTGTCTGAAGTAACGGCAATTATGGGGATGGTTGGGCGGAAAGAGGCAACTTGCATGGCGGTGGCGCCGGATTTGGTTTCAGCCACTATCGCCCGAGCGCCGACATTATTCGCCAGTTCGATTACGGCTGAGGAAACAGCCGATTGGCGGCTGTGTTCATGAGGGGCATTAGGATAATCTACTTTAACTGGATTGTTAATCTCAGTGTAGCGGATAACCCGCTTCATAAATTCAACCGATTCAATCGGATAGCGGCCGTTGGCCGTTTCATCGCTTAGCATCACGCAGTCGGTGCCCAGTATTACGGCTGTGGCTACATCTGACACCTCGGCTCTGGTCGGTTCTGGGAATTCGGTCATGCTGCCCAGCATTTGGGTGGCCACAATCGTTGGTTTGGCATATTTGAGTCCCAGGCTTATGATGTTGCGCTGGGCGATTGGTACCGATTCCGGGCTGGTTTCAATTGCCATGTCGCCGCGGGCAATCATCACCGCGTCGCTGGATTGAATAATTTCGTCTATGTTCTCAACGGCGGCCGGGGTTTCAATCTTGGCAATTATCTTAGCGCTGCTACCGTAGCTTTTTAGAGATTTTCTTAGGTGTTCGACGTCATGCGCTGATTGGACAAAGCTTAGTGCTACCCAGTCTATGTCCTTGCCTGAGCCATAGGCAATGTCGCCTCGGTCTTTGGTGGTAATAATGTCGCCTTCAAAACTGGTATCAGGCAGGTTTATTCCCTTTCGTTTAATTAAAATACCGTTGTTGTTGGCTTCAACATGGACCACGCCGTCTTTTACGCTGGTAACAATGGTGCGCATCTTACCGTCATAGAGATAAAGCCGTTCGCCGCGTTTGACGTGCTGGCTTAAATCGTGTTGGGTCGGGATAATACCGGACCGGGCGTAGTCGGCCTTGTAGCCAAAGCTCAGGTTTTGGCCATGAGCGACGTTAATAATGCCTTCGAAGTCCCCCAGTCGTAATTTGGGGCCCTGTAGATCTTGAATAATTGACACTGGTTTGCCGGATTGCTCAGAGGCTTTTCTAATCCATTTTATTTGCTGGTCGCGTTCGGCTTCGCTGCCGTGGCTGAAATTAAGGCGCAGACCGTTGGCACCGGCTTTAATGAGCTGCTCAATAGCCTCGTAGGTATTAGTGACTGGCCCAATAGTGGCAATTATTTTGGTACGTTTGAACTTGGCAAGCGGCACGTTTGGGACGCGGTT
>CAZFNQ010000040.1:0-3255 GCA_964520375.1 uncultured Candidatus Saccharibacteria bacterium
TGTTTGTTTTCGTAGCCAGCATACGCCACAAAGCATAAGGATTGCAATATTGACATAAAGCAGCCAATATTACATAGAAAGATTAGGTACTATTCCTAAGTTTAAGGGGTCGGCTAGGGGTTGATTTAGGCTAGCTTTGAGACAGCCAAGAGTGGCAATCATTGCGCCATTATCCGTGCAAAGACGCGGGTCAGTATAGGTAATGGGCAAGGGGAGACGATCCGAAAGTTGTCGTCGTAGCTCAGAGCTAGCAGCCACACCACCGGCTATGACAACAGAGGCAGGATTGAATTCTTCATATGCCAGGAAAGTCTTATCCACGACCGTCTCTATGGCTACACGCTGGAAACTAGCAGCAATATCGGCCTTCTGAGCCTCATTTAGCAGCTCTGAGAGCTTGAAAGAAGGGAAATCATAGTTTTTACCGCATATTTGCTGAGCCAGCCGTAAAACAGCTGTTTTGGGTCCAGAAAAACTAAAATCATATTTGCCAGGTGTTTTAGCTTTAGGCAGTTGGTATTTATTCGGGTCACCTTGTCGCGCTTTTTGGTCAATGCTTGGACCGCCAGGGTAGGGTAGGCCCAAGACTTTTGCTACCTTATCAAATGCCTCACCAATTGCATCATCGTGGGTTTGACCAAGTAGCGTGTAATCAAAATGATCTCTAAACATCACTAATTGGCTATGACCGCCGCTGACAATCAGTGCCAACATAGGAAATTTTGGCGATTTTTTTGGTAGTGAATAAGAGGGCAGAGAAGTCTGAGTCAAAAAATTAGCATAGACGTGACCTTCAACGTGATTAATGGCGTACAGGGGTTTGTTTTTAATAATTGCCAGTGTACGAGCTGCCAAAACTCCAATTAATAGACTGCCACCTAGTCCGGCACCATACGTCACAGCTAGACCATCAATATTAGGCCAATCGACTTCGGCTTGCATCAATGCTGCCTGAATAACAGGGATAATATATTCAATTTGACTACGGGCAGCGATTTCCGGCACCACCCCGCCGTATTGAATATGCAAATCTATGGAAGAGGCCACCTCATTACTGAGCAGACTGCACTTTAGATTATTATCTATCTCAACCACGGCCGCCGCCGTTTCATCACAACTGGTTTCTATCCCTAAAATTCTCACGCGGTTCTAGTATACTTTAGACAATGGGTTTTCGAACGATAGTTAAGAAGTTTATTCCGGGAGGGTTGTTTCCGACTATTGAGCCATATGGCCATTTGGCTGAAGCTGTTTTGCTTAACAGCGTTAATGGTTTTCCAGCTCGGAATTTTAAAATTATTGGTGTAACAGGCACTAATGGCAAGACATCTACTTGCTTTATGATTCACAGGATGCTGCATGAAGCCGGCTATAAAGCGGGTCTGATGACAACCGTAGCTTACGGGGCGGGTGACAACATAAAACCGCAAATTCATCACATGACCAATGTGACGGTACCAGAACTTATGAAGCGGCTCAAATGGATGAAGAGTCAAGGTGTAGAGTGGCTGGTACTAGAAACGACCAGCCATGGCCTAGCCCAAAACCGGATGTGGGGAGTACCGTATAGCGTGGCTGTTATGACTAACGTCACTCATGAACATTTAGGTTATCACGGAACTTTTGAACGCTATAGAGACGCCAAGCGCAAACTGTTTAAGCTAACCAATGCTAATAAGAATGGTCTACGAACCGGTATAATTAATGCTGATGACCCCAGTGCAGAACTATTTGCTACTGATATTAAAAACCCAATTTTATATGGTGTAAAAAAAGGCGACTTTAGGGCCACAAACATAAAATCTGCTTCTGATAGGATCGAATATGACGTTAAGCTAGTAGATGATTCGTACCACATAACCTGTCATTTGCCAGGTAGCTTTAACGTGGACAATTCTTTGGCTGCACTATGTGTAGGAAGGACGCTGGGGCTTAGCAAACAGCAAATTGAAAAAGGCATTGCATCTCTAAGGGGAGTGGAAGGACGCATGACTAAGATTGACGAAGGTCAGGACTATACGGTTATTGTCGATTATGCCCACACGCCAGATAGTTTTGAAAAGCTTTTTAAAGACATGCAAACCGTGGTAAAGGGCAAGTTAATTGTGCTATTTGGCTCACTAGGCGGTGGCGATAAATCTAAACGGCTGCTACAGGGCAAGTTGGCCGGCAAATACGCGGATGAGGTCATTGTTTGCGAAGAAGATGACCGTCAGGAAAATGGGCAAGCCATAATGGCTGAGATTGCCAAAGGTGCGGAGAGCGAAAGCAAAATTCGTGACAAGAATTTGTTCTTGGTGCATGAACGTCCCGTAGCCATTCAGTTTGCTATAAATCGGGCTAAACCCAACGACACGGTGTTGCTACTTGGAAAAGGTCATGAAAAAACCATTGAGCATGCCGATGGAGAGCATCCCTGGGACGAAATTGCTACAGCCCGTCAGGCTTTACTAAATCGAGCAAGCAAACGTTAATCACGCAGCTCAAGCGTTAGGCATTTAACTCCGCCACCAGACTTTTGGAACTCACTTATGGGCGTAGGGAATACTGTCATACCTTTTTGTTTATAAATTTCGTGCAGTCCTGTAGCTTTATCGCTTAGAACTATATTCTTGCCATCACTCATGGCATTAAGGCCATACACGAGCGCATCCTCATCACTAGCTTCTATGACATTTGGTACGGTAGAGTGAATATCTTTTAGTGATTCATCCGTGAAAGCTTTGGGCCAAACAGTTACAGTCTGTTCGTCAACAATACTCAAACAAGTATCCAGATGGTAAAAGCGGGCATCAGCTAGTTGCAGGCTGACGACCTTCTTCCCAAAAAAATCAGCTAACTCGGCATGGGCAGGTTTATCGGTACGCCAAGGGTAACCGGCAAAGATAACATCATTCCAGACTAAAGCGTCACCTTCACCTTCAAAGTCATATTTTGGCTGTAAAAACTCGTTGTAGGAGTGGTCTTGAAGCCATTTTTTGAAAAGTTCGGTTTCTGGCTGACGGTCAGGAGCTCGGAATGTTGGCAAGGCGACTTTGTGATCTATGACTAAAGCACCATTGGCTGTAAAAACCATATCAGGCAAGCCCTGCACCGGCTCTATATGCTCAACTTGCCAACCCAATTGTCCATAAATACCATTAAGCTGGAGCCATTGCTGGCGGGCAACGTCAGGCTGGATTTGATTGTCAGTATGCATCCAGGGATTGATTTCGTATTCAATGTCAAAGTATAGAGGTGAGCACATCAGAACAG
>CAZFNQ010000041.1:0-3162 GCA_964520375.1 uncultured Candidatus Saccharibacteria bacterium
GTAGATGCGCTGGGTACTATGGTACACCGCAGCGAAGCTGAGAAAATTGGGCGAGAAACAGTCGCCAAACTTAAAGAGGTTATTCCGCGCCAACAATTCAAAGTTAGTCTGCAAGCAGCTATTGGTGGCAAATTCATTGCCCGTGAAGACATAAGCTCCTACCGAAAAGATGTAACAATTGGATTGTACGGTGGCGATGTATCACGTAAAAAGAAGGTGTTAGCCAAACAAGCCAAAGGTAAAAAGCGAATGAAACGCTTTGGCAAAGTCGATATACCAGCTGAGGCTTTTACCGTAATGCTCAAACCGTGACTAAAGTCTAGTGCCAAGTAGCCAGGATGACGCCGTTAATGAGCAGCACAACCAAGAAATAGCCAGTATTAATGGCCCAAAGTTTTTTACGAGTATTAGCAAAAACCATGTTTACTCCCTGTGGTACGGCTACAAATCCCAGCCAGGCCCAGGCGGCAGTTAAAAGCCCAACTGAAACATCGCTGTGGGTTGGGTAAAAATATCGAGCAAAAGCTACAAAGTGCAGCAAAATTATTACTTGAAGCAAGGCCCCAGCGGTAGTTAGGATATATCCCTTGGCTCCGTCGCCCATCTCATTCATCTTACGTCCTACTAATTGAGCCCACTGCTTGGCGAACAGAGCTGGCGAATACCAGATGGCTCCAACCGCCATGTTTACCCCGACAGCTACAATGACTGCCCACCAGTTAATATCTACACTTGGCATATTTTGCCCTCCTTATATATAGCTTAAATATACACCTGTGAAATCTATTGTTGCAACAATTATCTTTAGTTTTTGGAACGAGCAGCTAACTGGTTAAGAATTTCTTCAGTTACTTTGTTTGGTGTGGCACTGCCATCAAGTTCAATAAGTAGGCCACGGCGGCGATAAAAATCAATTACCGGCGATGTTTTTTTACTAAACTCTTTTAGCCGGACATCCAATACACCAATGTCATCGTCGCTTCTACCACCCCTATCTTGTTTAGATTGAGCAATTGTCCAACGCCGTCTTACTTCATCCTCATTTAAATATAGAAGTATCACTGCTTTTATTGGGTGACCGGCGGCTTTTGCCGCCCGTAAAACTAATTGTTCCTCACCATGCCATCGTCCGACGGCGCTTAAAATAAGTGGCTGTCCACTAAATTTTTGGTTGCTTAAGTAAGGAGTAATTATTCGCAAGTAGTCGTCCGAGGGGGCTAATTTACCTTTGGCTATAATCTGGCGGACATGTTCTGGTACGCCTGGATTATTACGCAGTATATCTCCGCCGCCAATTAGCGGTGCCTTTAGTAATTCTGCTAAACGTCGACCCTGTGTATCTTTACCGGCAAAAGGGGAGCCAAAAATGTTAATTGAGCCGCTGCCCAACCATTCGGCAATCATTTGTATTTGCCGGCCGCCAGGCTTTTTATTCATGTGCGAATTATAACCATGCTAGCATTTACCGGCAAGCCAGAACGTAGTAATTATTAAGTGAAATAAATAATTTTCCCAGGACTTGCAGTATTTACGAGATAATTGTTTGATGATGTGGATAAGTTATTGCGGCTTCTCTAGTGCTTATGGTATTGTGGCTAAGAACTAATTGATGTCCCAAATAGCTTGGTCTATTGGACGTAGGACTGAATGTAAAGATTCAATGGTAGAACAAAAAAACAATGAACCTGCCAAATCTAGAAATTTTTCAGCGCGGCGTTTAAAATCCCCCTTCAAAAGAAAAAAACAATCAATTGTATTTATCATAATTTTTGCTGCCATCGGCGCTTATCTGTTGTTTCATAGCCTGGCGGCTGGCAACTTCGTTTCGCAGGAACTTGAAAGCGGCGTCATTACTGCGCCAGCCACGACCGTAACCGATACTACCGCTTCGGGGAGTAGTGCCGTAGCTTTTAGCTCATCAACTGGAGGTGCAACGTCATGTCCCAGCACCACAACTGTTCCGATTCAAACCTCAGATAACGCTCAAAGCATAGTTAATGCCCACACTGCTGGCACCGTCTACTTAATTAAGACCGGAATACACAGCGGCTTTAGTGTTAGTCCTCATGCCGGTGATACCTATTGTGGTGAATCTGGCACAATCTTAGACGGTGGTGGATCAACCCAGTTCGCCTTCAACGGCGGTGGAGCTGGTAATGTCACCATTATTGGTGCCAGTGGCACTGCTCTCATGGAAATTCGTAACTATCGCCCTGGTTCTAGTGCCACGGACTTCAAAGGTGCAATTGAGAATGATGGCAGCAAAACCCCAAACTGGTTAGTTCGTTACACCGACATACATAACAACTTCCCGGTTGGATTAACAGTCGGCAATGGCACTCAAATACGTGATAACAAGATTCATGACAATACTACGCTGGGTATCTCAAGCGGCGGTAACAGCAATATCACGATTGATCACAACGAATTCTACGGCAACAATTCTAGTCTAGGAGTCAGTTGTGACTTTGAGGCCGGCGGAGTCAAGATTTCCGTGGGCAATCACATTGTTTATAACAACAACTACTCCCATGACAACGGCTGCGATGGACTGTGGAACGACCTAGGTGTTCATCTTAGTAATCCCAATGCCTCATTTAACCAGATTACTAATAACATCTTAGTCCACAACGGCGGCAGTACCCATGGTTCTGGGGAACACTATGAAATTTCCGGCGGACCCTGCACCATTTCTGGCAATTATGCTAAGGGCAACAACTATGACGGTGGTACTGGTAATTTCTATGACGGCGGCCAGATCTATATCTCTAACTCTTTTGGCTGCGACATTTTCAACAATACAGTTGTTGGTTCTGAGGGCATAATCTTGGTTGATGACACCAGGAGTGAGTGTACTAACGCCGAGTGTCCAGCCAACAATAACAATATTCATGACAATAACTTCTACTTTAACGGCATTGGTTTAATGGCTGGTGGTGACTGCGCCGATAGCAGTACCTGTGGCCTTATGAACAACGGTACCAACAAATGGCAGAACAACCACTATCATATGCCCAATACCAGTGCCAGTGTTTTTAACTGGCCCAATACCTCTATAGATAAAACCAAGTGGCAAAGTTATGGCTTTGACACCACCAGTACGTTTGATACTAATACTACCGCACCAGCCCAGCCAGCCTGGTCACTATCTTCAGGCGGTGG
>CAZFNQ010000042.1:0-3107 GCA_964520375.1 uncultured Candidatus Saccharibacteria bacterium
CGGTGTCCTCAGTTTGGAAAACTGATATATTAACCGCTATACGAATCCCGCTTAAACAGAGGTAATTATATCATAACAGGCTACCTATAACAGATATGCTTAAAAATAAGCACAAGCAATAATAAAATATACTTTACATACTGTCATTAATATGTATAATTACAGGTTGAAGGATTCAGTTGGTGGGGTTGCAAAGTGAACTGATAAGTTTACGGGTCAACAAATACCTTGGAGTTTAAATTTAACCCTAAAGGAGGCGCTTATGTACGGAGGTGGAGTTGTACTAGGTGCATCAGCGGCAGCAGGCGCAGCAGCAGTTCTGCCAAACACTGGTAATAGCACGGCAATGGCCGTAGTCGCTACCGTAAGTTTGGCTGTAGGTGCTATCGTGACTGTTACATCGCTGGCACGTTTAATTGCTAAAAAGTCATACAAGGCTTAAATAAACAACAAGGGCAACCTATTGTTTGAATTATTAACGGAGGAAACCGCTTAGGCGGCCCTCCGTTGATTGCATTATGAAGCGTATTGGACAACATATTAGCATCGGAATATTGTTTATAGCGGCCGGCTTGCTACTTGGCTCCGGACCCCTGTTACAGTATTGGCGGACTAAACATGCAAGCGGTGCCTTTGGCCAACCGCTGGTCTCCAGCCATAGAGTTATAAAAACTAACCAGCCACTCGTCCAAGGCAAACCTATCCGTGTGCTGATACCCAGCTTAAATATCGATGTGGCTATCACCGACGGCTATTATTATCCGCAGTCCAGATCCTGGACACTAACAAATGATAAAGCTCAGTACGCCACCATGACGCCTTACGCCAATAACCGGGAAGGCAACACCTTTATCTACGGTCACAGTCTGGCTAACATTTTTCAAAGATTACCGCAAATTAAGCCTGGATCTGAAGTTTTAGTTTATACAGCCAACAAACACAAATTTTTATATAAATTAAGCGGCTCGCGGGTAACCAACCCAAGCGACACCGGCTTATTTGACTATCAGGGACCGCCCATCCTGACTTTGCAGACCTGTACCGGACTATGGTATCAGAACCGCTACCTATTTGTTTTTGATCTAGAAAAGGTGGCTTAAGAGATGTTAAATCAGTGGTTATTTGGCATTTTTTTGGTCATCGGCACTATTAATCTTATACACTTGGCGCTATATATCGGCGGCGCCAATGTATATGATATCTGGCAATTCCGCCGTAACAAGCGCCTACCTAAGCGAATTCGCGAACCCCGGCCGCTAATAAGCGTAGTTATTCCAGCTCGCAACGAGGAAAAAGTCATTAGCCGCTGCCTTGATTCCATTCGCCGTAATACTTACCGCAAAGTTGAAGTCATAATTCACAATGATGCCAGTACTGACAACACCGCTCGGGTTGTGCGGGCTTACCAAAACGCCCACCCAAACTTTAACATCCGTCTGATTAATCGTCGTCACCGAGTTGGTAAAGCTGAGGGGTTAAACTACTCAATTAAGCGCCATGCCAAGGGTGAGTTAATCATGACTCTTGACGCAGACTCAGTCCTACAGAGCCGGGCAATAATGCGTACTAGCCTTTACTTTCGTAATAAAAAAGTCGCCGGTGTAGCTGCTAACGTGCGTTTAATGGATGAGCCAACTATCCTGGGCCTGCTGCAAAAGTTTGAGCATATGGCGGGCTATCGTTCCAAAAAGTTTTACTCAATGACTAACAGTGAATACATTATCGGCGGGGTAGCCTCAACTTACCGAGCAGATATTATGCGCCAGGTTAATTTTTATGACGCTGATACCATGACGGAAGACATCGGTCTTAGCATGAAAGTAGCCGCGCTTGGCAACCGACATTACAAAATAGTATATGCCGCTGATGTCGTGGCTATGACCGAAGGGGTGCAGACTTTCAAGCAATTGCTGATTCAACGTTACCGCTGGAAAATGGGCGGCCTTCAGAACCTACTTAAACACAAATCCCTGATTGGAAACCTGCGCCGCCGCTATAGCCCGGCTTTAACGCTGTACCGTTTGCCGATGGCGTTTTTCGGTGAGTTAATCATGCTGTTCCAACCACTGGTGCTGATTTATGCCATGTTCCTAAGTTTTATTTATCAAACTCCCCAGCTTTTCCTGGGAGCTTACATGGTTATTACCCTTTATGTCATGTGGACCATTTGGCCTGACGAGCACAGCTCACTGACCAGAAAACTGTCGCTTAGCTTCTATGCGCCAATAATGTACTTTATATTTTACATAATGGACGCCGTCCAAGTGGCTTCGATTATTAAATGTCTGTTTCATCCCAAGCAGTTGTTGCGTAAAACCACTAGTGAGCCCTGGGCCTCGCCGCAAAGAAGCGGCCAAGCTTTCCAACAGCTGACTTGAGACGACATTTAAATATCGTGCATGACGCTTATTTGGGCGCCTAGCGAATTTAAGCGCTCAGCCAAATCTTCATAACCACGGTTAATGGTATAAACATTTCTGAGCATACTCAGGCCTTCAGCTGCTAGCATGCCAATAAGTAATAAACTAGCTGGTCGCAGGGCAGGTGGACTAACCACATCGGCTTTGGTGAACTGGGTTGGTCCCTGGATATAAATCCGGTGCGGATCGGCCAATTCGACATTCATGCCAATTTTAGTCATTTCGGTATAGTAAATAGCTCGGTTTTCAAACATCCAGTCATGGATTAAAGTTCGTCCCCGACAAACGGCGGCAATAGGTACGAAGTAAGGGATGTTATCCGGATTAATACCTGGCCATAAGTTAGGATGTAGTTTATCTTTGGGGGCAACCAAGTCACCATTATGTTTATGGACGACAATATCGGCTAAATCTATCGCGCCGTTATCTGCCTTATAGGTTGCTGACACATCAATCTTTAGTCCCATAATCTTAAGCTTAAATAACTCCAAACCGATCCAATAAATAGGCACCCGCTTGATAGTTAGACGAGAGTTGGTAGTCACAGCCGCGGCAATAAAAAACATAGCTTCAATCGGGTCTTCAGTAGCCGAGTAGGTGATATTCTTTTTGATACGCGTAGTTCCGGTGACGGTCAGTATAGAAGTACCAATTCCATGAATTTTAACGCCTAACTTTTGCAGGAAT
>CAZFNQ010000043.1:0-2803 GCA_964520375.1 uncultured Candidatus Saccharibacteria bacterium
GCTTATCCCTCAGTTTGGGGTAGGTTCCTACGCGTTACTCAGCCGTCCGCCGCTCCCCTCACCACTTTTTACAATTTTTTATAAAAAGAGGCGAGGGGCGCTCGACTTGCATGTATTAGGCACGCCGCGAGCGTTCATCCTGAGCCAGGATCAAACTCTCCATAAAAAGAATTTGTCTGTATCAGTCGAACATTCAATCAATGATCGAAATTCTGACTTTAAAACAATTCAAGTTTACCCAATTAAAATTTCATAGAAATTTTAGTGAGTGAACTGACGTTGATTTACACTATTCAATTTTTAAAGTTCGCTTTTAAGTACTCGTCTCAGACACCCAATTATTTCAGGCAAACTCTAAAGAGAACCTCAAAAGCTTGTATTTATAATACGCTGTTAAATAAGATATTGCAAGACTGCTTTAGCTACAATAGTTGTGCTTATTACAGCAAGTTACTCTCTGTTAATTCGACTCTTCTTTACTTAATTCAACAGATTTAATATTGGCGTCTGCTTCTATTTCGTCTTCTTCAATTTCTTCGGTTTTGTCTACTAGAGCAAGCGATACTACTTCGTCTTTATCGTTAAGACGCATAATACGTACACCCTGAGTAGCCCGTCCTAGTGACGATATATTCTTTAGGCCCAAGCGAATGGTTTGGCCGTGAGCTGAGATTATAATTACCTCTTGAGATGTTTCGCCGGTAAGCGTTTTAACGCCTATTAAGTTGCCGGTTTTATTGTTAACTACAGCCGAGCGTATGCCAACACCACCCCGGGCATGTGGTGTAAATTGATCTACCTTGGTGCGCTTGCCGTAACCATATTTGCTAATCACAAATATGCTACTGCCAGCCTTTACGATGTCCATGCCTATAACCACATCACCTGTTCGCAGCCTTATGCCTCGTACTCCGCGAGAGACGCGTCCCATGGGTCTAACGTCTTTTTCATTGAAGCGAATGGCCTGTCCCAGCGAAGTTGAAATTACAATCTCATCCTTGCCAGTAGTCATAGTTACCCAGCGCAGCTCATCGCCATCATCCAGATTTATAGCAATTAGCCCTGTACTTCTAACGTTTTGGTATTGGCTAAACAAGGTTTTCTTAACTACTCCGCGGACAGTACACATGAATAAATGACCCTCTTTGTCGGCCTTGCTAACATTTATAACTGAACTAACCACCTCATCCGGTTGCAGTTGTAATAAATTAACCAGTGCAATGCCCTTGGCATTAAGACTGGCCGATGGCACCTCGTAGGTCTTAAGTCTAAACACGCGACCGCGATTAGTGAAGAATAATAAGTAGTCATGTGTAGAGGCATTTACAACATGCTCAATCACATCTTCTTCACGAGTCACCATACCTCGCCGACCTTTGCCACCCCTACCCTGTCGCTTATATTCGGCAATCGAACAACGTTTTATATAATTCGCTGATGTAAGTGTTACTACAACCTGCTCGTCTGGAACCAAGTCTTCATCACTCATTTTATTAAGCTCTTGGGCGACAATTTTTGTCCGACGCTCGTCACCAAACTGCTTCTTCATATCCAGTAATTCACTTTTAATAAGTTTAAGTATTTCTTTTTCATTAGCCAAAATTTTCTCAAGTCCAGTAATTATTTTTAAGAGTTCGGCAAGTTCGTTTTCAATTTTCTGACGTTCCAGTCCAGCCAGAGTCCGTAGCTGCATGGCCAGAATAGCCTTGGCTTGAATATCTGACAGTTTGAACTTCTTAATTAAGTTTTCTTGAGCTTCATCGGCCGTTTGGCTGGCTCGTATAGTAGCAATAACCTCATCAATATGATCAAGAGCAATTTTAAGCCCTTCAAGCACATGGGCTCTCTCTTGGGCCTTTTTAAGCTCGTATTCGGTGCGACGTCGGACTACGTTTTGGCGATGTTTAATATATTCGTTAATGATGTCCTGTAGGCCCAGAACACGTGGCTGAATACCGTCAACCAGTGCCAGCATATTGTAATGAAAAGCTGTTTGCAAAGGTGTTAACTTATATAATTGATTAAGTAATTTCTTAGGATAAGCATCCTTTTTAAGCTCCACCACAATGCGCACAGAACCCCGTGAGCTTTCGTCTCGGATATCCGATATGCCGCCAATTTTTTTATCACGTACCAAATCAGCAATTTTCTCTACCAACCCAGCCTTGTTAACGGCATAGGGTATTTCGCTAATAATAATGCGTTGCCTGTTTTTACTGGTTTCCTCCACCTCAGCTACACCACGCACAACCACGCCACCTCTACCTGTTGCAAAGGCAGTACGAATGGAATCTTTGCCGTAAACTACTCCCCCAGTGGGAAAATCCGGGCCTTTGATATGCTGCATCAGCTCATCGATGGTGGCATCAGGCTTATCAATCTGGGTAATTGTAGCATCTACTAATTCATTTAAGTTATGTGGCGGTATATTAGTGGCCATACCGACGGCAATGCCAACCTGGCCGTTAAGCAGTAAGTTTGGAAGTTTAGCCGGCAAGACTTCCGGCTCCTGCTGTGATCCATCAAAATTATCCCTAAACGGTACTGTTTCTTTATCAATATCCTCTAGCAAAGCCTCGCTGGCCCGAGTCATACGGGCTTCGGTGTAGCGGTAAGCGGCTGCCGGATCACCATCCATACTACCGAAGTTACCCTGACCATCGACCAGCATATAGCGAGTCGAAAACGGCTGTGCCAGGCGAACCATGGAGTCATAAATGGCAGTATCACCGTGCGGATGATATTTACCCATTACTTCACCAACAATTTGGGCACTTTTTGTATGTTTGCCACTGGAACGTAG
>CAZFNQ010000044.1:0-2777 GCA_964520375.1 uncultured Candidatus Saccharibacteria bacterium
GCCAAAATACAAATAGCCAAAAATCCAAGCCGCTTTTTAGATTTAGGAAATCTTATACTCTTTAGCATTGCCTTATTCAATTACTAAATAGTTAAATAGAATGTTTTGGCCGGACGAGAGCTGTCCTCCTGTAATAGTTACGGTAAAGCCCTCTTTAGTACTGCTGACAAAGTATTGAACACCGGCTGCGCCTTCATTTTCGGGTGTAAGCAGGACTCGTGGTGATTTTGTAAATGGTTTTTTGAATGTGAGCCTTATTAATTTACCGTTAGATGGGTTATCGCCAACATCTACCGATAACTCCCCTGATACATCATTACCATCGGCCTTGGAGGTGTCTAGCGCCGAACCAGTCAATCCATCACCAATATCTACTTTGACAGACGGGCTATCGCCTGTCGTGGAGATGTGGCCTCCAAAACTCACGCTCCCAAGGAAGGTCGCGTCACCGTGAACGGTAAGAGAACCATTCGCCAGCAAATTACCCATTACTGAGAGATCTAGGGCTATCCTAGCTGTTTGGACGGATAAGTTGGATATATCGATATTGGAGCCAGTTGAAGCCGACAATACACTTGTGCCGCTACTTGGGTTTTGATTGCCGGAAGAATCCAGAGCTAATTTATCCTTTAAGCTCTTTATTTGATCTGTTATGACGTCTAGTCCTTCTATCTGATTAGCTTTGACCTTATCGGCAAATAAGGTTCCGTGTACGTAGACATCGTGAGTAAAGACGGCATCTTCGGATGTGGCAGCTGTAAAGTCTATTATCCCTATTTGATCACTGAATAAGCCAGAATCGGGCGTTAGTGGAGGCTCATCGCCTGATCCTGCTGAGCCGCCAGATGAGGAGTTCTGATCGGTTTGCCAACCACTTGAGTAGTCTGTGCTAAGGCTAGATTGAGTTGAGCTAGAATCTCTAGAAGCATTGTCAGTTAGGTTATTTGAAGCAGCCGGAGCATCGTCTTGGTAAACCCGGAAGTAGTCGATATCGAGCTTGGAGGTAGTGGAACCAGACGCAAAAGCATCCATAAACATAGTCATGGCTGTATTGCCCATGGCCGATGTAGTCGAGGCTTTGGTGCCGCAGTCTGTTTCTACGATGCCGTTAGAAACATCGTAGTCTATAAAGAACTGGACTTCAATGCTTGTTCCGGAGGTATCTCGCCTGGGTTCAATGCGCCCGTACATAAAGGTGGTGCTTTGGGGGGAGCTGCCTTGGGCGTCTGTAGCCGGGCATGAGACGGTGGTAGCAGCATTTACACCGTCATTAATGGCACCGTACCAGGCGTTGCTACAGCCAGAAAATGTGCCGTTAGGGTTTGTGCAGTTAGTAAAGTAAATACCTTTCATAGCATTTGCAGCATATGTGTTGGTATTGCCAGATGTAACTGCAGTGGTTACGTTACTGATGCCAGCGTAGTATAGGTTGGTGGAACTGGGGGCTACATTGGGCCGGAACTTGATTCCAATCTGGGGCATAGCGCCGGTGCCGAATATAAGCTGGTTGTTCGTCAACAAAGATTGAGTACTCCTGGATGCATTTGCTGCTGTTGCGAGAACTTGCTCGAAAGGTGGAGATGTTGCTGTGCCAGCATTTGATGAGCTTGACGCAACTCCACTCACAGCGCTTGATCCAGCAACCGAGACAAGTGATAATTCAGTGCTATCCCCACGGACACTCGCATTAGTAGATGAGGTTGTGGATAGAGTGGCAGTTGTTGTGGCTATAGACTTATTAAACTCTTCGCCAAAATATGTTTGCCTAGACATAAAGGCATCGGCTAATGCCAAACCATAAAAGCGGGTATTGTTAGCGTTAGTTAGGTCTCTCATTTCAAATAGTGGAATAGCAGAGGTTGCCCCGGCAATACTGTTGGAACTTTTTATGGTGAATGTTTGAGCGGCGCTGCCGGCGGTTGTTCCAGTTATTAAGATATTGGCCAGGTTGTTAGTAGCGGCCGTGGATGAATGTGTATCATTCCAGCCAGTTCCAAACCTCAAACCTACCGTTTGTCCAATAGTTGGTGCTGTTATATTTTCAAATCTCAAACCTGTTTGAGTACCACCGGTGGTTAAAGTTCCTAGTGACAAATCAATTCCATTCGATGTTGCCGTTCCAGCTGTTTGAGTAACAGCTCCAGTGGTGATATTTAGGCCATTGGTGGTAATTGAACTACTAGAAAGATTTGGAGTATTTGTTGGGGTGGTCATGACAAGGCCGTTCCAGTTGACGATATTACTTGATCCACCGGCTGTACTTGTGCCGAGGGCTCCTGCTGAGGACAGGTTAAGTCCATTAATTGCGGTGGTGTTGCCGGCAATTGAGGTGAAGGCAGCGGTAGTCAGGTTAATGCCATTCTCGGTCGTTGCAATGTTGTTGGTAGGCGCTACGGCAGCAATTTTTAGGCCGTTCCATGTCCCGGCAGTGGTTGTCCCTGGAGTAAGGTCAATCTGCTCGGCAGAAGATTCAACAGCAGCAGCTCCCCCAATATAAGTTATTTGTAGAGCATTAACGCCAGCCGTTGCTACTCCCTGTCCGGTGTTATCAATTACCACCAAATCCGTCGTAGGAGCAGCCCCTGCGGCAACTTTGATGCCAGTCTCTGCTGCTGAAGTTGAAATCTTTAGGCCAGTATCCCAACCAGTGCCAATAACTAAGGCGTTTTCGGTAACGTTCGAATTTCCGCCGCTAAGGTTGTTGATATTGATACCGTTAACTACGTCACTATCAGCCCCAGTGTCAACAGATACAACGCTTATATCCAAGCCTGATA
>CAZFNQ010000045.1:0-2643 GCA_964520375.1 uncultured Candidatus Saccharibacteria bacterium
GCCCGGGTCATACCGACGTAGCATAGTCGGCGTTCTTCTTCCATCTCAGACTGATCATAAAGAGCCCGCGAATGAGGGAAAATGGATTCTTCCATGCCAGTTATAAAAACAACCGGAAATTCCAGACCTTTGGCGCTGTGCAGTGTCATCAGCGTGACTGAATCACTACCAAATTCAACGCCGTCCAGATCGCTAACTAGTGAGACTTCTTCTAAAAAGCCGGCCAGGCCCAAGTCGCGGTACTCTTCGGCAACACTAATTAGTTCACGGACGTTTTCCTGGCGGGCTTCGCCCTGCGGTGTGCCGTCATCCAGGTAATGCAGGTAGTCTATCCGGCGGATTAGACTGTCGATTAAGGCTGGTACTGGCGCTTCGGCCATAACACTGCGCAGGCTGACTAGCGTGTCGCTGAGTTCAGCTAGAGCTTGTCGGGCACGAGGCGTTAAGTCTGGACATTGTCCAACAGTTTCTAGTGCTTGGAGTAATGATAGGCCTTTCACGCTTTGCCAACTAAGGAAAGTTTGCAGAGATTTGGTACCTATACCGCGGACTGGGACATTGGCAATGCGCTCAAAACTTATTCTATCTTGGGGTTGGTAGATTAGTCTTAGGTAAGCCATGACATCTTTGACTTCTTTACGGTCATAAAAGCGCACGCCACCAACAATTCGGTATGGCAGGCCCCAGCGGACAAAAGTTTCCTCAATGGCTCGGCTTTGAGCATTGGTGCGGTACAAAACTGCAAAATCCTTGTAGGCTTTAGCGCGAATATCCACAGCTGTTTGGATGCGGCGGACGATGACTTCGCTTTCAGCCCGCTCACTCTGGACTTGGAGCATCTGTACCGGTAGGCCGTCACCAGCCGCTGTCCAAAGCTTTTTGTCTGAGCGTTGTTGGTTTTTAGTGATGACGTTGTGGGCTGCGTCTAGTATGTGTTTGGTGCTGCGGTAATTTTGTTCCAGCTTTATAATCGCGGCCTTGGGGTAGTCTTTTTCAAAGTTTAGGATGTTGCGAAAATCTGCACCCCGCCAGGAATAGATCGATTGCCAGTCATCACCAACCACGGCAATATTATTGTCTTTGTTAGTTAGTAGCTTTACTAGCTTATACTGGGCAGCGTTGGTGTCTTGGTACTCGTCAATCATGACGTAGCCAAACTGCTTTTGCCATTTGCTGCGAATCTCAGTGTTTTTGGTTAGCATGGTTACGGTTTTGCCAATCAAATCATCAAAATCCAGGGCTGAGTTGTCTTTGAGGAGTCTTTCATACAACGGAAAAACTTGAGCGGCGGTGTGCTCGGCTGGCGAGTTGGCAAAGCCGGTGTATTGATTTGGTGTCACCATCTCATTTTTTGCACTGCTTATTAGTCCAGCTAGCAGGCGCGGGGGGAAGGCTTTTTCGTCAATGTTCAATTGTTTGCTAACTTGTTTTACTGAAGCTTGGCGGTCCTGTTCATCATAAATTACAAAACTGCGGGGTATGCCAATATGTTCGCCGTCTTGCCGGAGCAAGCGCACACAGATTGAGTGAAAGGTACCAAGAAAAGGCATGAAACTGCGGTTTTGGGCGTTTTCCCCTAGTAATTTGGCTGCTCTCTCTCGCATCTCTCCGGCGGCTTTGTTGGTAAAAGTTACAGCCAAGATGTTATATGGCGAGGCTTTTTTGGTGGCAATAAGGTTGGCTATGCGGTGCGTAAGGGTTTTAGTCTTGCCGCTGCCGGCCCCGGCCAATATGAGCAGTGGGCCTTCAGTAGTTTCTACGGCCCTTTTTTGTTCAGGGTTGAGTCCCTCAAATAAATCAATTGGCACTCTGTTATTTTAGCAGAGGTATTAAAACGGGCAGCCTGCATGGTCTATATACCAGTTTGAATCTTGCTTTAACAAGGACAATGTAATTGGTTTTTGCACGTTACCGGCTGTGTCGGTAGTTGTCACTTGGACGGATGCATTGTTGCCGGTAATCGTCGGCCTACCAATGGCCAATAACTCAAGCTTTTCTTGACTACAAGTGAACAAGTCATAAGAACTATTATCTATCTCCTGTTTCTGGGCCGCTTTAGTTAAGTAAGTGTTTTTAGTAGGCGTAGCCGTTGCCGAAAACTGCTTAGCTGAGGAAGTCAATTGGTTCCAGGCTGTGTAGAAGTCAAATAAACGCTTGCTAATTTGCTTTTGTTCAGGTGTACCAGTGGTTACATAGGTAATTTTCTGGATGGATGGGCCTTCCTTCTTTTCAACAACAGGTGTTGACTGTTTGGTTGTAGTTTTAGTTGACGAGGGATAAGTTAATGAATTAGGGACGGGCACTTTTATGTTCCTATTAGCGTGCCAGACATACCAGCCAGTGCCGGCAAGAATACTGATAATTACAAATATTAAGAGTCCTTCGACTGCCGTGAAACCTTTTTGGTCTAATTTTCTCATTTTATCTCTCTTATTTGCTCATCATAAACATAACGCCAACAACGACAACAATGATTACAACTACTATTAATATAAGACTCATCGATCGTCTACTGCGGGTTTTGCCAACTGGTACAAAGTATTTTTGCTCGGCAATAAGTTTTTCCAAGGATGCTTGTTTGGCTTGACTGGCTTGAGACTGCTTTTCGGCTTGCTTTTGGGCTTCAGTATGGTTGGCGCCGTC
>CAZFNQ010000046.1:0-2532 GCA_964520375.1 uncultured Candidatus Saccharibacteria bacterium
TCTGGTTAATCTAATCTGTACTCTATAGGCATGTTTGTAGATAAGGTTATGGTGACTATAGAGGCTGGTAACGGCGGCGATGGCAAATTGTCGTTTCGCCATGAGAAATTTATTCAAAAGGGCGGCCCAGACGGCGGCGACGGCGGCGACGGCGGCGACGTGGTCTTTAGTGCCAGTCGCAATCAAGACACGCTTGCAGCCTTTAGATACAAGAAATTGCTTAAAGCCGAAAGCGGACAAGCGGGCGGCAAGTCCAAAAAGCATGGTAAAAGCGGCGTGCCTCTGGTGATAGCCGTGCCTATCGGCACCGTGATTACTGATGAGGACGGCCAGGTTTTGGCTGATTTAACCAAGGACGAGCAACAGGCTATTATTGCCAAGGGGGGCAAGGGCGGCTTCGGCAATGCTCACTTTACTAGCTCTACGCGCCAAGCACCGCGGCTGGCCGAAAAGGGAGAAAAAGGCGAGCAATCAAAAGTCATGCTCGAACTGAAGATGATTGCTGACGTTGGCATCGTAGGGTTACCGAATGCCGGTAAATCGACCTTGCTGGCAACAGTTAGCAATGCTCATCCTGAAATTGCCAATTATCCTTTTACGACTTTGAGCCCAAATCTTGGTGTGGTTGATGTCGACAAGAACTCATCATTTCTATTTGCTGATATTCCTGGTCTGATTGAAGGAGCCAGTCAAGGTAAGGGCTTAGGCGATGAATTTCTACGCCATGTAGAACGTACGGCCGTACTGCTACATTTAATTGACATCTATAACGACGATGTCACAGCGGCATACCATACAATTCAAAAAGAGCTCAAAGACTATGACGTCGACTTGAGCAAGCGGCCCCAGATAGTTGCTTTGACCAAGATTGAAGGATTAGATACAGACATTGTTGATGACAAAATCGACGAACTAAAAAAAGCAGTGCCGAATAAGACAATTGTGATGGCTTTCTCATCGCAAAGTAAAACCGGCGTGCGTGATTTATTATTTGCTATGAAGAAACTAGTAACGCAGGAGCGGCAAAAACAAGCTAAAAAGTCAAAGCCGACCAACGACATACCGGTGCTGCGTCTAAGTGATGAGGAAGGTTGGAATATTACCAAAACTAGGACAGGTTTTGTGATTTCTGGACGTAAAATTGAACGTTTTTCTGAGCGTACCGATTTTACCAGCGACGAAGCAGTTGCACGACTGCGCGACATTATGCGCAAGATGGGTATTATGCGTGAGCTGGAGCGCAAGGGTGTGCAGCCGGGTGAGCGGTTAGATATCGGCAAAGCCTCAATTAAGTACTGATGAAACAAACTTTCTTCTTCTATGATCTGGAAACAAGTGGATTCAATCCGCGCTGGTCGCGTATTGTACAATTCGGCGGACAGCGGACAGACATGGATCTTAAGCCGATTGGTCCACCGATTAACTATCTTATAAAGATTACTGAGGATGTTCTGCCAGATCCAGACGCTGTTTTAATAACTGGCATTACGCCGCAGCAAACTCTGGCAGAAGGTATAACAGAAGCTGAGTTTCTAAAAATATTTCATGAGCAAGCCGCCATGCCGGGAACAATCTTCGTAGGCTTTAACTCAATCAGGTTTGATGACGAGTTTATGCGCTTTCTTCATTACCGCAATTTTTACGATCCGTATGAATGGCAGTACAAAGACGAACGTAGTCGCTGGGACTTACTTGATGTGGTGCGCATGACCAGAGCACTTAGGCCCAAAGGCATAAAGTGGCCGGTTGACGTTGAGGGCAAAGCTACCAATCGCTTGGAGCTTTTGGTGGCACTTAATAAATTAGATCATGAGAAAGCACATGATGCACTTAGTGATGCGCTGGCTTCAATCGAAGTCGCTAAATTAATAAATAAAAAGCAGCCAAAATTGTTCAGCTATTTGCTGAAGATGCGGGATAAGCAAAAAATCGCCCAACTGGTCTTGAACGGGCAACCATTTGTATATTCCTCCGGTAAATATCCTAGTGAATACGAAAAAACAACTGTGGCCGTTATGATTGCAGAGCACCCGAACGGGCGGGGCGCACTGGTATACAATCTGCGCGAGGATCCAAAGCAGTTTGTAGCTCTGAGCACCCAAGAGCTGGCTGAGGCCTGGAAGCGGCGCTGGAATGAAGAAGGTCTACATCTGCCGGTTAAAACTCTTCAATTTAATCGTTGTCCGGCCGTGGCACCGCTCAGCGTACTTGATGAAACAAGCCGCCAACGTCTCAAGCTGGACCAAAGCACGATTAATCTATATGCCAAAGAACTTAATAACATGAAAGATTGGAAGGTCCGAGTGGGGGCTGCTTTGGATATTTTGGACCAGCAGCAGCAAACTAGCTTACTACTCAAGGACCGCTTAGTTGATGAGCAACTCTACGACGGCTTCTTTGATCGCCACGACCGCAGCATTCTTGAGCGTTTGCAAACTGCTAAACCAGATGACTTGAATAATCTAGCAGTTAGTCTAAAAGATACCCGCCTTAAAATGATGCTGCCCCTTTACAAGGCCAGAAACTTTCCTA